>NZ_BAAHAB010000006.1:0-109936 GCF_054777895.1 Nocardioides ultimimeridianus | reverse complement strand
GCAACGCGACCTGGGTGGTCGCGGTCCTCGCCCGGGCCACCGGCGCCCTCGACCCGGTCGCACTGCGGGCGATCCCGCGGATGCCGGAGTCGGCGCGGCCCTCGGACACGGTACGACGCGGCGCGGCGCCGACCCTCGCGCCCGCAGCGCCGACCACGGGCGCCCCAGGCACCCCGACCCGCCCGATCCCGGGCGCCCCCACGCGGTCGGCCGGCGGCTATCCGCCCCCTCCGCCGCCGGCGTACGCTGTGCCGACCTCGGTCCCGGCCCCGGTCGCGCACCCCGAGCCGCGCCGCCGGTCGTCGCTGCTCATCGCCCTGATCGCGCTCGCCCTGGCGCTCGCCACCGCGATCGGCGTGGTGGCCGCGATCGCGGTGAACCGGCACGGCAGCCCGGCCGCGTCGACCGCGCCGAGCACGCACGCGACGACCGTCGTCACCCACACCGCCACGGCGACCGCCACCGCGACCGCCACGACGACGGTCTCGGCCGTCGCGGCCACCGGCGCCCTCCCCGACGGGGACCTGGTGATGTCCCAGAACGGCAGCCTGTACTCGGTGGACTCGGTGACGGGCGCCGAGCAGGCGCTCACCCGAGGGCCCGGCGACCTGCTGCCGACCATCTCCCCGGACCGCCGCTCGGTGATCTTCATGCACGAGGGCGCCACGCTCGCCTGGACGCCCGAGCTGCTCGACCTGGCCAGCGGCTCCACGCGCGCGCTCTTCGGCGCCGACAGCGACTGCGCCTCCGCGACGCGCCCGGGCTACAGCCTGGACGGCACCCGGATCGCGCTGTGGTGCACGGCCTCGGACCAGTCACCGCGCGGGCTCTACCTCGCGAACGCCGACGGGTCCGGCCTCGAGCGCCTCGCCGCCCCGGTGGCCGGCGCCCTGGTCAAGGGCGCCCCGACCTGGGTCTCCGCCGACGCGTTCGTCTACACCGCCATCGGCACGGCCGGCCAGGGCTACCCCGAGCACCTGGTCCGGTACGACGTGAGCACCCGCTCGACCACGGACCTGACCGACGGCTCGGCCGGCTGGGACTCGCACCCGGACTACTCCGCCGAGAGCGGCACCCTGCTCTTCCTGCGTGCGACCGGGCCGAACGCGGCGTTCAACGCCCGCCACGGCATCGACTACGGCACGGTGTGGGCGATCCAGGACGGCGGCGAGCCCTACGAGGTCGGGCCGAGCCTCACGAACGTCGGGCACCCGGCGTGGTCGCCGGACGGCACCCAGGTCGCCTTCAGCGTCATCACCGGCGGCGTCGCGCGGCTCGCCGTGGCACCGTTCGGTGACCTCGACGCCTACGCGGTCCTGCCCGAGGGCCTCGCCACCGGCGCTGACGCCCCGGCGTGGGGCAGCCGCTGACCCCGGCATGATGGGCGCGTGCGAGCGACGTACTCCTTCACGGCGGACTGGACGATCCCGGCCCCGCTGGCCGCGGTCGCGGAGACGGTCCTCGACCTCGAGCACTACCCGGAGTGGTGGCCGCAGGTGCGCGCTGTCGCGTCGCTGGGCCCGAGGACGGCACGGGTGATCTGCCGCTCGGCGCTGCCCTACGACCTCGACCTGGTGCTGGAGTCGGTGAGCCAGCAGCCCCCGGTGCTCGAGGTGGCCGTGGCCGGGGACCTCGACGGCTGGGTGCGCTGGCACCTGGCCGAGGAGCCCGGCGGCACTCGGATGCACTTCGAGCAGCAGGTCGGCGTGGGCGGGTTCCTCGCGCTGGCGTCGTACGTCGCCCGTCCGCTCCTGACCTGGAACCACCACCGCATGATGCGGGGCTGCGAGGCGGGGCTGCGAGACAGGCTCAGATCAGCGGCACGACCCGGCTGAGCAGGTCGCCCATCCGGGTGGCCGCCGCGCGGCCGGCCTCGAGCACCTCGGCGTGGTCCAGGGGCTGGTCGGAGATGCCGGCGGCGAGGTTGGTGACCAGCGAGAGCCCGAGGACCTCCATGCCGGCCTCGCGCGCCGCGATCGCCTCGAGGGTGGTGGACATGCCGACCAGGTGGCCTCCGAGGATCCCGGCCATCCGGACCTCGGCCGGGGTCTCGTAGTGCGGGCCGGGGAACTGCACGTAGACGCCCTCGTCCAGCGACGCGTCGACGGTGCGGCACAGGTCGCGCAGGCGTGAGGAGTAGAGGTCGGTGAGGTCGACGAAGTTCGCGCCCTCGATGGGGGAACGGCCGGTGAGGTTGATGTGGTCGCTGATCAGGACCGGCGTGCCCGGGGTCCAGGTCGGCTTCAGACCGCCGCAGCCGTTGGTGAGGACGATCGCGCGGCAGCCGGCCGCGGCGGCGGTGCGGACGCCGTGCACGACAGCGGCGACGCCCTTGCCCTCGTAGTAGTGGGTCCGGCTGAGGAAGACCAGCAGCCGGGTTCCTGACGGCAGCAGGATGGAGCGGAGCTTCCCGGAGTGCCCGGCGACGGCGGCACCGCTGAAGCCGGGCAGGTCGGTCACGTCGATCTCGGCTGCCGCCTCACCGAGCATGTCGGCGGCCGGCAGCCAGCCCGACCCGAGCACGAGCGCGATGTCGTGGCGAGGGGCTCCGGTCAGCTCGCCCAGGCGGGCGGCGGCTTCGCTGGCGGCGTCGTACGGCGAGGTCACGGATCGACCCTAGAGCCCCGTGGACCGGCAGGAGCGATTGCGGAGCGCGGCGACATAGTCGACAGGCGCGTCCGCGGCCTCGGCGGCGTTCGCCAGCACCCCCAGGTACGACGCCGACGGCAGCCCGCCCTCGTAGGCGTCCAGCACGTAGGTCCACGCCACGATCTCGCCGACCATCGTGGAGATGCGCACCTTGGTCTTGCGGTACAGCCCGGAGTCGGCCGACTCCCACTGGTCCAGCGAGGCGACGTCGAGCGGGCTGACGTCGTACACGGCGACGAAGACCTGCTCCAGCACGTCCGGGACGATCGTCGCGAGGGCGCCGTCCCAGCCGTGCTCCTCGCCGCCGAAGGTCAGCCGCCACCCGGTGAGCCACCCCGTGGTCTGCAGCGGGGAGTGCGGACAGCGCTCGCCCATCCGAGCGGGATCGAGGTTCGTCCCGTAGGCGGCGTAGGCGGTCACAAGTGCACAGGTTAGTGCGCTTGGCCACGCCTGCGGCGGCGCCACTACGCTGGCACCGTGACCCACTTCGATGTCCTCGTTCTCGGCGCCGGCCCTGGTGGGTACGTCGCCGCCATCCGCGCGGCCCAGCTCGGCAAGTCCGTCGCCGTCATCGAGAAGAAGTACTGGGGCGGTGTGTGCCTCAACGTCGGCTGCATCCCGTCCAAGGCACTGCTGAAGAACGCCGAGCTCGCCCACACGCTGACCCACGAGAAGGCCAAGTTCGGCATCGAGGGCGACGCCACGATGTCCTACGGCCCGACGCACGCGCGCTCCCGCCAGGTGAGCGCCGGCATCGTCAAGGGCGTCCACTTCCTGATGAAGAAGAACAAGATCACCGAGATCGACGGCTGGGGCACGCTGACCGGGCCGAAGACCGTCTCGGTCGAGCTCAACGACGGCTCCTCCGCCGAGTACACCTGCGACGACCTGATCATCGCCACCGGCGCGACGGTGCGCAGCGTCCCGGGCGTCGAGCCCAACGGCCAGAACATCGTGACCTACGAGGAGCAGATCCTCGATGACACGCCTCCGCGCAGCATCATCATCGGCGGCTCGGGTGCGATCGGTGTCGAGTTCGCCTACATCCTGACGAACTTCGGTGTGGACGTGACCATCGTCGAGTTCCTCGACCGGATGGTCCCCACCGAGGACGCCGACGTCTCCAAGGAGCTCGCGCGCCACTACAAGAAGCTCGGCGTCAAGGTGCTCACCTCGACCGCCGTCAAGGGCGTCGAGGACACCGGTTCCGGCGTCAAGGTCCGCATCGCCCCGGCCGCCGGCGGCGAGGAGCAGGTGCTGGAGGCCGACAAGTTCCTCGCGGCCTTCGGCTTCGCGCCGCGCATCGACGGCTACGGCCTCGACAAGACGGGGGTCGAGCTCACCGAGCGCGGCGCGATCGCTATCGACGAGTACTGCCGCACCAACGTCGAGGGCGTCTACGCCATCGGCGACTGCACCGGCAAGATGATGCTCGCCCACGTCGCCGAGGCGATGGGCATCGTGGCGGCCGAGACGATCGCCGGCGCCGAGACCATGCCCGTCGAGTACGACTTCGTCCCGCGCGCGACGTACTGCAACCCTCAGATCGGCTCCTTCGGCTACAGCGAGCAGCAGGCCAAGGACAAGGGGTACGACGTCAAGACGGCCACCTTCCCCTTCACCGCGAACGGCAAGGCGATGGGTCTGGGCGAGGCCGTCGGGTTCGTCAAGATCGTGGCCGACGCCGAGCACAACGAGATCATCGGCGCGCACATGATCGGCCCCGACGCCACCGAGCTGCTCCCGGTGCTGACGCTGGCCCAGAAGTGGGACCTCACCGCGGACGAGGTCGGTCGCAACGTCTTCGCCCACCCGACGCTGTCGGAGGCCGTCAAGGAGGCCATCCACGGCATCGCGGGGCACATGATCAACCTGTAGTGCCTTCCGGTCACTGACCTGCGCAAACGGTGGCTGAGAGGCCGCCGATGTACCGCTCATGTAACGCGGTCATCGGCGGCCTCGCCACTTCCGGCATCTTTCGCTGCCTTCCGAATGTTCGACATAGCGGTAGCGATCGCCTCGCGAGCTCGCTCCGCACTCGACGGCATGAGGTGGCCGTAGGTCCGCAGGGTGAAACCCACATCCGAGTGCCCGAGGTACGCCGATACCTCGACGGGAGAAGCTCCACCCGCGAGCAGAGTGGACGCGTACCAGTGCCTCAGCCCGTGCATACCCGTCTCGATCTCGCCGCCGATCTTGAGCCCGGCGCGTCGCCGGGCGGTACTCCAGGTGCGCGGGTTGAAGACCAGGCGGCTGGCAGCGGCGTCGTTCCGGTTGGTGACGATGAGGTGGACCGTGACCGGGATGCCGTCCGCGGGATCACGCCACGGCAACGTGACCGCTTTCGCGGGAAACGTGCGCAAATGCGATTCGAGTTCGTCTCGAACATCCATCGGCAGCGGGATCTCGCGCGGGGCATCGTCGTCCTTACGTGCCTTTGGCGGTGCGAACGTGAGCCGCTTGCCCACCAGCTTGACCTGCCGCCGTACCCGCACGAGGTCGTTGACCAGATCGATGTCCTCGACCGCGAGGCCGAAGATCTCGCCCTGGCGCAGGCCGAGGCCGGCGCCCAGCGTGACGGTGATCTTGTACCGGTCCTGGATGGCCGTGTGCATCTTCTCGATCCATGCGTCCGGCCACGGGATCACCTTGCGCTTCGGGGGCCGCGGCTTCTGCCTGCGAACGGACGCGTCCTTGGCCGGGTTGCTCGCGATCAGCTTGTCGTCCACGGCAGCGGTCAGGATCGATGAGACCAACCCGAAGATGTCGGCCGCGTACTTGTCCGCGACCTTCAGCGACGCGATGAGAGCACGAAGTGTGGAGCCGTTGATCTTGCGAAGCTCGACCTTGCCGATCTCCGGCTTGATGTGGAGCCGGAGCATGCGCTCGCGAATCCCGAAAGTCTGCGGGTCTTTCGACGTGTGGACGATCCAGCGATCGGCGAAGGCACCGAACGTCTCCTTACCGGCATCCAGATCGAGGTAGGTGCCACGCAGCTTGTCGGCCTCGACGGTTCTGGCGAACGCGTCGGCGTCGACCCGCTTGAGGAACGTCTTCCTGCGCTGCCGGCCGTCTGGCTCGCGGTAGTTCACGTCGTAGCGTGCGCTCTCCCGCCGCCTTCCGTCCTTCGCCTTCGTGACGACGACACGTTTGCTGATGCTGGCCATCTCAGTCCTCGTCCTGGATCGCGGCGTTCACTGTGGGCCGCTGCGGACATCGAGGTGTTGCTGGAGCCATGCGTCGACCGCGGCCGGCTCGTAGCGGAGGTGCCGACCGACGCGGTAGGCGGCGGGACCGCAGCCCTTGTGCCGCCACTGGTAGAGCGTCGCGACAGGGATCGCGAGGTACTCGGCCACCTCCTCGACCGACAGCAGGCGCGTGTGATCTCGTCGAGTGCCGGATGCGCCCGGCTTGGCGTTAGAGACGGTGGACATCGCGGTTAGCTCCTCGGTTCGATGGGCGGTGCAGGATCGCTGTGTGGAGGTCGGCGCGGCTCTCTCTGGGGGACGCGAAGCTTGGGTCGGGAGATGGCCGAAGTCGCTCTCGGAGAGTCCGGACGACGTCGAGGTCGGATGCTCGGCTGACCGGGACGAACTTCTCCCCGGTCGGGAAGATCAGGCGCCTGGTGTCGGCTCCGACCTGTGCGACCTTGATGCGTTCGACGAAGACGCCGCGGTCGATTCCGTCCTCGACGATGTCGGCAACTCGGTCGTCGATCAGGTCGAACAGCGTCTGGAAGCCAGCGAGGACCCGCGGCTCGATGATCGTGTCCGGGCTGAGCGCCCGAAGCCGTGCGGTCGCGTTCGCCGCCTCGCCGACGGCGGGGCCACCGTGACCGAGGCGACCGCCGACGTTGCGCAACTGCTGCTGGATGACGGCGTACGTCGCGCCGCGGGCGATCCACCGTGCGGCGAAGTCGCCGCTTACCCGTTCGGCGAGCGGTGCGAGGGAGTGCGAGACCTGTCGCTGGGAGTCGACGATCAAACGCAGATTCACGGCGTTGGGGAAGGACCGCAGGTGCACGAGAAGGTTGTGCTCGGCCTGGAGCACGCCAAGTACGCCGGGTCGTACCGGTCCGCGTAGGACCTTGGTGCGCGGTCGCCAGCCGGCCCGGTCGACGCTGTAGTCGGGTTGGCCCAGGCTGACGTCGAGGGCAGTCGCGAGAGCGGCCCATCCGAGGCGGCTGCGGTCAGCCAGCCTCTCCCAGCCGGGCGTGTTGGCGTATCGGTGATCGAGCATCACCAAGGCCTGGGTGACGGCCGCGACGTCGCCGACGAGTGCTTCGGCCTGAGCAGCGGTCAGGGTCGCGCCCGCGAGGCCGTTCGTGTCGTGCTCGGCCAACGCGGCGGCGCTCGCCGCACCACGCCAGAGCTCGACGACGGCGTTGTCACTGGGTCTGCTGAGCAGTTCCAGTGTGGCGTTGCCTGCGGTGGAAGCGTCGCGTGCGACGTGAAGCGCGCGAGCGAGTTCGGAGACGGCGGCCCCAGCCTCGTTCGACGCTCGGAACGGGTTCGCGGGGGCGGGTAACGCTGAGCTGAACACCAGCGGTTTCGCGGCCATCACCGCTTGGGCGCACCAGGCAAGAACGGTGTGGCGATAGCGGAGAATGAGGCGGCCGGCCGCCTCTCGTTCGGCCGGAGGCCGACTCCCGCCCGAGTCCAGGCGATATTGGACCCGATGTTGGCGGAGTAGTGCGGCCAGCTCGGTCCGCATGCGGTCGCCGGTCTCGCCGTACATCACGGCTGGTCCAGGTCGTGTGCCTCGTCGAGGCGCGCGAGGAGGAGCTCGATGTCGAGGGCGTCGAGTCCGTAGCTCCGCAGCTCCTCGACAGCAGAGGTGGCGACCGCGAACAGGACGTCGCGACTCGTCGTGAGCCCGTCGGTGCACAGCGCCGGAGACTCGTCACCGTGGAGCCGGTCGAGCTCGATGAGCAGGAGCTCATAGGCGGAGGAGGCTTCGACCGAACGCGCGTTGTCTGCCAACGCTGCGATGTACGAGCGCGCTTGGACGAGAGTCTGCGCGTGGGCCAGATCCATACCTCGCCTCCTTCCGAAGTGGTTGTCTCGACGGTGAATCAGGGGGACGTTGAAGGGCGCCGGCGTGGCCGAAGGTGTGGATCGGAGCATGCGTGCGCGGCGTATGGGGACGAAGTGGTCAGCTGACGAGCTGCTGGCGTGCCATCTCTTCGATGCGCGCGCGGCGCAGCACGTCGGCTCGCACGAACTCTTCGAAGTCAGCGACCCGGTCGCGGATCTCGACCTCGGCTGCCGAAGCCGGCGAAGGTTCCCCAGGCCAGATTGTCTGCCGCGTCGGCCGGTCCCGATCGAGCCTGGTCCCGCATTGGGCGACCCATTCGCGAAGCCGGTGCCGGGTGTCGGCGAAGTCCCGCATCCACGAGATCGGCGCAGACGGCGACGCGGTCTCGTCATAGCAGGCCAGGAAATGCGTGTGAAGTGCCGACAGCTCCCAGATCAGCTCGTCGTGTCGGTGCCAATAGGGCGGAAGGACCGCGGGCGGGAGGCCGAAGGTGTTCTTCAGCCAGGTCACGAACATGTCGAGATCGCGCCATTCGATGGCCGCGGTCGGTGCGTCGAGCAGGTTCCAGTTGATCGGCCCGGGCGGCAGTTCACGGTCGGTACCGAACGTCGCCTCGTCATCCATGACGCGGCTCCGGTTCAGAATCCGATGGCGGCGCTGGGCGGCTCCTGCGTCGGCGGAGCCGGGACGGTCGCTGGGGCGAGCCGGCGGCGCTGGACCTCGTACGCCGTCTTGTTGGCGTTGTGCCCGATCTTGCGAGCGACGAACTCTTCTCGGATCACGCTCGCCTGACCGGCGCGCTCGACCTCGAACTCGTGGACGTAACCGCTGGCGACGAAGCAGTCGCCCTTGCGGAACCTGGCGAAGGTCTCCCGGGCGGTGCTCTCGAACGCGACCATGTCATGGAAGGTCGGGTCGAGCTTGGTGAACTCGCCGTCGACCTCCTTGCGCCACTGCTCCACGCCGACGCGGAGGCGACAGCACTCCTTGCCCTTGCTGGTGAAGTGCAGTTCCGGTGCTGAGGCGACGAACCCGACCAGGCTCATCTGGGTGGGGATGGACATCGGGACTCCTGTCGTCGCGGCGGCTTCTCGGTCGGATCCGCTCTCGTAGTCAGGTGCGCGATGTGTGCCAAGACGGGAGCTTCAGCGGTCGGTCCAGGGCCGCAGCGTTGTCACGATCGGGGGTGCGCTGCGCAGCAGGGCGAGTCCGGTGCCGAAGGGCAGGGTGCGGATCTTCTCGGGAGGGAGGATCGGAACCCTTCGGGTGGAGCGCTGGACGGATCGGGAGCCGTAGTCGCCGGTGGTGGTGCTGTCGGAGCGTTCATCCCGTTCGCCGATCAAGACGGAGAGTTCTTGGAGGTCGCGGGAGGCGGAGGCCCCGCCGAGGATGACCTTGACGATGGAGGCGTCCCAGATGGCGCTGGCTGCGTGGCTGCTCCACCGGTCTCTTGCTTGGGAGAGCGACTGGAGGACGGGCATGGTGGTGATGCCGGTGCCGCCTCCTTCGGCCATCAATACGGGGAGTGAGGGGAGCGGGGCGAGGTTGCCGATCTCGTCGAGGGCCAGCAGTAGCGGCGGGTCAAGGCGTGCGCCGGGTGATGCGGCGGCGAGGTGGCGGGCGGTCTCTGCGAGGTCCTCGATGAGTGCGGCGACGAGCGACCATGACGCGCCCGCTCCCGCGCCGGTCGACAGCAGGAAGAGCGTGCCGTTGTTGGTCAGGAAGGTGCGTGGGTCGAACTCGTCTTCGGGCGTGGGGCTGACGGCGTCGAGGACGCGGGGGTCCGCGAGGCAGGAGAGGGCCTCGGCGACGGCCATCCAGATGGAGTCACGCGTGCGGGGGTCGGAGTTGATCATCGAGTCCAATGAGTCGCTCCAGCCCTTCGCGGCTTCTGGGTGGCTGGACAGGATGCCGACGGCGTCGGTTGCTGCTGCGGGGGCGAGTGACCACTCGAACAGGGTCCTGGTGGTCAGCTTCTCCAGGGCTGCGGCGTGGAGCAGGGCTTGGAGCGCTGAGCGGGTCTTGCCCTCCCAGAAGCCGCCCGATTCCACGCCGCCCGAGGACAGGCCAGTCGATGCGGCGAGGCCGTTGGCGCGGATCATCGCGGTCAGCGGGTCGTTGCAACCCCGCACGAGTGACCAGCGCCTGCCTGAGGGAAGGTTGAGTTCGGCGGCAAGCCGCTGTGGATCGAAGACGGCGACCGGACCGCGTGCCGCACGCGCGGCGAGGGTGGCGGTGATGTTGTCGGGCCGAGTCGAGGTGGTGACGACCGAGCCGGGGGCGTCGAGGATGGCGTTGATGACCAGATGCAACCCCTTGCCGGAGCGAGGCGGGCCGACGATGAGGATCGAGTCCTCCACCGATGCCCAGATCTCTTGCCCGCAGGACCGGCCGAGCAAGTAGCCGACATCGCCGGCGGAGGGGTTTGTCAGCGATGGACGCAGGGTGCGCCCGCGACGTACGAGCGCCCGCTTCGAGGCGACCGGAGTGATGTCGGCGCGCGTGGCGATCCCGACGATCCGGTGCGGATCGTGCGCGGCACGGTGTCGAACCCGTTGGACCAGGCGCCACCCGATGTGGGCGAGGCCGCCGATCACCGTCATGAGCGCAGCCACGACAGCCCAGTAGACGACGGCGGACATGCGAGGTGCGGCGAGCGCCGCACCTGGATCAGCCGGATGGACGAGGACCCGCAGCCCGGCCGCGAGGCCCGAGCGTGGCTGGGGCGCGCCGGTCAACCGCGTGGTGACGCTTCCGGCACCGCGCAGCGTCGCGGCGAGCACGAACGCGGTGCCGATGCCGATCAGCGCGACGTTGACCAGGTCGTCGTCGATGCGGCGTACGCCGCCGGTCATACCGGGGCCTCGACCGCAGCGACCTTCTGGGAGGTGAGGCCCAGCATGACCAGACTCCCGTGTGAAGCGGCCAGGACGGCCGGTGGGAGGTTGATGGAGGCACGACCGTCGGAGTCGGCTGGCTGCCGGGTGACCACATACGCGAGTGCCACTTCCTCGCCAGGGTCGAATCCGGCGCCGGCGAGCACATGCGGCCACGCCGTGGCTGTGGGTTCTTCGGCTGATGGGGCTGCGGATGCCGGAGGTGCCGGGGGAGTGGCGATGTCGGCGTACGTCGCGCCGTCTGCTTCAAGAATCTCGACCCGGACTGCCGTGTCGAGGTCGGTGGTGATCTCGTCGAGCACGGCTGGGAGATCGGCACGGCTGAGGTGGCGGTCGGTCGCATACGGCTGCCCGTCGAGGTTGATCGACACGACGCCCTCGGTGTCGATCTGCACCTGAAGGGCGCTGAGGACGACCGGGATCTTCACAGTCCGAGCACCGCCTCTGGACGCTGAAGACCATTGCTGGCCGGCCTCCTCGGGTGGCTGAGCGCCTCGCGGTCAAGTCCGGGTGGGTTGCCGTTGCCGATTTTCGGGGTGCCGAGCTTGTCCAGGACGCCGAGCGCTGTCTTACGGACGCGTTCGGCGGTTGACTGGACGACCTCGACCGGGGTCTGGCCTGGCACGCTCGCGGCCCAGGTGGAGACGTAGGGGACCGTGTAGGACGAGGTGTCGAGGCCGTGGGCGGCGCCCACCATGAGGGCGACGGACTCCGCCTCGACCTCCGCCACGCCACGATGCAGGGTCGCGTCGGCAGCGAGTTCGCCGGAGAGTCCGGTGGAGAGCTCGTTGTCTGGCGGCCGATGAAGAAGGACGTGTCCGAGCTCGTGGGCCAGTGTCTTGACCTGAGCCGCGTCGTCCATGTCGACACGGATCGAGACCTCGCGTGAACCGAAGTCGGTGATCCCGTTCGCTCCGCCGAGCGCGGCCGCGGACGACACGAGTCGCAGCTCGAACCGTGCGGCAGTGATCTGGTCGGCGAGACCGTCCCAGAGCCCCGCGGGGGCCTCGCCTCGGAGCAGTGCCGGGCGAGGGAGATCGGCGACCGGGGCGCCGGTGGTCTGGGAGATGTCCCAGACGTGGGTGGGTTTGAGGCCGATGAGTTTCGACCGCACAACCTCGCCGGGAGCCGGCTTCTCGCTGCGGCCGAGTCGGTGCCACCAAGCGGCGTCGGCCGGGTTCGGTGAGGCGAACCTGGCCGTGACGGGGGCGAGGATGCCGTACCCGCGCTGTCCTTTCTCGACGTGCCGCTCGAGGCTGAGCCACTGATGGAAGCCAGCGACGTACGTTGGCGTCGGCTCGGGCACGCGACCTTCGCCATACGCCGCTGCGTGCTGGCACCAGATCAGTATCGTGTTGTTGAAGCTCCGCGAGCGGAACCGCGCTGCGAAGGTCAGCGCTCGCTTCCAGTCCTCTCCGGAGACCAGCGCCTCCACGGCGCTGGTGAGTTGGGCGTGCAAGGCTTCGAGCTTCGCGTCACGCGCGGATGCCGCCGCGTACATTGCTACCTCCTTCGGACGATGACACCGATGAGGTACGCACCGGTGGTCCCGCGACCGACGATGGCAGGCAGATTGATCACCGGCCGGACGCGCGAGCGGAGGTGTCGAAGAGCTCAAGCTCGGCCGGGTGCATCTGGTGCTGGACGACGAACGACCGGTTCTTGATCCGCCACATCCCCTGCCCGGTTCCCAGCGTGGGTATCAGCGCCTGCTCCGTGCCGGTCAGACCGAGCGCCGCAGACGTGGGTCCGAGCTGGTCGGACTCCTGGCGGTAGACGATCCGGGTCTCGGCGTTCGCGAGCAGCGAGGACGCAAGGGCACGGATGGCGGAGCCGGAGTCTCCGACGGTGTCGAGGTCGGAGAGCTTGTGGAAGATCAACATGTTCGCGATCCCGTAGTGCCGCGCGAGGCGCCAATGGGCATCCATCCGCCGCAGCAGTGCGGGGTGGGACATGAGTCGCCAGGCCTCGTCGTACACGACCCACCGTGGTCCGCCTGCCGGGTCCATCAGCGCGGATTCCATCCACGCCGACGCGCACGTCATCAGGACCGAGATGAGAGTGGCGTTCTCGGTGACACGGGACAGGTCGAGGGAAATCATCGGCAGGCTCGGGTCGAAGTCGACGGTCGAGGGCCCGTCGAAGAGGCCGGCGAGGTCGCCGGCAACGAGGCGCCGAAGCGCGTGGCCGACGAGGCGTCCGTCTTCGGTGAGCCGCCCGTCGTGATCGTCAACGGGATCGGGTGCCAGGAGCCGGCCGACGACCATCGGGAGGACGGGTACGTCGGAGCCGCGGACCGTCCGGTCGAGAGCCAGGTCGACCGCGCTGTGCTCGAGGGGACTCAAGGGCCGGTCGAGGACGGTCTCGGCGAGGGCACCGATCAGGTCGCGGCGTCGGGCAATGACCTGGCTGGTCCACTGGGCATCGTCGAGCCCCGCAGGCCGATGCCCTTCGTCGAGCGGGTTGAGCCGGTTGGGCATGCCGTGCCCGAGCGCGATCGCTTTCCCGCCGACGGCCTCGGCGACGGCAGTGTGCTCGCCCTTGGGGTCGCCCGGAACGTAGACGCGCCGACCGAACGGGATGGACCGGGTGTAGAGGCTCTTGGCCAGCGCAGACTTCCCTGCGCCGACGATCCCCGCGAGCACGAGATTTGGCGCAGTGATCAGGCCGCGGGCGTACAGGACCCAGGGGTCGTAGACGAACGACGAGCCGGAGTAGAGGTCCTGGCCGACGAACACGCCCTCGGCTCCGAGACCGCCCTCGGCGAGGAAAGGGTAGGCGCCCGCGAGGGTGGCCGAGGTGTCCTGGTGGCGGGGCAGTTTGAACCGGCCGGGTGTACGCAACGCGGCCGGCCCGGGCTCACCCGCGCGCGGCAGAGTGATGGCGGCTCGCCGCTCGGCCGAAAGTTCCTGGGCCTTCTGCCTCGCGGCGGCCCGGCGCGCCCCGCGGTCCACAGCGATCAACGCACGGGCGGCCGCCTTGCGTATCTTTCGATCGCGGCGTCGTTCTCGCCCGGGGGAGACGAGCACACTCGAATGGAGCCGTCGCTCGCCGTACTGATCGGTCATAAGGACGGACCCGATTCTCGCCGTGCGGCTGCCAGCGGCGCGACCGGAAGGTGGACGTCGTAGGTGATCGCGGCTTCGAGCTGATGCGCCCGGTCGACGGTCGCCGCGACCTGATTGACCGTCTCTGCTGCGCGATGCAGCTCCCACGAGACCTGGTACGCCGTCGCCCGGCCGTGCTTGCCGATCGGGGCCTGGGTTCCAGTAGTGGGCATGCGGTCGTGGGTCGCGCCGAGCTGTTGCAGGACCTGTGCCATCGACGCCAGAGACGAGCTTAGGGAGCCGATGACGTCGTAGATGGCCGTCGGGTCCTGGATGCTTCTCGTCGCGTGCGCGAGTCCACGTACGGACTCGCGGACTTCGGCCGCGTCGGCGACCGGGTCGTGCAAGGTGGGCATCGTCGTCTCCTCGATGAATGAGTGCTCATCAAGGAGGTGCGCATGGTGCGACGCCGTGTTGACGGGCCGCGAAGCGCCAGCCGATCCAAACTATGGGTTTGGGCTGTCAGCAGGTCTTTCCCGCAACTTGCTTGACTGGTCACCCTCAGTGCGTGATGGTGGGGCCCGCCACCATTGCTTGGTTCCGTGTTCGTCTTGCGGACGTTCGAGAGGTCCACCTGATGCTCCGACGCTGTATTTCCCTTGTTGTCTCGATCATCGCCGCCGGCGCGTTGTTGGCGCTCATGCCGGATTCCGCATTCGCCGGTGTGACGACCACGTGTACGGCCGGCACATACCAGGGCACCGGGGAGGACCAACTTACGAACGGGCGCCTCGAGGCGTCGTTCTGTACGTACGGGGACGTAAGCGGTGCGACCATGGCTCAGGTGCATGTCCAGTACGCCAAGACGTACGGCGGACCGATCAGCCTGCGATTCGGGTGGGAGTGGACTGACGGCACGGGCCACAGCATCGGCACTCAACATTGGACAAGCGCGAGCAACCTGATCCCGATCACCGCGGGGGAAACGAAGACCCGCACATTCACCTACGCGACCCCGGGGCTCTATCCTCCTAGTGCGCAGCGCGGCGGCTGTTACCGGGGCCTGCTCTGGGCGTCGGGATACAACTACAGCACTCGCATCGTGTGTACCAACGACTAAAGTCGAACGTTGTCGGACGGCGGTCGGTACGGAAGGCGTCGGTCCGCCGAGAGCTTGGTGCGACAGGGAGTTGCTAGCTGCGATGGACGACTTTTGGCTGCACATCGAATTGGGCCTGCGGGACCAACCTCTGCTGCTCCCGGTGACCTTGGCGTGGTTCGCAACCGTCGCGTTGTTGGCCGCATGTTTAGCTGCATTGCACCGGTCGTTACGCGCACCGACGTTTCTGTATCTCTTAAGTCTGGGCACGTTCTTAGCGGTGACGCTGACGCCGACAGACGCCTCAAGTTCTGGGCACTTCTGCCAGATGGCGCTGAGCGTTCCAACCAACGAGCGAACTCCGGGGCTCCTGAATGTCGGGCTGGGTATTCTTCTGGGCGCAACTGTGGGCGCTTTGAAGGACCGGCGCGATGCCGTGCTACTGACGCTCTTGATTCCGATCCTTGCCGAGGGGTTCCAGTACTTTGTCCCTTCGCTTGGTCGCACCTGCTCCGCCGTAGACGCCGTCGCGAACGAGACCGGAATCTTCCTGGGATTCGCTGTGGTCTCCGGCACTCGCCTTATGCTCTTCGGTCTTGAGCGAGCCAGAAATTGTCGACGATCTGGCTCGACACGGCCGTCACGTTGGTGACGGTTGGTGTGCATTCGTTCCTTCGTGTTCTTTCGTTGGGCCCCTACATCCGTGCTCATTCACTTGGTTGGCACGGACATCGGTGACTAAGCAGTGCTCTCATCGTGGGCTGGACAGGATGAGAGAGGGTCGGTATGTCTATCCGGCCCGCCCGAGCCGGGCCTCGGCTTGGCGATCAAGGCGTAGCGCATTCAGGCGGGAGCGCGAAACGGGCTGCTGTCGCGCTCTACATGACTCTGCACAGCGGAAGTGCTGCGGCCGCGAATGCCTGAGCCTGCTGCCCCCACAGCCGTCGAGTCTCGCACGAGGCCTGGATCGCCGCCTGCTCGACCGCTGCGACAGCGGACTCGAGTTCGTCGGGATCGCTGGCGCTGACCGCGACGAAGCCGATTGCCCGGAGGAGGCCGTGCCCCGCGGTGAGGTCGGCTTCCTGCTGGAGAACGTCTTGGTACTCCGCGGTCTGCTGGGCATCTTCGATTTGCCCGATCTTCTGCCGTTGTGCGGCGTCGGAGATGTACTCGGTCTTCTTCTTTCGGATGTCGCGGGCGGCACGGTCTGTGCGCATGGGTGAGTAGAGCAGCGTGAATGTTCGCCGGATTCCAGACGAGAGAAGCAAAGGGGCGAGGAAGCCCGGGAAGACCAACGAGCGTGGCCATTCGCTGATCCAGAGCACGCAGTGCTCGGCGGAGTCGGTCCGCAGCGACCCCCACGACTCGGTCACGGCGATCGGCCCGGCTGCGGCGAGGTCGCGGCCGAGTTGTCCGTGACGCTCGAGAGCGCCTGCGACGGCGGGGTCGTACGCCGAGCGGAGGATGACGGCGAGGTCACCGGGAGTGAGCCATTGGCTGTGGGACAGGTCGGCCGACCTGAGGGCAGCTTCCATCGTCGACATCTCTTGGCGGAGAACAGCCGCGGCACCTTTCATTCCGCCACCGGCCGCGCGGATCGCGCGCCTGGCGGCCTTCATGTCGAGGGAGATCGAGATCGTGCTGGCGTGGCGTTCGCCGGCGGGACCGGCGCGGTCGATGAGCTCCGCGTAGGTCTGCGACGTCCACGTCTGGCCGCGGTCGCCGTGGCTGTTCCACCACTGCGCGAGCCCCTTGCCGGAATCGGGCAGGGTCCGTTCGCTGACCTGGATAGCAGCGAGGCGGCCGGAGCGACACGCGGTCGCGAGAACCCGGCCCCAAGCGACGACGCGGCGTTCCTGCTCGGCAGGGTCGAGGAGTACGAACGCCGGGTGGGATACGCCGACGATCGCGGTGAGGGTGGCGGCGTGGGGGTCGTGGATCATGACCGCGCCCGTGTCGGGGTCGAGCCACTGACGAAGACGCGCCGCGTCGCCGGGGAGCGCGATCGTCCCGGCTGGTCGGGGCTTCACTATGCGCCGGCGATAGACCAGCTGGCCACCTGCCGACCGCCAGAGCCAGCTTGCTCCGAGTGGTGCCCACTCGATCAGCTTCCGCCCACCGGCCCCAACGAACGCGAGGGCGAGGAGGACCCCGATGATCGGGAAGGTTGCCACGACGATGCCGAGGTACAGGCCGAGGATGAGCGTCCCGGAGGCGATGCTCGTCACCACGAGTTGCGGGCCCGAAAGTCCCAGCAGGATCCCGCGCCGCGTGAGCCGGGAGAACTTGATCGGAGTGAGTGCGGGTTCGGAGGCCGTCGAGGTACCCATGGCGGGCTACTTCCGTCCGGCAGGCTCGCGCAGGGTCGAGTCCGCGACTGCCGGAGGGACCGTCGGGGACGCGGAGGTCTCCTTCGCCTCGGCCTGCCCGGTCGACTGGGCAGCGACGAAGCCGCCGACACGGGGGCCTGCCGCGGCTGCCTCCGTCGCAACGATCAGGCCTGCGGCGGCCGCGCCGCCCGCCGCAGTTGCGCCTCCACCGGCCGCCCCGCCTGATGCCCCGGCACCCGCTCCCGCCGCGGGAGCTGCGCTGCCGGAGGGTGCGGATCTGGGCGAGTCCCCGCGCGGCGTACCGCCTCCGCCGCTGTCTCCGAGGAGCTTGGCCGGCTCGGCGCCACCGCCGCGCCCTCGAAGCGGGATTGGCACCGGGCGGTTGAGGGAGGCTTTGGCCTCCTGCTCGGCCGACATGGCCTGGTACATGTCGAAGCCCATGAAGGAGATGGCCTTGTAGGTCAGGTATGGCGCGAACCCGGCCATCAGCATGAGGACGACGCCAGCCATCGGCTGGCTGACCGACTGCAGGTCGGCGTCGATCGGTGCGGAAACCTGGGCGGTCGCGAGCAGGAAGATCACCACCAGGACGACCTTCGAGAGGATCATCGCGACTACGAACGAGGCCCACCGGCTGACCCAGCTTCGGGTGTGGTCCCAGCTGGATCCGGCGAGAGCGACGGTCGCGAAGACGATCGCGATGAGTAGCAGCGCCTTTCGGATGAGCAGGCTGATCCACACGACCATCGCGCCGATGATGGCGAGGCTGGCGAGGAAGATCGTCAGGATCGCGCCCGCGCCGGGAGCTGAGAGGTTGATCGCGCCGAGCCCGGAGGCGAGTACGGCGACCTTGTCGCCCATCTCGTTCATGTTGGTACCGGCTGCGTCGACGATGCCGACGCAGAGCTGATCGGCGATCTCGAGCGCCGTCCCGAGCAGCGCGAGTGCGACGAAGGACCCGAGGATCGATTTCGCGAGTCCCAGCGCGGCTCTCGAGAGTGCGGCTGGTTCTCGCCGGATCATGCCGCCGATGACCTGGAGCATGAAGAAGCCCAGCATCACGAATACGGCGACGCCGAAAATGATGTTGTAGACCTTCGTGTAGTCGCCGCTGGTCACGTCGACGTACGTCGTGGTGTCGATGACCTTCCAGACAGACTCGAACATCCACGCCGCCGCGCCGCCCATGCTCTGCGCTAGCCAATCGAACGGCGCCGTCACCACCGCGCCAGCCGCATCGCCGGCGACGTTGCAGACGGTGTGAATGACCGGGACATCGCAGACACCCATGACAGATCGCCTCAGTTGACCTGCTGGCCGACGTTCCAGAAGAAGTTCACCAGCGTCACCGAGGCGCCGCAGATGATGGCCGCGCCGAGCGCGACCAGGACGCCGAGCTTCCCGCGGCCGGCGAGGTGGGGGTTAGAGGAGTTCGCGCCGAGCGCCCAAACGATCGCCGAGGCGATCAGAGCGAGTACGGCGAGGATCAGCCCGACGGACATCGACGCGCCGACGACGTTCTTCAACTGGCTGATACCGGGCAGGCCGTTGGAGTTCGGACTGATCGCGATGTCGAACGGCACCAGGTCAGGCAGCCGGAGCGGCGGTGTCATGGGGGGTCTCCTGTCGACGAGAGCGGACGTCCTAAAGGTGGGCGCCGACGCCCAGCAGCCAGTTCGCCCACGTCAGCGCCGCGCCTATGAGGGTCGCGCCTCCGAGCGCGACGAAGCAGCCGAGCTTGGCCCTCTGAGCCGTATGCCAGCTCCCGGAGCCGGAGGCAAGCGCCCAAGCCGTCGCGGAGACGACGAGCATGAGGACGGCGATGATCAGGCCGTAGGTCAGCAGGGCGCCGACGACCGAGCGGAAACCGGCTGAACCGCCCACAGCACCGAAGTCGGGACCGACTGCAGCCGCCAAAGAAGTGTTCATGCTGGTCAGGTGCGGCACGAACGCCGCGTCCGTTTGGTGCTACCCGAGGCGCCGAACTGTCATTACCTGTCCGGCGAACTCACTGATCGTCCCGTATCGGACGGACTCGCCGGTACGGGGAGCCTGGAGGATCTTGTCGCCGCCGACGTAGATCGCGACGTGGTGCGGGCCGCCGGCACCGGGGTAGCTGAAGAAGATCAGGTCGCCCGGCTGCTTGTCGGCCCAGGCGACCGACCGGCCGAGGTGGATCTGGTCGCCGGTGTAGTGGGGGAGGCGAATGCGGCCACCTGATGCCTGGTAGGCGGCGTAGAGGACGAGGCCGGAGCAGTCGAAGCCACCGCCAGAGGGTCCACTAAAGGATCCGCCGCCCCAGACGTACGGGGTGCCGATCTCCTTCGCCGCAGCCGCGATCAAGGCGCCCGGGAAGCCGGGTGGCAGATCCGCGGGAACGCCACCCGTTGGCTGTGCGCATCCGAGGTCGCTGCTTAGGGAGACGCCGCTGAGTGCGGCCAGGATCGCCGCGGCGACGGGCTGGTTCACGGCGTAACGGTCGGGATAGGCAGAGCCCTGCACGGCCTGAGCGGCACCGCCGGGATTCATGGTCTGCCAACCAGGAACGTCGAGCACGCCACGGGGTGAGCCATGGTTCGGCCCGCTGGGTCCGCCGTAGAAGGTACGAGATGACCAGACGGGATC
Organism: Nocardioides ultimimeridianus; assembly: GCF_054777895.1. Lineage (NCBI taxonomy): Bacteria > Bacillati > Actinomycetota > Actinomycetes > Propionibacteriales > Nocardioidaceae > Nocardioides > Nocardioides ultimimeridianus. Next base: position 90,252 of record NZ_BAAHAB010000006.1, on the reverse strand, counting down.
CATGAGGTTGCGGACAGTTCCCCAGCCGGCGGCCGGGCGTTGCTGGAACAGCCCGAGCGAGTCGTGGTCGCCGCCGTTGCCGTCGTTCGGGATCGACCCGGACTCGGGATAGGCCGAGACGTTCGAAAGGACCCGGAGCGTCGACTCGGTGAGTGCCGCCATCAGGGCGACGAGTTGGCCGCGTGCTGGGACTCCTTCGCTGCGACCGACGGCGATGATCGTGGCGGCGCGAGCGAGCTGTTGACGATCCAGGGTCACGGCCCGGCCGTTCGCGTTGGTGGCCGTCAGGCTGTCGGGCACGTTCCCTGACCCGGCCTGCATCGGTGCAGGCCACTCCGCTGTGCGTCGAAGAACGACGGTCGTCACCAGGGCGTGCGGATGGTCGGATCTGACCGGGACGAGGCTCGTGCCCAGGAGTCGCGCGGTGCGGGGGAAGAACTGGTAGATGACCGCACGGTCGTAGGTGAAGGAGTACCCCGCTCGCGCGAGCTGGTCGGGGGCCGACCAGGCGCCCTGACTCGGGTGGACGTTCATGTCTCCGGCGAGCAGGACGGGCCCGTAGGCGGACAGTCGGGTGACGAGTTGTCGGAGCAGCCGCATTCCGGCGGCGTACTGCGCTGTCCTGCTCGGCCAGGGGTAGTCGCCGTGGGTACGCCGCTGCTTCTGCGGGTTCGTCATATTGTGGGTCGCGATGACCACGATCTGTCGACCCGTGGTGCGGCTGCGCAGGATGGTCCAGATCGCGTAGCGGTTCCAGTCGACCGGCCGACCTTTGAAGACGACGAGGTCGTCTTTGACGTACTCGAACCGACCTGCGTCGACGAGGCTCCACTTCTGCGTGTCCCACATGACGGCGTTCTCGAGGCTGTTGCCGTGGCGCGTCGCGGAGACGGGACCCTTGTACGCGTCGTAGCCCGGTGCGTGAGTGGACAGGAACCGCGTGCTGGCCCTGGTGACCTCGTTCAGCGCGATGAAGTCCGGGTGGCTGGTGGTCATGGATCTCAGCGATCCTGGCACCGTCGGGAGTGAGCCTGCACCGCGGTGGGTGGTCGGCAGATTCGCGACCGCCATCCGTACCTTGCCGACGTACGGCGTCCCCGCCGCGGCACGCACCTCCGGCAGGACTCCCAGCCGGAGCCCGGTTCCGACACCACCTCGTGTGCCACCGGATGCCGCGGCTTGTGGCGTTTGCGCGCTGGTGGTCGTGCCGGTGTCGCAGGCGGTCAAGGACGCTGTCGGCGATGTCACCGCGGCGACCGCGATGAGCGCCGCGCCCGGGACGGACAGGACGGCTGAGCTGGCTGCGATCGTGAGTTTGATTCCCACGGCACCCGCTCCGTGCCTCAGCGGAGCGGGTTGTCGAGCTGCGAGAGCCGGAGGACGTGGCAGCGGGCGAAGGCGGGTGGGCAGGCGACGAAGACGGTGAACGACACCGGGTACGAGGAGCTCGCAGGCTCGCCATGCCAGACTCCGCTGCGATGGCGGGTGCCGGTGATCGTGACCGCTGTCGTACCGGGACGCAGTTGCCCATGCGCCTGAGCGAGCGCTGCCGGCCAGGACGCGGGGACCGAGGCGCGGGTGATGTCGAGGGTCTGGACCACCTCCATCGCGCCGAGGTTGAGCCACTGGTTCGTGGTGGGCAGATAGGTTGCGACGTCGTCGATCAGGCCGGGTGTCTCGTCGCCGGACGGATCGCCATCGCCCAGGACCGTGGCCGTGTAGTCGGTGGGGAGGTAGCCGGAGGCGGTGTCCCAGTCGAACAGTGACGTCGCGACTGCCCGGGCGTACACGATCGGGTCGGTCGTGCGGGGGAGTGAGCGGTCCTGAAGGTCGACAGTCGGCGGATCCGGATGTGTGACGGCCTGCGCGTGTTGCGCTGCGCCGTCGGGTGCGGGCGGGGCCTGGTGGCCGGGGCCGCGAACCAGTCCGTAGATGCCGACGACGACCGTGGCGACGAGGCACGCGGCGGCGACGAGGATCAGGGCTTGGCGGCCGGTGAGATCACGCATCGGGTGCCCCCGGGGTTGCCTGGGCGCATCGTCGTGCGGCGTCGAGCTGGTCACGGAACGCGATTGCGGCGGTGACGACGCTGTCGAACCGGGTCCAGTCGGCGTCGGTCATCTCCACGGCGAGGACGTCGACGTCGTACATCTCGTTCAGTCCGTCGAGCTCGTTCCAGATCAGGTTGAAGGAGCGGGTGCTGCGGTAGTGCTTCGTGGGTCCCTGGCTATGGGTGAGGTGCTGGCCGGATTCCTTCTTGCCGGTCACCCGTTCCAACGCCTCCCGTGCCATCCGGGCCAGATCCGTCTCGACATCGGGCCGCGGTAGCTGCGTCTCGTCGTAGGCAGCCTTGACCTTCAGGTAGAGCGGCTTGACCGGTTCGCCGTTCTCGATCCGGCCCAGCGCGTCGGCGGCCATCGCCCGGACATGCGGTGGGGTTGCCCTGCGTGATGCCCAGTCCATGAGCGCGCAGACGCGCTCGTGCGTGTTGTACGACGCCTTGCCCGTGATGGCCATCGCCGCCTGTCGCCGTGCGTCGCCGGTCTCGCCCGGGTCCGCACCGGGGGCGGACCCGGAGTCGGCGGCGTTGGCTCCGAACTGGGTGGCCTGCATCCTGGCCTCGGCTTCCTCAGCTCGGATCGCCTTGAGCTCGCGATACAGCGAGGCCTTCTCGATCTCGGTGAGTGGCTTGTGGAGCTCGTTGTCGTCCTGCTGCGCCAGGAGTGCGTTGAGCGAGTCGGAGATGCCGGATCGGACCCAGACCTTCATCGACCTCCATCCGAGGCGGCGTACGGCCTCGAGCCGGCGCCATCCGCAAACAAGAATTCCGTCCGGGGTGATCGTGATCGGCTGAAGGAGCCCGAGACGGTCGATCGATTCGGCGAGCTTGGCGAGGTCGCCGGGGTCCTTGCGGTGCCGGACGCCGACGGTGATCGAGTCGATCGCCCGGTCGAGTTCGATGTGGCCACGCGTCTCAGACACGGGTCTCACCCCTGACCCGAGGCGCAGTCTGGGCGATCTCCCACAGCAGAAGGTCGTCGTCGAGGAGCTCGCTGAGGGGGTCGCCGATCAGGATGCGAACCAGTACGCCGCGCCCGTCGGTGGTGCAGAACTCGTCCGGGTTGGGGTTGCCCAGGATGATCCGGAGCACGGTCGACCACGCATCTTGGTCGATGTCGAGGAACGCTCGCGCGCTCTGGTCGCGGCGGAGCGCGGTGTGCGTCTTTGGGCGGCAGCCGGACTCGACCAACCGCGAGCAGATGAAGTCCAACGCGCAGGTCGCGGTGTCACGCGGCCAGCCCAGCGCAGTGAACAGGTCGATCGCCACGTCCACCGCCTCATAGGCACCCGTCGGTGCGTCATCCTCGGTCCCGAAGGGGTCGACGGCGAGTGTGGGGAGGAAGCTCGGCAGGTCGGCCTCGGTGTCGCAGAAGCGGCGTACGTCGCGGTGCTGGGATACCTCGGGTCGCCTGGCCTTGTCGACCGAGCACAACAGGCCGTTGGCACGTTCCTCGGCGATCAGGCTGACGTTGACCGCCATGGTCACCACCGCCCACGGGTCGTCGGCGGTGCGGACTGCGTAGGTGCGCATGGCCTCGAATGCCGCAGCGGCGCCCGCGCTCGGGTCGAGGTGGTGCTTGATCGCGAGCGCCTCGTACTTCTTTGCCGCGAACAGCATCAGCTCACGAGCCTCTGGGTCCTGCTCCCACGCGTGCGCGCCGAAGACACGCAGCCGGGTCAGGAGACGGCGCAGGCCCTGGGAAGTCTCGAACGAGTGAGTCACAGCTGGAGTCCTTCCATGCGGGCCGTGGCGGGTGGCGGGGTCGTCGGTGCTGGGTGTCTGATTGCCCGGGTGGTCGTGATGGGCGCACGTCGCGTCCGGCGCAGGAGCTCGGCATGGAGGTCGATGCCGCGCCCGACCATCGCTTCGGCGTACGACGCAAGCTCGGTCGGTCGCACCCACGCGATGTGCCTCTGTGCGCTGGGGGCGCCGGTCGCGGCAGAGAGTGAGGGGTCGCGGTGCCGGGCAAGCTCGCCTGCCTCGGCCTCGGCGTGCGGCTCCGGCTGCGGGGAGCTGTGGCGGCGGTATTCGGTGTGGGTGTTCACAGCTGGAGTCCCTCACTCGGCCGAGTAGGGCCCGGGCGGCTCACTGGGCCGAGCCGCGTGGCGTGGTGGACGGCGGAGTTGATCGTGGTCTCGATCTCCCGATCGCCGAGGCCGGAGTGCTGCGCGGCAGGGGTGAGCCAGCTGGCGATGTCGGCCGCGGTGAAGTTGTTCTCGGCCATCCGACATGACGCCCAGAACAGGGCCCTGTTGCGTCCACCCTCAGGGGTCAATGCGACGGCACGGGCCAACGCTGGTGGGTGACAATCGGGTCCTCTCAGCGAGGACGGCGGCCCCAGGGCTTGTGCCGGACGGGGCGGCTCCAGGAACTGGCGCAACTTGAGCGCGTCGACGGACCGCGGCCGCTGGGTCGCGATCGCGATGACGTCGTACGTCTTCGCGACGCCGTCGACCGCGATGCCTGACGGGGGAGCGATCACGTAACCGCCGTCGCCGCGGAAGTCGACGTGCGCGGCAGGAACCTGCCAGCTGCGCTGCTCTCGATCGTCGCTGATCGGGTAGTAGGCATGGACGCCATCCGACGGGGTGCGGACCAGCCAGGCCCATCGATCCCCAAGCCCGTCGGAGCGGGCGCGCTCGAATGCTTCGAATCCGCTGCCGCCGGCGTGGACGTCGATGTCGACGACGAGCACGCCGGTACGGGCTCCGGTCGGGAGCCCGATGTTCGCGTCCGGGGTGCGCTTCCACCAGGCATGGACCACCTGCGCTGATGAGGTCGCGTCGTGGAACCCGTTCATGGTCAGGGGCTGCTTGCCGCCGGGGACACAGGGGAAGATCGGGATGCCGAGGTTGGCGTAACGGAGCGCCGCACCGGCCAGTGTGGGCTCGGCCGCGACGCGCCGCATCGTCGCGACGCTCCAGCGGGGGACGGGATTGTCGGGGTCGTACATGCTGACGACGCTGCACCGGCAGGTTTACCCGAACCAGGCTTACCCGACCGGTTAACCTTGCCCGAGAACACCGTTTGCGCAGGTCAACAGGTATCCCCAAGTCATGTCGGAGTGCGTCAGCGTGACGTGGCTTGAACCTGCGGCCTCCTCGTCCCGAACGAATTGAGTGCCGGTTCCGCGCCTGCGCCAGGCGGTCCAGGCGGGTCACCGTGACCATGCGAATGCGGCGTGGAGGTGTTTCTGGGGTGTCCGGCGGCCGTGGGTACGAGTTGCCGACGCTCGCAACGTAGCGCGGTCCCGACCCTCCTCACGTTCGTCTGCGAGATGCACTGTAAGAGTCCTGGAGGCGCTCGTCTTGTTGCGGATATGCCACAACAAGACGCGCACCCGTTACGGATCATGCAAGTGCTCTCGTTACGAGTCCGGTGCAGCATCGATCGCATGGCACGTCGTTACACCGCGGACTACATGAGGATCGGCGAGGTCGCGCAGACTGTGGGCGTCAGCGTCGACACGCTGCGTCGCAGGGAGGTCGAGGGGCACGTCACCTTCGAGAGGCGAGGAACGTGGCGTGTGCTTCACGTTGACAGTCTCGCGCAGCTCCTCGCGTGGGCTGACCAGCGATCGAGCCGGTCGAGTTCACGGAACCGCCTCGATGGCGTCGTGGTGCAGGTCGACCGCGACGCGGTCACGGCACGGGTCGAGTTGATCTGTGGTGACTTCCGCCTTGTCTCGCTGATGAGTCGCCACACAGCCGATGAGCTGGGGCTTGAGCCCGGAGTGCGTGCCACCGCCGTCGTCAAGTCCGCCAATGTCGTCGTCGATCGCACGATGCGCGCTGATTCGACGGCATCACACGGCGCACAATGCACGTTCGCGGAGCTTGACGGGAGGGCCACGGTCGTGACCAGCTAGGGACGCCGACCGTCGTTCGTTGCGTCAGGTTTGCTCTGCACTTTCCGCCAATCCGGCCACCGGTCTTTTGCATGACACCAGCAAGGTCATCGGCTCTCAACCGCCGATACTTGCCACTTCCAATGGAGGAGGACGCAGGTGAGCGGAGCCATCAGTACCCCCGGTGCCTCGGGGGGCCTCGGCAGCGGAGCCAAACGCTTCATCGGGCAGCCGGTGAAGCGGCGGGAGGACCGACGTCTCCTGCGGGGCGACGCGCACTTCGTCCACGACGTCGACCTTCACAACCAGCTGCACCTGGCAGTGGTGCGCTCGAGCGAGGCCCATGCCCGCGTCCTCAGCGTCGACGTGGAAGAGGCGCGCCGGATGCCGGGCGTGCGACTCGTCATCACGGCCGAGGAGCTGTCGGCCGTCGTACCGCTCGAGCAGATCGGGTACCACGAGGCGTATCCGTGGATCGAGGACTTCGCGCACCCGGTCCTGGCGGGGGAGAAGGTCACCTACGTCGGCCAGCCCGTCGCGGCGGTCGTCGCCGACAGCCCGTACCTGGCCGAGGACGCTGCCGCCGCCGTGAAGGTCTCGTACGACCTGCTCCCTCCTGTTCTCGACCCGCAGGCCGCGCTCATGCCCGATGCTCCGCAGCTGTTCGAAGGGCGGCGGAACGAGGCGGTGCGCATCGACAAGGAGTACGGCGACGTCGAGGGAGCCTTCGCCGGTGCTGCCCATGTCATCTCGGGTCGGTACGCCGTCGGACGCCACTCGGGTGTCCCGATGGAGCCGCGCGGCTGCGTCGCACAACCCGACCCGGGCCGCAACCAGCTGTTCGTGTGGGGCCCCGTCCACGTGCACGACTGTCAGCGGATCCTCGCCCAGGTGCTGGGTCTGCCGGTCGCCGACGTACGGCTCAAGCACTCCGACATCGGTGGCAACTTCGGTGTCAAAGGCGGGGTCTTCCCGGAGTACGTCATGGTGGGGTGGGCCGCGCTGAGACTGGGGCGTCCGGTCAAGTGGAGCGAGGATCGACTCGAGCACATGGTCGCGACGGCGCACGCCCGCGAGCAGGTGCACGAGATCGCAGCTGCCTTCGACGAGAAGGGCCGACTCCTAGCGCTCAAGGACGAGATCTGGCACAACCACGGCGCCTTCCTCCGCCAGGCGGAACCGCTCGTCAGCGACATCACCGTCGGCATGGTTCCGGGCCCCTACCGGGTCCCGGCCTACGCCGGAACCCTGCACGCCGTGCTGTCCAACAAGACCCCCCTCTCGGCATACCGTGGCCCGGGTCGCTACGAGGGCACCTTCGCGCGCGAGCGACTGCTCGACGAAGCCGCCGATGCCATGGGAATCTCCCGTGTCGAGATCCGGCGCCGCAACCTGCTGTCGGCCGCGGACCTGCCATTCGTACCGGGTATGGACATCTGCTTCGAGCCGTATCACTTCGACTCCGGCGACGTGCTGAACCACTTCGACGCCGCGCTCGCCGACGCCGACTTCGGGCAGTGGGAGAAGGATGCGGCCGAGCTCCGCAGCCAGGGTCGCCTGGTCGGCAACGGCATCGGCGTTCTGATGGACAAGGCCGGACTCGGCCTCTACGAGACCGGTGCGGTCGACGTCGACGCCAGTGGCAGGGTCCGAGTTCGCACGGGCGGTTCCTCGGTGGGGCAGGGCATCGAGACGGTCCTGGCCCAGATCGTGGCCGAGGAGCTGCAGATCGACCCCGAGCTGATCGACGTCGTGCACGGTGACACCGAGCTCGTCCCGGATGGCGTCGGCTCGTGGTCAAGCCGCTCCACCGTTCTTGCCGGAGGGGCCGCACGTATGGCCGCGCTGGAGACGATCGACAAGGCCAAGCGGCTCGCTGCCGACATGCTCGAGGCGAGCATCGAGGACCTCGAGGTCCGCGACGGCTCGATCGCGGTCGTGGGGAGCGACGTCGCACTGAGCCTGGCAGAGATCGCCGGACGTTGGGACGGCTGGTCGGCACGGCTGGCCGGCGACGAGCCGGGCCTCGGCGCACAGTCGGTGTACGTCGACAACCACATGAACTACCCGTACGGAGTCACGCTGGTGCAGATCGAGATCGACCCGACCACAGGCGGTCACACCTTGCGGCGGTTCTACACGACCACCGAGGCCGGGCGCGCGATCAACCCGATGACGACCCGTGGTCAGGTGATCGGAGCCGCGGTGCAAGGCATCGGGGGAGCGCTGTACGAGGAGTTCCTCTACGACGACAACGGCCAGCCGATGGCGACGTCGTTCATGGACTACCTGCTTCCCGGCGCCGAGGAGATGCCCGACGTGGAGTTCTTCATGACCGAGGACGCTCCCACGCCCAACAACCCGTTCGGTGCGAAGGGTCTGGGCGAGGTCGGACTGATCGCTGCAGGCGCTGCGATCGCCGGCGCGATCGACGATGCGATGGCGGACGGCGTGGTCGTGGCCAAGCTTCCCGTCACTCCCGAGACGATGTGGCGCAGGGCGCACTCGCGGGCACTTACTCGTGTCGGCGACCGGAGCGAACGATGAACGCACCGGAAGATCCGTTCAACGACGAGCGGCTGGTCAGCCAGGAGCCGGGCGTGCTTACCGTGTGGTCCGACATCGGCTGCCCGTGGGCGACGCTCGCGTTGCACACGCTGCACACGGTGGCTGTGGACAGGGACGTCGACCTGGTCATCGACCATCGCGCCTTCCCGCTGGAGCTGTTCAACAAGAGGGGCACCCCGCGGTGGATCCTCGACCCGGAGATCGCCGCGATCGGGGCGCTGGTCCGCTCGCTGGGGTGGCGTACGTGGTCGTCGGACCTGTCGGCGTACCCGGTCACCACGTTGCCCGCGATGGCGGCCGTCCAGGCGGCCAAGTATCCGGCGGTGGGAGGCCTGCGTGCCAGCGCCGAGCTCGACACCGCACTGCGGCGCGCCTTCTACGAGGACGGCCGGTGCATCTCGATCCACGCCGAGATCCTCGACGCCGCCAGCGGCTGCAGCTCCGTGAACGCCACCGCCCTCGACGACGCGCTCCAGCGCGGCGGGGGGATCGGCGACGTCTTCAGCCAGTGGCACACCGCGAAGGAGTTTCCCATCCAGGGCAGCCCCCAGCTCTTGTTGGGCGACAGATACTCCGAGCACAACCCCGGCGTGACCTACCACTGGACGGCACCGCCGGGCGAGGGGTTCCTGCGGTTCGACGGGTACGACGAGGCGTGGGCCGAGCGTCTCCTCGATCTGGCGGTCGTGTCCTGACCGAGCAGCCAGCAGCGGGACGGAACTCGGAATACAGTGGCTTCGTGTCGATCGAGCAGGACCTCAGAGCGGTCGCTGAAGGCGTCCGCCGCCGTATCCCGGACCTGGTCCGCGAGATCGAGCGCGAGGTCGGCGAGCAGGTGCCCGAGTCGCACGGCAAGGACGATCCCGTCCTCTCCGAGTCCGAGCGCCCCAGCATCGTCTCGGCACTCACCAGCATCGTGGACGGTCTGGCCGAGGGCCGACGTCTTCCTGACCGTGCCTCGGACGCCGCACTGCAGGAGGCGCGCGTGGTCGCACAGGCGGGTATCGATCTGCACGCGCTGCTGAAGACCTATCGCATCGGCCAGGCGATCGTGTGGAACGCGATCCTCGAGGAGGCCATGCGCCTCGTCCCGGACGACACCCGCCGGATCGCCGTCCTACGTCAGGCCTCCGACTTCCACTACGCGTGGAACGACAGGGTGACCGAAGGAGTGGTCAGCACCTACCAGGCCGAGCACAACGCCTACTTCTTCCGCAGCCAGGACCGCCGCCGGCGCGCCATCGTGAGCGACCTCCTGCGCGGCGTCCCGACCGACGCTGATCAGCTCGGCTACAACCTGCGCACCGAGCACCTCGCCGTCGTCGCCTGGGGCCGGTCTCCGGAGGCGAACATCCGCACGATCGCGCAGGCGCTCGAGGCACGGCACCTCACGGTCAGCGGCACGTCCGGCACGGTCCTCGGCTGGCTGGGTGGATCGAACCTCGCGCGACGCGTCGAGGAGGGCGGTGCGAGCTTCAAGGCGCTGCCCGAGACGTACCTGTCGTTGGGCGAGGTGGCTCCGGGGCTCGAAGGCTTCCGGCTCAGCCATCGCGAGGCATGGCAGGCCTACCGGGTCAATCGCATCCGGCCGCGCGAGGTGGTGCGGTACGACGAGGTCTCGCTCGAGGCACTCGTGCTGCGGGACCGTCAGGCGATGCAGGACTTCGTGGCTCGCGAGCTCCGTGGCATCGACGAGGAGGACGCGCGCAACGATCGTCTCCGGGAGACATTGCGGGCCTACTTCAAGACGGGGCAGAACGCGGCCGCGGCGGCGAACGAGATCCACGTGCACGAGCGCACGATCGCTTACCGGTTGCGCTCGATCGAGCAGCGCCTGGGAGTGTCGATCAACGCTCGACGCGACGAGATCGCCGTCGCGCTGCGCCTCGCCGACATCCTCTCGGCGCTCAGCGGGGGCGAGGATCACGCGGAGGATCCGATCATCTCGCTCGACCTGAGCAACGACGCCATCTGATCCTCACCGGCGTTCGGCTCGATCCTGTCGTGCTCGACCCTCGGTCGTCGTGTTGTGGATTGACGCGCATCCGGCTCGCGACATTTGTCGTATTGCGCATAAGCAGCCCAGTGGCCGCAGACTTAGTGTCCCGTCTCACATCGCCATCCGAAGCGTCGTCGAGATGCCGGGGATGGAACGGCACAGAGCGAAATGGAGCTGGCGTGAGCACCACCGACAAGGCGGAAGAACAGCTGAAGGCGGGCGCCCTCGGCGTACCGGGACTCGTGGCCATCGCTGCGGGTGGAGTCGCCCCGGAGTACTCCATCCTGCTGACCGGGTCGGTGGTGGCGGGCATCGCCGGCGGGGCCACCCCTGCGGCGTTCGTGATCGCGGCGGTGGGGATGTTCGCCTTCGGTCTGGTGATGGCGGGACTGTCCCGGCACGTATCCGCGGCCGGCGGCCTCTACAGCTTCGCGCGCAAGGGCCTCGGTCGCGATGTCGGTTACCTGGTGGGTTGGCTGTACCTGGGCATCGGCATGGTCGTCGCGCCGGCCACCTTCATCTCGTCGGCGTTCCTGACCCAGAACTTCTTCGCCTCGGTCGCGCCGAGCCAGCACTGGCTGTCCTCGTCGTGGGTGCCGTGGGCGATCGTGCTCACCCCTCTCGTCATGATGGCGGCCTACTTCGGAGTGCAGATCTCGGCGCGGCTGCTGCTCGTCCTCACCGCGCTCGGCATCGCGTCGATCGTGCTGCTCGACCTGGTCGTCCTCGCGCAGGGTGGCAAGGACGGCATCGCGTGGTCCTCGCTCAACCCGTTCTCGCTGCACGGCGTCTCGGTCCAGACGTTGCTGCTTGCCGTCGGTCTCGCGGTCACCTGCCTCGCCGGCTCGGAGGGCGCGGTGTTCATGGCCGAAGAGGCACACGACGCCCGTCGTACGGTCCCGCGGGCCATCATGGGCACGATGGCGCTGGTCGTCGCCTTCTACCTGCTGACCTCGCTGGCCGTGACGAGCGGCCTCGGCACCGCTGGTACGTCGGGCTGGGGACTGCTCGGGGCCGACGTCGTGGGCGAGCTCTCCGACACCTACTTCGTGTCCTGGTACGGCTCGTTCCTGCTGGCGATCGTCGCCATCGCCGGCATCACGGGTGCTCTCGCGTTCACCAACTACCTCGCCCGGCTCATCTTCGAGTGGGGGCGCGACGGCCACCTGCCGGCCGTCGTGGGTCGCACGCATCGGGAGCACAAGACGCCGCACGTTGCGCTCGGCGCGATCGCCGTCATCTGCGTGCTCGGCTATGTCGCCAGCTACCTCTGGAAGGGTGGCAGCGCGGAGGGCGGTCTCACCTCGTTCAGCTGGATGTACACGGTCGATGCCGTGCTCATCGCGCTCGTCTACCCGATCGTCGCGCTGGCCGGTGCGGTGGTCGGCCTGCGAACGAAGGCCAGCTACGTGACGAGCATCGTCGCGCCCGTCCTGGTGTTCCTGATCATCGGCATCTCCATCAAAGCCCAGTTCTTCCCGCTCCCGCCGAGCCCCTACCGGGCCGCGGTCCTCGTCGGCCTGTTCTGGCTGGTCGCGGGCGTCGTCGTGCGCGCGACGACCCGTGGGCGTTTCGCTGAGGACGAGCCGCTCGACGAGGAGCGTCTGGCACTCGACGCGACCGGCGGGCCGCGCAAGCTGCCCGTCTGATCCAAGGCCTCCTCTCGGCCCTGCCATCGCCTGTCCCGGGCGGTGGCAGGGCCGTCGTCGTGCCGGGCGGCGGTCGGCTGCGCGGAGGCACTGAACATTCCGTTGAACAAGCGGCCAATTTGGTCGGATTCGTCTAAAGACGTTGGGGAGCGTCGTTCCTAGCCTCGTCCCATCACAACCTGATGGAGGTAGGCACATGTCGTTGCCCGAGCAGCGCCGCATCCTGGCGACGGCCATTCCCGGCCCAGCGTCGCAGAAGCTCCAGGAGCAGCGACGTACCGAGCTGGCCAACGGGCTCGGCACCACGATGCCGGTCTTCATCGAGCGCGCTGGCGGTGGCGTGCTCGTCGACGTCGACGGCAACCACATCATCGACATGGCGTCCGGCATTGCCGTCACCAGCGTGGGCGCTGCGCACCCTGCGGTCACGCGTCGGATCACCGAGCAGGCGGAGCGGTTCACGCACACCTGCTTCCTGGTCACCGAGTACGACGGCTTCGTCGACGTCGCCGCGGCGCTGAACCGGTTGACACCGGGCGACCACGCCAAGAAGACGGCGCTGTTCAGCACCGGGTCGGAGGCGGTCGAGAACGCCATCAAGATCGCTCGCACGGCCACCGGCCGTCCGGCGGTCGTGGTGCTCGGGCACGCCTACCACGGCCGCACGCTGCTGACGATGTCGATGACGGCGAAGAACGTTCCCTACAAGGAGGGCTTCGGGCCGTTCGCGCCCGAGGTCTACCGCGTGCCGTCGCCGTACCCCTACCGCTGGGCGACCGGCCCGGAGAACGCAGGCGCTGAGGCATTCGCCGCGTTGAAGGAGATCATCACGACCCAGATCGGGGTCACCAACGTCGCCGCGATCGTGGCCGAGCCGATCCAGGGCGAGGGTGGCTTCATCGTCCCGCCGGCCGGCTATCTCAAGGCCGTGCAGGAGTTCGCGAACGACAGCGGCATCGTCTTCGTCGCCGACGAGATCCAGACCGGCCTGGCTCGAACGGGCGCCATGTTCGCGTGCGAGCACGAGGGCGTCGTACCAGACCTGATCACGACCGCCAAGGCACTCGCGGGCGGCATGCCACTCGCAGCCGTCACCGGTCGCGCCGAGATCATGGACGCGGTCGCGCCCGGCGGGCTCGGCGGGACGTACGCCGGCAACCCCGTGGCCTGTGCCGCTGCCCTCGGCGCCATCGAGGCCATCGAGACCGAGGGCCTGGTCGACCGGGCCCGGGAGATCGAGAAGCGGGTGCTCCCGCGCCTGCAGGCGCTTCTCGGCCCGGACTCGGTGGTGGGAGACGTCCGTGGTCGGGGCGCGATGCTCGCCCTGGAGTTCGTGCGCCCGGGCACCACGGACCCGGCCCCGGAGATCGCGAAGGCGATCGTCGAGCACTGCCACCGCGAGGGCGTCCTGACCCTGGTGTGCGGCACCTTCGGCAACGTCATCCGGTTGCTGCCGCCGCTGGTCATCCCGATGGATCTGCTCGACGAGGCTGTCGGAGTGCTCGAGGACGCCGTGAGGAGCGCCAGGTGAGTGCCACGTCGTTCGACCCGCGCACGGGCGCGGTCGTCGCCACGGTGGCGGACACGAGCACTACCCAGCTGGCGTCCGTGCTCGCGGCGGCCGCCGACGCGGCCGCTCCGCTCGCGGCGACCAGCCCTGCCGTACGTCGTACCTGGTGGTACGCCGTCGCCGACGCGCTCGAGCTGCACCGTGACGAGCTCGCCCGACTTGCCGATCGGGAGACCGCGCTCGGTCGCGAGCGGTTGACCGGCGAGGTGACGCGGGCCGCCGGGCAGCTGCGCTTCTACGCCGATGTCGCCGCGGAGGGTTCCTACCTCGACGTCACCGTCGATGAGCCCACGGCGACGACGCCCGGCCTGGTCCGGGTCAACCGGCCGCTCGGCCCGGTCGCGGTCTTCGGCGCGAGCAACTTCCCGTTCGCGTTCAGCGTGCTCGGCAACGACACCGCTGCCGCTCTCGCCGCGGGGTGCCCCGTCGTCGCGAAGGCCCATCCCGCCCACGTGGGTCTCTCGATCCGCCAGGCCGAGATCGCCGGCGAGGCGCTCGCCTCAGCCGGGGCACCGCGCGGCACCTACGCCGTCGTCAGCGGTCACCAGACCGGCGTGGACCTGGTGAAGGCGCCGCAGATCACCGCCGTCGGGTTCACCGGGTCGCAGGCCGGGGGCCTGGCGCTGTGGCGGATCGCCAACGAGCGTGAGCTCGTCATCCCGGTCTACGCCGAGATGGGCACCGTCAACCCCGTCGTCGTGACCAGCGCCGGAGCCGACGACATGGAGGCTGTCGCGAAGGGCTTCGTCGGCTCCTTCACGCTGGGCAGCGGACAGTTCTGCACCAAGCCCGGCCTGATGCTCGCGCCGGCCGGATCCGGTGCCGCCGAGGCGGTCGCCCGCGCATTGCACGACGCCGCCCCGGCACCCGTCATGCTCACCGAGGCGATCGCGAAGGGAGTGTCCGGCGGCATCGCGGCCATGGTCGCTGCTGGCGCCGAGCTCGTGGGCGAGATGCCTGCGGGGCTCGAGGGGTGGACGGCGCCGGCGGCGGTCCTCGCCGCACCTGTGTCTGCGCTTGTTCCCGGTAGCCGGCTCCTGGAGGAGACCTTCGGGGCTGTGGTCCTGGTGTGTGAGTACGACGGTGAGGCGGAGCTCGCCCACGCGGTGGGCAGCGTGCAGTCCTCGCTCGCCGCCAGCGTCTTCACCGGCGGCGCCGAGGACGACCAGGGCGCACGGGTCGTCGGCCTGCTCAGCGGCAAGGTCGGTCGGGTCGCGGTCGACGAGTGGCCGACCGGCGTCGCGTTCACCTGGGCGCAGCAGCACGGCGGGCCCTGGCCTTCGACATCCGCCCCGGCGACCACGTCGGTCGGGGCGGCCGCTCTGGGCCGCTTCGTCCGGCCGGTGGCCTACCAGTCCACTCACGACGGCTGGCTGCCGCCAGAGGCGCAGGCCGCCAACCCGTGGTCTGTGCGACGGCGGGTGAACGGCCGCCGGCCATGAGCCTCCCGCTCGAGGGCCTGCTGGTCGCGGATTTCAGCCGGGTGCTGGCCGGTCCGCTCGCTGCCGCGACGCTGGCCGACCTCGGAGCCGAGGTGATCAAGGTCGAGCGTCCCGGTGTCGGGGACGACACCCGGCACTGGGGTCCGCCGTGGACCGAGACGCCGACGGGCGGCTCCAGCTCGTACTTCGAGTGCGCGAACCGGTCCAAGAAGTCGGTCGAGCTCGACCTCTCCGATCCCGATGATCTCGCGGTGGCCCACGAGCTCGCGACCCGGTGCGACATCCTCATCGAGAACTTCAAGGCGCGCGCGCTGGACCGCCACGGCCTCGGGTACGACGCCGTCGCGGCCCGCAACCCCGGCGTCGTCTACGCCTCCATCACCGGCTTCGGCAGCAGGCAGGGCGCCGACCTGGCCGGCTACGACTTCCTGGTGCAGGCCGTCGGCGGCCTGATGAGCATCACCGGTCAACCGGACGAGCCGACCAAGGCCGGCGTGGCGCTCGTAGACGTGCTCACCTCCAAGGACGCCGTCGTCGCGATCCTCGCCGCTCTGCGGGCCCGGACCGAGGACCCCCAGGGCATCGGACAACACGTCGAGGTCAACCTGCTCTCGAGCCTGCTCGGATCCCTGGCCAACCAGGCATCGGCGTACCTCACGACCGGCGTGACGCCCACCGCGATGGGCAACCGGCATCCCTCGATCGCGCCCTACGAGACGTTGCGCGCCAAGGACGGTCACGTGGCCGTGTGTTGCGGCAACGACGGGCAGTTCGCCCGGCTCGCCTCGGCGGTCGGTCACCCGGAGCTCGCCGACGATCCACGGTTCGCCTCGAACAGCGACCGCGTCGCGCACCGCGCTGCGCTCGTCAGGCTGCTCGAGGATGTGCTCGCCGCCGACACGGTCGACACCTGGGTCGAGCGGCTCGCGGGCACCGGGCTCCCGGTCGGCCGGGTCGGCACTGTCGCGGACGGCTTCGCACTCGCCGAACAGCTCGGTCTCGAGCCCACGATCGATGTCGGCGAAGGCCGGGCGCGGCAGGTCCGCAGCCCCTTGACCTTCTCGGCCACCCCGGTGACCGCCTACACCGCTCCGCCCGGTCTGGGCGAGCACAACGACGTCGTACGAACCATGTTGAGCAGCCCTCAGGACGACCAGGAGAACCCACGATGAGCCACCCGACCACCCTCCCGCCCTTCGAGCCGCTCGACCCGATCGGGATCGACGACCTGCTCAGCGAGGACGAGAAGGCAGTACGAGCCACGGTCCGCCAGCTGTGTGCGGACCGGATCGACCCTTACGTCGCTGACTGGTTCGAGCGCGGCACCATCGACGACATCCGCGGACTGGCCAAGGAGCTCGGCTCGATCGGGCTGCTGGGCATGCACCTGGAGGGCTACGGCTGCGCGGGTATGTCGGCTACCGACTACGGCCTCGCCTGCCTCGAGCTCGAGGCCAGCGACTCCGGCATCCGTTCGCTGGTGTCGGTGCAGGGCTCACTCGCGATGTTCGCTATCCACCGCTGGGGGAGCGAGGAGCAGAAGAGCGAGTGGCTGCCGCGGATGGCAGCGGGCGACGCCATCGGCTGCTTCGGCCTGACCGAGCCCGACGCCGGCTCTGACCCGGGCAGCATGCGGACCCGGGCCCGCCGCGACGGATCCGATTGGGTGCTGGACGGGCGGAAGATGTGGATCACCAACTCCTCGGTCGCCGATGTCGCCGTCGTGTGGGCGCAGACCGATGAGGGCGTGCGGGGCTTCGTGGTGCCGGCCGGGACCCCCGGTTTCAGCGCCCCGGAGATCAAGCACAAGCAGTCGTTGCGCGCCTCGGTCACCGGTGAGATCGTTCTCGACGGCGTCCGGCTGCCCTCCTCGGCGGCCTTCCCCGAGGTGCGCGGCCTCAAGGGCCCGCTGTCCTGCCTCAACGAGGCCCGCTACGGCATCGTCTGGGGGGCGATGGGCGCTGCTCGTTCCTCGTTGGAGGTGGCGCTCCACTACGCCAACAACCGCGTCCAGTTCGACAAGCCGATCTCCGCCTTCCAGCTGACCCAGCAGAAGCTGGTCGAGATGAACCTGGAGTACACCAAGGGTGTTCTCCTCGCGCTGCACCTCGGTCGCCGCAAGGACGCCGGTCGGCTGCGGCCCGAGCAGGTCTCGCTCGGCAAGCTCAACAACGTCCGCGCGGCGATCGAGATCTGCCGCACCGCCCGCACCGTCCTCGGAGCCAACGGCATCTCGTTGGAGTACCCGGTCATCCGGCACGCCAACAACCTCGAGTCGGTCCTCACCTATGAGGGGACCGTCGAGATGCACACCCTCGTGGTCGGTCAGGCCATGACCGGTCAGCCCGCCTTCCGCTGACCGCCCCTTTGCTCCGCCGGCCGCGGCGCACTCGTTGGCAAACTCCCGCCGCGGCCGGCGGATCTCCACCCTCCACCACCAGGACAGGACCATGAACTCCCTCCGCAAGATCGCCGTCGTCGGTGCCGGCCAGATGGGATCAGGCATCGCCGAGGTGTGTGCCCGCGCGAGCCTCGACGTGCTCGTGTGCGAGACCGACGACGCGCGGGTCGACCAGGCGCGGGCGAGGATCACCGGCTCCCTGGCGCGTGCGTTGCGCAAGGGCAAGCTGACCGACGAGGTGCACGAACGGGCCTTGGGACACCTCCGGTTCACCAGCAACCTGGCCGACCTGCACGACCGCGACCTCGTCGTCGAGGCGGTCGTCGAGGACCCGGCCGCGAAGAGCGCGCTGTTCTCGCAGCTGGACTCGATCGTCGGTCCGGATGCGATCCTCGCCTCCAACACCTCCTCGATCCCGATCATCAACCTCGCCATGTCGACCGGCCGGGCTGACAGGGTGGTCGGGATCCACTTCTTCAACCCGGTGCCTGTCTTGCCGTTGGTCGAGATCGTCACCTCTCTCAAGACCTCGCCGCAGACGGTCGAGATCGCGACCGACTTCGTGACCTCGGCGCTCGGCAAGCAGGTGATCACCTCGCAGGATCGCGCTGGTTTCGTCGTCAACGCGCTGCTGATCCCGTACCTGCTGTCGGCGGTCCGGATGCTCGAGTCCGGCTTCGCCTCCGCCAACGACATCGACGCGGGCATGCGGCTGGGGTGTGCCCACCCGATGGGCCCGTTGGAGCTCGCGGACCTGATCGGGCTCGACACGACGGCCGCCATCGCGGAGTCGATGTACGAGGAGTTCAAGGAGCTGCACTTCGCGCCGCCGGCGCTGTTGTTGCGGATGGTCAAGGCACAGCAGCTCGGACGCAAGACCGGACGCGGGTTCTTCGACTACACGACCCCGGGAGCCTGACGATGACGCTGGCGGTGGAGCGCGGCGAGGCCACGACGGCGACGCCCCTGCACGATGCCCGGCTACAGCTACGGGCAGCGGTCGATCTGCTCGGGTACGACGACAGCGTCTACCAGATGCTTGCCGTCGCGCGCCGCGAGATGACGGTCAGCATCCCGCTGCGCCGTGACGACGGTTCGATCGAGGTGCTCACCGGTCACCGGGTCCAGCACAACCTGTCGCGTGGGCCGGCCAAGGGCGGCCTCAGGTTCAGCCCGTCGGTCGACCTCGACGAGGTGCGTGCTCTCGCGATGTGGATGACATGGAAGTGCGCGCTTCTCGACGTGCCCTACGGCGGTGCCAAGGGCGGCGTCGCGATCGATCCGAGGCGCTACAGCCTCGCCGAGCTCGAGCGGGTCACACGTCGCTACACGAGCGAGATCGCCACGTTCATCGGCCCGGAGATCGACATCCCGGCCCCTGACATCGGGACCGACGAGCAGACGATGGCGTGGCTGATGGACACCTACTCGGTGGCGCGGGGACAGACGGTGCTCGGTGTGGTGACGGGCAAGCCGCTGAGCCTCGGCGGATCCCTCGGCAGGGCGATGGCGACGTCGCTGGGGGTCGTCCACGTCGCGGTATGCGCGCTCGCGGACCAGTCCCTGGTCGTGGCGGACGCGTCGGTCGCGGTCCAGGGCTTCGGCAAGGTCGGTCGTGGCGTCGCACACATCCTCCACGAGAGGGGGGTCAGGGTCGTCGCAGTCAGCGACCAGTACGCCGCGGTCCACGCCGCCGGCGGGCTCGACGTCCCCGGGCTCGAGCGGTACGTCGACGAGACCGGCTCGGTCGCCGGGTTCCCCGGCGCCGACCAGCTCGCCTGCAAGGAGGAGCTCCTCGAGCTCGAGGTCACGGTGCTGGTACCGGCCGCTGTCGAGAGCGTGATCCACGCCGACAACGCGCGGCGCGTTCGGGCCGGGATCGTCGTCGAGGGCGCGAACGGACCTGTCACCGCGGCCGCCGACGAGATCCTGGCCGCGTCGGGTGTCGTCGTCGTTCCGGACATCCTCGCCAACGCGGGTGGGGTCGTCGTTTCCTATTTCGAGTGGGCGCAGGCCAACCAGACGTACTGGTGGTCGGTCCGGGAGGTCGAGCAGCGACTCGAGGAGCGGATGGTGCTGGCGTGGCACCGGGTCCGGGACCACGCCGTCCAGCACGGCCTGACCCTGCGAACGGCAGCGACGTCGATCGCCGTCGAGACCGTGGCCGAAGCACACCGAGCGAGAGGGCTGTACCCGTGACCACCACGACCGCACCGACGTCCACCGGGGTGACCACCACCCTCGTCCGCGCCTCGGCAGCCCCGCTGACCGGTGCCGACGTGCTGCGCGCCTTCGACCGCCTCCGGAACGAGGTCGTCGAGTCCGAGTTCGGCACCGCCGGCGCAGCCATCGGGTACGACGACCTCGAGATCGCGTGGAACGCGCTGCGCACCGCACCCGAGGACGCCGCTGTCGCGCTGTCGGCGGTGGTCGTCGATCGACGTCCGTGGGCCGTCCAGGTCGAGTACCTCGCCACTCTCTGCGCCGATCACGCGCTGACCGATCCACGCACCCCAGTCCTGGCACGCGCCCGTGGCTGGACCCTCACCCCCGGAGCGGGATCCGCCCGCTCCGTCGACAAGGAGCTGTCATGACCCTGCCCGTTCTCCAGATCATCGTCGCCAGCACCCGCCCCGGCCGCCGCGGGGACGCTGTCGCGCACTGGATCGCCGACGTTGCCCAGGCCCATGCCGGGTTCGAGGTCGAGCTCGTCGATCTCGCGGAGGTCGGTCTCCCCCTCCTCGACGAGCCCCACCACCCCAGCATGCAGCGCTACACCCAGGACCACACCCGGGCCTGGAGCAGCACGGTGGCCCGTGCCGACGCCTTCGTGATCGTGACTCCCGAGTACAACCACTCGTTCCCTGCCTCGCTGAAGAACGCCCTCGACTTCCTGTTCGTCGAGTGGGCCGACAAGCCGGTCGGGCTGGTGTCCTACGGCGGCGTGTCGGGGGGCCTGCGGTCCGTCGCATCGCTGAAGCCGGTGCTCGCGGCACTACGCATGGTTCCTGCGGTCGAGGCCGTGTCGATCCCGAGCTTCGCGTCCCGGATCGAGCACGACGCGTTCGTCCCGGACGACGGACTGGACGGTGCCGCCAAGGCCATGCTGGACGAGGTGTCGCGCCTCACCGCCGCGCTCGCCCCGCTTCGCGACCGGGACTGACCGCCTCACACCTCGGCGACGAGGTCGAGAAGGTCGGCAAAAGCCGCGACGGAGTGTCCTGCGACGAAGTGGTCGACGTGGGGACGGATCGCCAGAACCCCTCGCTGCACGGGCCGATAGCCGACCTTGCCGCGGTGCGGGTTGACCCACACGGTCCGGTGGGCGAGCAGGTGGAGCCGACGGACCTGGTCGCCGAGCAGCGTCACGTCTCCCGCCTCCCATCCGTCGCTGAAGATCACGACGACGGAGCCACGGACCGCCTGACGAACGACACGATCGCGCAGGAGTGCCCGCAGGTTGTCGCCGAGACGGGTCCCGCCGGACCAGTCCGGGATGGCGCTCGCCACGGCGCTCAGCGCCCGATCGGTCGACCGCGTGCGCAGCTGCCGGGTCAGCGATGTTGCCCGCGTGCCGACCGCGAACGTCTCGACCGGCCCGGGGAGTGCCTGCGTCATCCGGTGGGCCAGGCGCAGGGTCGCGTCGGCGTACGGGGTCATCGAGCCGGAGATGTCCACGACCAGGACGATCCGACGCGGTCGTCGGGTCGCGCGGCGGTGCTCGATCGCGCTCGGCTCGCCGAACCGGCGGAGCATGGCTCTCAGCGTCCGGTCGGCGTCCAGCTCGCCGTGGCGATGCCGCTCCCGGCGGGCGGTACGCCGAAGGGCGGAACGCGGCACGAGTCGGCTGATCAGCTCGTCGACCCGGTGCTTCTCCGAGGCGGCCAGCTCGCCGAGGTCGCGGGTGCGGAGGACCTCGGTCCGACTGGCGGTGACGGTGACGGGCGAACCGGGCGCGTCGTCGGCGTGGACGTCAGGGGTGTCCGACGCGGCGAACGGCGAGGGCTCGACCTCAGTCGGAGGTAGGCGCGGGCCGGGGGACAGGGTCAGGTCGCCGTTGAAGTACAGGTCGAACACAGCGTCGTGGATCTCGAGGTCGCCGGGACCGGAGCACAGGGTCGCGCGACCGGCTCCGCGCAGCCCGTCGGGCGTCGGTCCCAGCATCTCGGCGGCCTCGAGGAACACCCGCGAGCGGGCGGAGCCGACCGCGAGCCCCGCGGCCCTGAGCGCGTGGGTGAACCCGACCAGGATCTCGTCGGCATCACGGTCCGGGGCCACCACGGTCAGTCGCTCAACAGGCCGGCGAGCCTCGCGCGGACCTCGTCGGTGTCCTCCCGGTGCTTGACCAGGGCTCCGATCGCGGCGGTCGCCGACACCAGGTCCAGCTCCACTGCGCCCAGGCGGTGCAGGGCGCGAGCCCAGTCCAGCGACTCGGCGACGCCCGGCGGCTTGAGCAGGTTGGCCTCCCGCCGCAGCGCGTGCACGACCTCGGCCACCGCGCGTGCGAGCCGCTCGGAGACCTCGGGTGCCCGTGATCGCAGGATCGCGACCTCCTGATCCAGGCCGGGGTGGTCGATCCAGTGGTAGAGACAGCGGCGCTTCAGGGCGTCGTGGAGTTCACGGGTCCGGTTCGAGGTGAGGACCACGAGGGGAGGCGTCGTCGCTCGGATCGTGCCCAGCTCCGGGATGGTGATCCGCTCAGTTGCGAGGACCTCGAGCAGGAAGGCCTCGAACTCGTCGTCGGCCCGGTCGATCTCGTCGATGAGGAGCACGGCGGGCTCGCCGCGCAACGCCTGCAGCACTGGACGGTCGAGCAGGAAGCGCTCGTCGTACAGGCTGTGCTCGAGCTGCTCCGGCGAGCCCGTGTCGCCGATGCGGGATCCGGCGGCCTCCAACGCCCTGAGGTGCAGGATTTGGCGAGGGAAGTTCCAGTCGTAGAGGGCCTGGCTCGCATCGATGCCCTCGTAGCACTGCAGCCTGACCACCCGGCGGCCCAGGGCGACGCCCAGCGCTTCGGCCAGGGCCGTCTTCCCGGTACCCGGCTCGCCCTCCAGCAGGAGCGGCCGCCCCATCCGGATCGCCAGGAACGTGGTGGTCGCCAGGTTGGTGTCACAGAGGTAGCCGGTGCCGGCGAGGCGTTCGACGATGGAGGGCACGTCCTCAGTCATGACACGACCGCGCGGTGACCGGCCGGCTGGTGGATCGCACCGCGCGTCCGGTTCAGAGAGTTGCCGGACCCGCCCCAGCGGTGGGCGGTGATCTCCGCGGCGATGCTGAGGGCCGTCTCCTCGGGGGTCCGGCCGCCGAGATCGAGCCCGATGGGACTGTGCATGCGCGCGATCTCATGCGGGGTGACGCCGACCGCCGCGAGGCGGGACAGCCGGTCCTCGTGGGTACGGCGTGACCCCATCGCGCCGATGTACGCGGCTGGGAGACGCAGGGCGACCTCGAGCAGCGGCACGTCGAATTTCGCGTCGTGGGTGAGGACCACGATCGCGGTCCTCTCGTCGATGCGTCCGGCGTCGCGTTCGGCCGCCAGGTAGCGGTGGGGCCACTCGACCACCAGGTGGTCCGCGGCCGGGAAACGCCGCCGGGTCGCGAAGACGGGCCGAGCGTCGCACACGGTGACCTCGTAGCCGAGGAAGCTCCCGAGTGAGCACACGGCAGAGGCGAAGTCGATAGCTCCGAAGACCAGCATCCGCGCCCGCGGTGCGTGCGAATCGACGAAGACCTGCATGCCCGAGCCGAGTCGTTCGCCGTCGGGGCCGTAGGTGAGCACGGCGTTCTCACCGGCAGCGAGGAGGCCGAGCGCGTCGTCGTACGCCGCCCGGTCGGTGTGGTCGCTCCCCAGTGTTCCGCGCTCACCCAGTGCCGGATCGCCCGGGCGCACCAGCATCCGCATCCCGACGCGCGCCGGGTCGGGGTGGGCGATGACCGTGGCGACCGCGACGGGTCGGTCGGCAGTGATGTCGTCGAGGAAGAGGCCGAACTGGGGGAACGAGCGTGCGTCGACACGCTCGACGAAGATATCGAGCTCGCCGCCGCAGGTCAGCCCGACCGCGAACGCGTCGTCGTCGGAGAAGCCGTAGCTCTCCAGGACGGGGGTGCCGTCGGCGATGACCTCCTGCGTGAGCTCGTACACCGCACCCTCCACGCAGCCGCCGGAGACCGAGCCGAGCGCCGCGCCGTCGCGGTCGACCGTCATCCGCGCGCCGAGCGGGCGGGGGGCCGAGCCGCGAGTCCCGACCACGGTGGCCATGCCGAACATCTCGCCGTCCAGCCAGCTGCGTCGTGCGGCGGCGAGGACCTCGTCGTTGGTGATCACCTCTGTGCTCATTTGTCCTCCGGTCCTCCTCAGCCGACGAACGAAGTCGGGTCGATCCGGCTCACCAGCCGGGTCAGCGGGTCGATCGGGCGGGCCGCATCCGCCAGCCGGTCGCCTCGGAGCAGGGCGGCCTT
This sequence comes from Nocardioides ultimimeridianus, assembly GCF_054777895.1. Lineage (NCBI taxonomy): Bacteria > Bacillati > Actinomycetota > Actinomycetes > Propionibacteriales > Nocardioidaceae > Nocardioides > Nocardioides ultimimeridianus. The sequence continues at coordinate 66,255 of NZ_BAAHAB010000006.1, read as the reverse complement.
GACGGCCTGGCCGCCGAGGAATCGGAACGGCTCCGGCGGGAGCCCACGCCCGGCCGGCTCCCTGGTCAGGAATGACGTCGACAGCTCGTCGCGCACCCCCATCACCTGGCTTGCCAGCACGCGCCCTCCGAGCACCGACGGTCCGATCCCGTCGCCGGAGTAGCCGGTGCCGCAGAACACGCGCGGATGCTCGGCGAGCGGGACGAAGAACGGCAGCGACGACACGGAGTACTCGACCGGCGCACGCCACGCCGACACGGTCCGTGCGCCGGAGAGCTCCGGCAGCGCAGTGAGGAGCTGCCTCCGCAGCCGACCTGCCCGCGGCGCCTGCTGGTACAGGGTGCTCGCGCCGCGTCCGCCGAAGCCGAGGCCCAGCCCGGCCTTTCCGAACAACAGCTTGCCGTCCGTGAGCGGCCGCCAGTAGTCGAGCAACCGACCCGCGTCCGACACGCTGGCCAGGCCGCGGTCCACCAGTGGCCGGTCAGGCTTGAGGATCAGGTTGTCGGAGGCGGTCATGACCAGGTGCCGACGGAACTGCCGGAAATTCGCCGCCCACGCATTCACGGCGAGGACGACGCTTGATGAGCGAACCGAGCCGGTGGGGGTGGTGACGACGGGATCGCCCGTGGAGTACCGGATGCCGGTCATCGGGGTACGCTCGTGGATCCGGACGCCGAGCCCTTCGGCCACCCGCGCGAGGCCACGCGCCAGGCGACCCGGGTGCAGGTGCGCGCAGGTGCTGTCCAGCACGCCGCCGCGGACCTGCGTGCCCGCGAGTTCTGAGGCCGTGGTGGCATCGAGGACCGTGAACGGCGAGCCGTCGTATGACGAGGCGGTCCGGACCGCGTCGTCCCACGCGCCGTCCTGGGTGCGGTTCGTCGAGGCCCAGAGCCAACCTGTCCGCCGCACCTGCGCGTCGATGCCGTTGGTCTCGCAGAAGTCGATCAGGAAGTGGACGGCGCGCGTCGAGGCGTGCGCGAGGGCGACGGCCTCGTCGGTCCCGCCGGCCGCCATCATGGCGCCGAGCTTGGGCCACAGGTTCATCGCGATCCCGGCATTCGCCCCGCTCGCACCGGCGCCGCAGATGTTGGCCTCGATCAGCACGACGTCGGTGCCAGGGTCGCGTCGCTTCAGCTCGATGGCCGTCCACAGGCCGGTGAAGCCGCCGCCGACGACGCACACGTCAGCACTGAGGTCCCTGTCCAGCGTCGGCCGCGTGAGGACCTCGTCCTCGGATGCCACGGCATCGACCATCCAGTACGACAGGTGCTCGGCGTGCGTGCCGGTCAGCCGGCGCACGTCGGTGGGACGAACGGCCGTCGCACGTGGGTCGGCGGCCATGGTCAACGTGCCGGCTGCGTGGCGGAAGTGCGCGAGACCGGAGTCAGGGGCAGGTGTCGGTGGGTCAGCTCGGCGTCGTAGTCGTCCTCGCGCCAGCCGAGGATCCGCTGCTCGCGGATGAAGGGGAGCGGGACGGCCGGGTCGGGCGCATCGATCTCGCGTGCCAGCCGATGTCCCTCGAATACCGACTCCGCGATCACCCGCGGCTCGACGCAGTCGCCGATGCGGAAGACCTGCTCGATGTCGTTGGCGGCGAGGCGCGCGGCGTCGCTCGTCAGGTCGGCGTACAGGTCGTTGCGGGAGCGGCGCTGCGTGACCATCACGACGGAGTCGGCGGCCCACGTCGTCGTACGACCGGAGTGGTAGCTGTGATGACCGTTGACCCTGCCCGGTTCGATCGACGTGACCAGGTGGCTGGGCACGATGTCGACGCCGAGCTGCAGCAGGCTGTGCATGTTGTGGCCGCCCTCGTCGGTGAAGAAGAGGTAGGACCCGACCTGGTCCGCCGGGCACACCAGCGTGACCGACTTGCCGTCGTTGGCGAGCTTCTCCGCGATGCTCGACCCCATGTAGTAGCCGTCGCAGTCGTAGACGACGACCGTGTCGCCGGGCAGCTGCACGCGCTCGACCATGACCTGCTCGGGGGTGAAGACCATCCCCGGGTTCGCGGCGACGCCGTCGATCGGAACGTGCGTGATGGGGTTAGTCCCCGTGGGATCCCAGGCGGAGCCCGTCGCCAGGATGACCGTCTGCGCGCCGTACTCGAGGATGTCGTCGACGCCCATCGGGTGGTTGGTCAGCACGGTGACCTTCGACAGCTTCGCGAGCTGTGCCTCGCGGTACTCCACGACGCGGCGCCAGGTGCGGAATCCGGGCAGCTGGGAGACCCAGTTGACGTGGCCGCCGACCTCCGCCTCACGTTCGACGAGGTGGACGTTCTCGAAGCCGCGCTCGCCCAGTACGCGGGCGCACTCCATGCCGGCCGGGCCGGCACCGACGATCAGGATGGGCCGCTCGGCCGCCTCGGACGCGTTGAACCTCTCCGGGTGCCAGCCGCGGCGGTACTCCTCGCCGACGGTCGCGTTCTGGGTGCACACGATGCGGCCGCCTCCGTTGTTGAAGCGGGAGACGCAGATGTTGCATCCGATGCACTCGCGGATGTCGTCGCCGCGTCCCTCCTTGATCTTGAGGGGGATGAAGGGATCGGCGATTGCCGGGCGGGCGGCACCGATGATGTCGATCACCCCGTCCTTGACGGCGCGGGCCATCAGCTCCGGGTCGGTGAAGCGACCGACGGCGGCGATCGGCTTCTTGGCGTACGGACGGACTTGCTCGATGTAGCTGCGCTGCCAGAAGGGCTCGAAGAACCGCGAGGAGCTGACGTCGTCCTCGAGGTGACCGACCTGCATGTCCCACAGGTCCACCAGGTCGTCGAGCAGCTCGACGACGGCGATGCCGTCCTCGTTGACCTTGAACGCACGTTCCGACTCGTCGTTGAAGGAGTCGAGGCAGAACCCGGCGACGATCGCGCAGTCGTCCCCGACCGCGTCGCGGACCTGCTCGATCGTCTCGCGCCAGAAGCGGACGCGGTTCTCGATGGAACCGCCGTACTCGTCCGTGCGGTGGTTCCAGTAACGCCACAGGAACTGCAGCGGCAGGGAGAAGCCTTCCCGAGCCGCGACCTGGACGAGGTCGAAGCCGATGTCGCGCGCCCGGATCGCCGCGTCGACGTACGACTTCTGGATCCGGCGGATGTCGCGCTTGTCGAGCTCGTAGCAGGAGTGCCCGGACATGGGGCTGGTGACCTGTGATGGGCCGCCGGCGGGGAGGCGGGTCACGAACCCGGTGTGGTCGGGTCCCATGTAGACCAGCTGTACGCCGGCGAGCGCGTCGAACTCGTGCACGCGCTCGACCATGAGCCGAAGGTTGGCCGCGTCGCGCTGGTCGATGAGCCGGGCCTGGACCCACGGCGCGTCGTCGCTCTCGGCGTCCACGGCGCAGTACTCGGTGTTGACCGCAGCCCAGCCGCCCTCGGCCCGCATCCCGCGCAGGTAGGCCTGCGCTCCCGGGTACTCGACGCCGAGCCCCGAGCAGTGCGGGGCAACGTAGAAGCGGTTGCGGAACGTCTTCGGGCCGACCTGGAGGGGCTCGAACAGCGGAGCGTGGCGCGGATCGGTGGTCACCATCACAACGTAGACGCGCCGGAGGAGCGCCTGACCCTCACCAATCCGACAAACCGCGTCGCGATCTTGTCAGAGCATGAAGAGGCACCTCATGTCCAGCGCTCCGAGACTGACGCCACACGAAATCCCGTGAGTCGTCCAGCGTTCTTTAAGGAGAAGCCCATGATCCGACACGTGTTTTCCTGGCGGGTGGCCGAGGGCCACAGCAACGATGACGTCATCGAGCTGCTGAACACGCTGCGCGAGCCGTACCCGTACATCAAGTACTGGGAGCTCGGCGCGCACGAGGGCGACCCGGGCGACAACGGCGCCCCCTTCAGCGGCGTCCTCATCAACGACTTCGATTCGTGGGAGGACCTGCAGCGCTACTCGGTCGATTCCTTCCACCTCGAGGTCGTCGCGAAGCTCAAGCCGCAGCTCGCCGAGCGAGCTGTCGTCGACTTCGTGCGCGAGGGCGAGTGATGGGGGCGCAGGCCGGGATCAAGGTCGCGACGAGCCCCTGGGGGCCCGACGACGAGCTCGGCGCGCTCAACCACCTCACCCCTGAGAAGTCGGCGGCGGTGCTGGCCCGGGTCGACGGCTCGCGCTCGTACGACCTGAGCATCGACTACTTCGTCGGCATGCCCAGCTTCCAGGCGGCGGGCGACCCGAGCTACCAGATCTACATGAGCCACACCCCGGCGGGCACGGTGGTCGACAACCTCAACGGCGTCGGCGATGCGGTGAACCGCCACGTCTGCTACTCGGGCGACGTGATCTTCATGTACACCCACACCGGGACCCACATCGATTCGCTGAACCACTTCGGTGTGGACGGACAGATCTACAACAACTTCAAGGCCGAGGAGAACCTCGGTAGCCGCGGCTGGGTCAAGGGTGGCGCCGAGGTCATCCCGCCGATCATCACCCGGGGGGTGCTGCTCGATGTCGCGAAGGTGATGGGTGTCGACTGCCTCCCGGACAGCTACGCGATCACCGTGGAGGACTGCCAGAAGGCCCTCGCCGCGGCGGGATTGACTCTGGAGCCGGGCGACGTCGCCTTCGTGCGGACCGGACGGATGCGCTACTGGCCCGACGGTTCCAAGGTGCTCGGCAACCCTCCGGGACTCAGCCTCGAGGCCGCGAACTGGCTGACCGGTCAAGGCATCTCAGCCATCGCCGCCGACCAGGAGTGCGTCGAGGTCGGTCCGTCGCAGCACGAGGACAACTGGCTGCCCGGGCACTGCCACTTCCTGGCCGAAGCGGGCGTTCCGATGATCGAGCTGGCGAACCTGGAGGAGCTGTCGCGCGACGGTGTCGAGGAGTTCTGCCTGATCGCCGCGCCTATCCGGCTGCGTGGTGCCAGCGGCGCCCCGCTGCGCCCGATCGCCCTGCCGCTCCGGGCCAACTGACCGACATACGACGAGGGGAAGCACCACGACCATGAGCATGCCGAAGGTAGCCGTCATCGGCGGGTCGATCGGCGGACTCACCGCAGCCAACCTGCTGCGCGACATCGGCTGCGACGTCGACGTCTACGAGCGCACGCCGCAGCTGTTGTCCGGGTTCGGGACCGGGATCGTGGTCCAACCCGAGCTGGTCCGCTATGTCGTCGAGCGTGCCGGAGCAACGCTGGACGACGTCAGCGTGCCGAGCTCGTCGATGCGGTACTACGACGCGTCGACCAGCGTGCTGGCCGGTGAGGTCGACGCGGAGTGGCGCTTCACGGCGTACAACGCGATGTACCGGCAGCTGCTGGATGTGTTCGGCACCGAGCGCTACCACCTGGGCAAGGCATTGTCCGGCCTTCGCCGGGAGGATGGCCGGACGGTCGCCGAGCTTGCGGACGGAAAGGTCGTCGAGGCCGACCTGTTCGTGTGCTCGGACGGTGGCGGCTCCGTCGCGCGTGCTTCCCTCCTCGGCGTGATGCCGACGTACGCCGGCTATGTCACCTGGCGGGGCATGGTCGACCGTGCCGACGTGTCGGCCGAGACGTGGGAGTTCTTCCAGGACGCCTTCAGCTACGGGCTCCTCGACGACAGCCACATCATCGCCTACCCGATCCCCCAAGTCTCTGCCGAAGGCCGGCTCACCGGGGACGCCCGTCTCAACTTCCAGTGGTATTGGAACGTTGCGGAGGGCCCTGCCCTGGACGACCTCATGACCGCGGCCGACGGCGAGCGTCGCCCGGTCTCGGTCCACCACGAGGCACTCGCCCCGCACAACCTCGAGGAGTTCCGTGCACGGGCGGCGCGGGAGCTCGACGGCCCGTTCGCCGAGCTGATCGGGTCGGCGTCGAAGCCGTTCGTGACCATCGTCTCGGACGCCTCGATCGACCGGATGGTCTTCGACGACGTGGTCCTCATGGGTGACGCTGCGATCACGCCGCGCCCCCACGCCGCGGCCGGTGCGGCGAAGGCGTGCTCCGACGCGTGGGGCCTGGCGGACAACCTGGCGGCGACCGGCGGCGACGTCGCCGCGGCGCTCGCAGCCTGGGAGCCCCGTCAGCTCCAGATCGGCCACGCCTATCTCACCAAGGTGCGGGCGATGGCGGCCGTGCTCCAGCACGGCGGAGCCTTCCCGCCGGGTGCGCCGGAGTACCGGTTCGGGCTGCCTCAGCCGCAGCTGCAGTAGCGCCTCCTGCGCGGCGTGATCGGCCGAGTCGCGGGCCTTCCGCCGGCGTCCGGCAGTGCCAGGATTCCCATACGAGCAGATCGAAGGAGACACAACGATGCAGTTGCTGAACGAGTTCGAGGTGGCACTGCCGCCGGAGCAGACCTGGACCCTCCTGACCGATCTGGAGAAGGTCGCGCCCTGCCTTCCCGGCGCGTCGATCACCTCGCGCGAGGGCGATGACTTCCTGGGCCAGGCCAAGATCAAGGTGGGTCCGATCACGGCGCAGTACAAGGGGGTCGCGCAGTTCACCGAGCTGGACGTCGACAACCGCCGGGCGGTGCTGCTCGCCCGCGGCAAGGATGCCCGCGGACAGGGCGACGCCACCGCCACCGTGACCGCCACGCTGCACCCCAACGGCAGCGGCACCCGGGTGAGCGTCGAGACCGAGCTTGCCCTCACCGGCAAGGTCGCCCAGTTCGGGCGCGGGGTTCTGGCTGACGTCAGCGGCGCGCTGATGGGTCTGTTCGCCCAGCGTCTGCAGGAGATGGTCGCCGCCGAGGGACTCGCGCCCGCCGCGGCCGGCACCGTCCACCCGTCGGCACCTGCCTCTGCTGTGGCAGCCGCGGCTGCTCCGGCGATCACCCCCGCCGCGGCACCGCGCCCGGCCGACGACGAGGTGCTCGACGTCCTCGCCCTCGCGGGCGGCATGTCGTGGGCCAAGGCGATCCCCGCGGGCGGCACGCTGGTGGCCGTCGGCGCGGCCCTGATCAGCGTGTTCGCCGCTGGATACGCATCAGCCAAGGCGCGATCCGTAGGACGCTAGCCGGACGTGCCCGGGCTGCCGGACGCAGGAGAGGAACGATCGTGAAACCACCGAAGTTCAGGTACGTCGCTCCGACGAGTGTCGAGGGTGTGGTGAGTGTCCTTGCTGCCGAGCCGGACGCGAAGGTGATCGCAGGCGGCCAGAGCCTCATGCCACTGCTGGCCATGCGGCTCGCCGGACCCAGCGTGCTGGTCGACCTCAAGGATGTTCCCGGGCTCGGGCGGATCGAGGTCGCCGACGACGAGGTGCGGATCGGCGCGCGGGTGACGCACCGGGTGATCGAGGAGTCGGAGGCCCTTGCCGGGGCGTTGCCGCTCCTGCCGTACGCCGCCCGGTACATCGCCCACCCGCAGATCCGGTCGCGCGGTACCTTCGGCGGCAGCACGGCCCATGCCGATCCGTCCGCCGAGTGGCCGACCGTGCTGCTCGCCACGGAGGCCACGGTCGACGTGGTGGGCTCCAACGGTCATCGGGCGATCGCCATCGACGACTTCTTCACCGGTCCGTTCACCTCATCGATGGAAGCGGACGAGGTCCTCGTCGGCGTACGGATCCGACGCGAGGAGCGCCGGTGGTCCTTCCAGGAGGCGGCCCGCAAGGTCGGCGACTACGGCCTTGCCATCGTGGTCGTGACCGCTGACGTGGCGGGCGGCGCCGTCAGCCGGCCCCGGGTCAGCGTGGGTGGCGCGGTCGGCACCGTGACCCGGTTGCCCGAGGTCGAGGCGGTCCTCGAGGGGGCCGAGCTGGGGGAGGAGCTGGCCCGCTCCGCAGAAGCGGCAGCCGCCTCGAGCCTCGAGCCGATCTCGGACATCCACGGCAGCGCGGCGTTCCGGCGTGCGCTCGTCGGAACGCTCACGCGCCGCGCAGTACTCGATCTCAGCGAAGGAGCCTGACGTGTCCACGACCCCCGACGACCTCCACCCGATCGCAGTGTCCATCAATGGTCGCACCTACCGCAGCAAGGTCGAGCCCCGCCGAACGCTCGCCGACTTCATCCGGGAGGACGCCGCTCTCACCGGCACCAAGCTCGGTTGCGAACACGGCGTGTGCGGTGCGTGCACGGTGCTCGTCGACGACCTGCCCGCCCGCTCGTGCCTGATGCTCGCGGTGCAGGCCGAGGGTCGGCTGGTCCGGACCGTCGAGAGCCTGTCGGACGGTGCCGAGCTGAACGCCCTCCAGCAAGCCTTCCGCAACAACCACGGCTTGCAGTGCGGGTTCTGCACGGCCGGCTTCCTGATGTCGGCCACCTCGCTGCTCGAGACCAACCCGACCCCGTCGCGCGACGAGATCGTCGAGACCGTGTCGGGATCGCTATGCCGCTGCACCGGCTACCAGACCATCATCGAAGCCGTCGAAGAGGCAGCTGCCGCCGGGCAGGAAGGGACCGAGCGATGAAGGAGTCCTACGACCACCTCCGGACGCCGAAGGTCGCCGCGCGGTCGATCGGGACCCGGGTCCTGCGCTCGGAGGATCCGCGGCTGCTGAGCGGCCGCGGCCAGTTCCTCGCCGACGTGACCCTGCCCGGCGAGCTGCACGTCGCCTTCGTCCGCTCGCCCGTGGCACATGCCCGGATCACCAGCATCGATGTCTCCGGCGCGCTCGACCTACCGGGGGTCTTCCTCGCGTGGACCGGAGCCGACGCGCTGCAGCACAGCGAGGGCCTCGTCGGCGAGTTCGCCGTCGAGGGGTGCAACCCGACGACGATGCCGCTGCTCGCGCACGACGAGCTGTGCTACGTCGGAGAGCCCGTCGCGGTCGTCGTCGCCGAGTCGAGGTACGTCGCCGAGGACGCCGCCGAGCGGGTCGAGTGGGGCTTCGAGGAGCTGCCGGCCGTCGTCAGGGCTGACGCTGCAGTCGCGGTCGAGGCGGTCGCCAACGGCCAGCTCCCCGACAACGTCGGCCTGTCCGGAGGCGACACCCACGGCGATGTCGCCGGGGCGTTCGACGCCGCCGAGACCGTGGTGCAGGGCCGGTTCTACACCTGCCGGGTGTCGGCGGCCCCGATGGAGACCCGCGGCGTGATCGCGACCTACGACTGGGCGTCGCGGCAGCTGAAGGTCTGGACCGGGACCCAGATGCCGCACTACCTGCGGTACTGCCTGACGGCGTACCTGGGCTTTCCGGAGCAGGGCATCGAGGTCATCACGCCGGACACCGGCGGTGGCTTCGGCCAGAAGGCGCACGTGTACGTCGAGGAGATGCTTCTGCCGCTGCTCGCGCGCGAGGTCGATCGGCCCGTGAAGTGGGTCGAGGACCGTCGGGAGAACCTCATGGCCGGGACCCACGCGCACGAGCAGTACGTCGACATCTCCTACGCGCTCGACGGCGGAGGACGGATCACCGCGGTGCGCACGCATGCCCTCGGTGACGGTGGTGCGTACCACCAGCCGCCGTGGTCGATGGCCGTGGAGCCCTGGTGTGCCGCCGTCATGACACCGAGCGGCATGTACGACGTACCGGCCGCGGAGTACTCCTACAAGGCGGTCGCGACCAACAAGACCCCGGTCGGTGCCTACCGCGGCGTCGGCTACATGGCGGGCACGCTCGCCCGGGAGTGCCTCGCGGACGACGCGGCGCGTGCCCTGGGAATGTCCCCGTTCGACTTCCGCCGGCTCAACGTGGTGCGCGACTTCCCGTGGACCAACGCGCAGGGCATCGTCTACGACGAGGGCAGCTGGCTGGAGACGATCGACAGCCTCGAGCGGATGGTCGGCTACCCGGCCTTCCTCGAGCGCCAGGCGAAGGCGCGTGCGGAGGGACGATACCTGGGTCTCGGCCTCAGCTGCTTCGTCGAGAGCAGCGGCGAGTCCACCGCGACCAGCCAGAAGCACGGCCTGCGCGACGTCTACCACGACACCGCGACCGTACGGATGGACCCGAACGGCACCGCGACGGTCACGATCGGGCTCACGGCGCAGGGCCAAGGCCTTGCCACGACGATGGCTCAGATGGCCGCCGACACGCTCGGCATCGCCGTGGAGGACGTCACGGTCCACACGGCCACCTCGACTTCGCACGCCTACGGATCGGGAACGGTCGGCAGCCGTGGTGCGGTGATCGCGGGTGGCGCGGTGGCGCGGGCTGCAGGTGTGATCCGCGAGAAGGTGCGGATCGTCGCTGCCAACCTGCTCGAAGCCGCCGTGGACGACATCGAGCTCGCCGACGGCAAGGCGTCCGTGGTCGGTGCGCCCGACTCCGCGCTTCCCATCGCGGACGTGGCCACCTCGATCTACTTCGACATGTCCTCGTGGCCCGATGACTTCGACCCGACGCTGGAGGCGACGCTGGCCTACGACGCCGCGCGGCCGATGTTCAGCAACGGCGGTCACGCGATGATCGTCGAAATCGATCCCGACACCGGCTTCATCCGGTTCGAGAAGGTCTTCTCCGTCGAGGACTGCGGCACCGTGATCAACCCGAATATCGTCGAAGGTCAGATCCGTGGCGGGGTGGTGCAGGGCATCGGTGCCGCGGTCTTCGAGGAGCTCGCGTACGACGAGTCGGGCCAGCTGCTCGCCACGACCTTCCTCGACTACGGCCTACCGACCATGGACGTCTCGCCGCCGTTCGAGATCCACCACCTGGAGACCCCGTCGTCGCACACCGCCTCCGGCGTCAAGGGCATGGGGGAGTCGGGGCTGATCGCCTCGCCCGCCGCCGTGCTCAACGCCGTCAACGACGCGCTGGTCCCCTTCGGCGTCGTGCTGCGCGACCTTCCGCTGACGCCCGAGAAGATCCACCGGGCGATCCACTCGCACCGATCGGAGACCACTGCATGACCTCCCTCGTCCGGCTTGCCCTGGTGCAGGTCGCGTACGGCGACGACGAGACCCTCGAGTCGCGCGTCGACCGCGTCACGGCACAGCTCGAGGAGCTCTCCGACGTCGACCTCGTCGTGCTGCCCGAGCTGTGGGCCCACGGCGGCTTCGCGTCCGACCGGTGGGCCGCCCAGGCACAACCGATCGACGGCGCGATCGTGCGACGGCTGCGCGACGTGGCCGCCCGCCACGGCTTCTGGTTGCACGGAGGCTCGATCATCGAGAGCGCTCCGCCCGGTGCCGATCGCGGGGGAGAGGGCCGGGGGCTGTGGAACACCTCCGTCCTCATCGGGCCGGACGGCGAGCTGCACGCCACCTACCGCAAGATCCACCGGTTCGGGTTCGGCGACGGCGAACCCCGCTTGCTCGAGGCCGGGACTGAGCTCGCTGTCGCCGACCTCGAGATCGGGCGCGGCGACGTACGTGCCGGACTAGCTACCTGCTACGACCTCCGCTTCCCCGAGCTGTTCCGGGCCTTGCTCGATCGCGGTGTCGGACTCGTCGTCGTACCCGCTGCCTGGCCTCTTCCGCGCGTCGAGCACTGGCGGCTGCTCGGGCGCGCCCGCGCTGTCGAGGACCAGGTGTGGATCGTGCAGTGCAACACCGCCGGACGACACGCAGGCCTAACCATGGGCGGCCACAGCCAGGTGGTGTCGCCGACCGGCGAGGTGGTCGCGGAGCTCGACACCGACGAAGCGGTCCTCCTGGTCGACATCGACCTGGACCTGATCGGCGAGACCCGAGCCGGGTTCCCCGTGCACGAGGACCGCCGACTGCGTTCGTCCTGACCCTTCGCCTCCTGCGGAAGACGCCAAGGCGCACGGACGGATTTATCCGGATCCGCATAGGCGTTCACCGGCGATGAGGACGAGTGTTCGGTGACCTGCATCACTCCTCTCGCATTGAAGGCGGACAGATGAACTACTCAGTCCTCGGCACGGGCCTCATGGGCTCCGCGGTGGCCCGTGCCCTTGCGGCAGCGCCCGCGTCGACCGGTGCCTGGAACCGCACGACCGCTCGGGCAGAGGCGCTCGCCGACGCTGGCGTGACTGTGCACGACGACGTCGCATCCGCCCTGGCGGACAGCGACGCCGTGATCCTCATGCTCGTCGACCTGGACGCTGCGCTGGAAGTCCTGGAGGATCATCTCCCCGCGCTGCGCGGCAAGTCCGTGATCAACCTGATGTCAGGGACCCCAACGTTGGCCACGCGGGCGGCCGAGCTCGTCGAGAGCCACGGCGGGCGCTACCTCGACGGCACGATCCAGTGCTACCCCTCCGACATCGGCGGAGCCGCCTCGCTCGTCAACTTCTCCGGCGACCGGACGGTGTGGGACGAGCATGAGTCGGCACTGAGGGCCATCGCCGGCGGAAGCGTGTACGTCGGCGAGGACCCGGGTGCGGCGAGCGTCCTCGACGCCGCGCTTGCGGGCACCTTCTACACCGCCGGCCTAGCGGCCTTCTGCGAGGCGTTGGCCTTCCTGCGCGGGAGCGGCATCGACCCGTCGCGCCCCGAGGTCTCGCTCGACTACTGGTTCGACCTCTTCCGCGCCCAGGCGACCCAGCTCGTGTCCGAGCTCGCCAAGGAAGAGTTCGCCAGCAGCGAGGCGACCATCGACATCTACCTCGGCGCGATGCGTCAGTGGCAGTCGACCATGCAGGCCGCAGGCCAGCGGGGAACCGTCATGGCCGCCGCTGTCAGCAACCTCCAGACCGCCGTGGATCGGGGCCACGGTGCTGACGGATTCATCGCCCAGGTGCTCACGGCATCCGACCCGGCCTGACGGCCACCCCTCCCAGGAGTACCCACATGACTTCATCGAAAGCCCCCGCCATCACCGAGACGGCCGGTGAGCTCAAGGGCGAGCTGACCGCCCCGAAGATCGCCGTCATGGTCGTCGCGGCAGCCGCCCCGATGTCCTGCGTCGTCGGCATCATCCCGCTCAGCTTCGCCCTCGGCAGCGGCGCCTCGACGCCCGCCGCCTTCCTCATCGCCGGACTCGTCCTGCTCCTCTTCTCGGTCGGCTACGCGGCGATGAGCCGCCGGATGAGCAGCGCGAGCGGCTTCTACCAGTACATCGCGAAGGGCCTGGGCAAGCCGCCCGCGGTCGGGGCTGCGCTGGTCGCGGTCGTCGCCTACAACGCCGTCGCGATGACCTGCGTCGCGGGTGTCGGCTACTTCGGCTCGATCCTGTTCGACCAGTGGTTCGGCTGGAACGTCAACTGGTCGATCATCTCGCTGGTGTGCGTCGTCCTGGTGGGAGCACTTGGCTACCGTGAGATCGACGTGGCCGCCCGGGTGCTGGTCGTCCTGCTGGCAATCGAGGTCTCGATCATCCTCATCCTCGACGTGGCGATCGTGGCCCACAAGGGCCTGCACGCCTTCCCGATGACGATCCTCGCTCCGCAGCACGTGTTCAGCACCGGGTCCTTCGCTCTCGGCATGATGTTTGCCCTGCTGTCCTACATCGGCTTCGAGTCGGCGGCGCTGTACGGCGAGGAATCGCCCGACCCGCGTCGCACGGTGCCGCGCGCGACGTATCTCTCGGTCATCGCGATCACGGTGTTCTACTTCCTCTCCACCTGGATCGCGGTCGGCGCGATCGGGCCGGACCAGGTCCAGACAGTGGCCAACACCCAGCTCGTGGACACCTTCTTCAACCTCAGCGACACCTACGCCAGCTCCGCGGTCACCAAGGCCATGGACGTCACCTACATGACGAGCATGCTGGCCGCGACCCTCGCGCTGCACAACGCCGCCAACCGGTACCTGTTCACCGCTGGCCGGGAACGTCTCCTGCCGTCGTGGGTCGGCGCGTCTCACCCGCGCTTCGGCACGCCCTCGCGGGCGAGCCTCGTGCACTCCGTCGTCGCTCTCGTGGTGGTCGTCATCGCGGTGTCTTCCGGGCTGGACCCGTATCTCGACGTCGTGACCACCATGACGGGTCTCGGTGTGCTCGGTGTGGTCCTGCTCCAGGTGGCGGCCGCGGCAGCCATCGGCCTGTACTTCTGGCGGACCGGTGAGCGGCTGGTGTGGACCATGGCCTCGACGGCTGCGGCGTTCGTTTGCCTGTCGGCGTTCGTGTACCTGATCCTCAAGAACTTCAGCACCCTCACCGGCCTGTCGTCCACCTTCATCAACTCGCTGCCCTGGTTGCTGCTCGCCATCGCAGTCGGCGGCACGCTCTACGGCGTGTGGCTGCGCCGCAGCCGCCCCGACGTGTACGCCGGGATCGCCACCTCCGAGGTGAGCGGGGAACCCGTCGATGCGTGATGACCTGTCGGTGGGCTCGCTCGCCGGCACCGTCGTGATCGTGACCGGGGGCGCGTCCGAGCATGGCATCGGACGCGCCACCGCGCGGTTGCTGGTCGCGCGTGGGGCGAACGTCCTCGTCGGTGACCTCCTCGACGCGAAGGCGAGTGTTGAGGACGACCTCGGACTGTCGGCGTCGTACCACCGACTCGACGTGAGCTCGCCCGAGCAGTGGGCATCGATCGTGGACACCGCGGTGCAGCGGTACGGCGCGGTGAACGCGCTCGTGTCCTGCGCGGGCATCGCCACCGACGGCTCCATCGAGTCCACCACGCTGGAGGACTACGCCAAGGTCATCGCCGTGGACCAGACCGGGGTGTGGCTCGGGATCCGGGCCGTCGCGGCCGCCATGCGTGCTGCAGGCGGCGGATCGATCGTCAACGTCTCCTCGGTCTCCGGAGCCGTCGGGCAGCCCTTGCTCGGCGCCTACAGCGCAGCGAAGTGGGCGGTACGCGGCATCACCCGGCAGGCGGCCAGCGAGCTGGCCGACGACGGGATCCGCGTCAACACGGTCATGCCGGGCTTCATCGACACGATGATGGGCGGCCAGGGCTCGGGCCAGCGGGAGAGCATCCGCGCGAACAAGGGGCACTCCGGCGCCTCCGTGCTCCTCGGCCGGATCGGCGAGCCGGAGGAGGTCGCTCGTCTCGTCGGCTTCCTCGTCTCCGACGAGAGCAGTTACTGCACCGGAGCCGACTTCGTCGTCGACGGCGGTCTACTCGCCGGACCGCTCGCCGAGGCCGCGGACTGGGCGTAGAGGAGAACTCGAGGTGAGGCTCGCCAACGTTGACGGGCGCCTGACGATCCGGCTGACGGACGGCGACGTCGATGTCGAGTCGGCCAGTGCCGGGCGCTTCGGTGCCGATCCGCAGTCGGTGTTCGCACGCTGGGTGGAGTTCTGCGACTGGGCGCGCGGACCTGCCGCCGGCGCCGAGGTCACTCCGGCTGCCGCCCCCGAGCGGCTCGGGCCGCCGGCCCCCGCGCCCGGCCAGGTCTTCGCGATCGGCCTCAACTACCGCGATCACGCGGCCGAGTCGCGACTCCCGGTGCCCGAGGCGTCGCCGACGTTCACGAAGTTCCGGTCCTCGTTGACCGGGCCGACCGGGGACATCGCCCTGCCTGACGGGAACGTCGACTGGGAGGTCGAGCTGGTCGCCGTCATCGGGCGCGAGGCTCGCAACGTCCCCGTCGATCGCGGGTGGGACCACGTCGCCGGCCTCACCGTCGGTCAGGACCTGTCCGAACGCGTCGGCCAGATGGCGGGTGCACTCCCGCAGTTCAGCCTCGCCAAGTCCCACCCCGGCTTCGGTCCGATGGGGCCGGTGCTGGTCACGACCGACGAGCTGGCCGACCCCGACGACCTCGAGCTGGGCTGCTCGCTCAACGGCGAGCCGGTCCAGCAGAGCCGGACGAGCGAGCTCGTCTTCTCGGTGCCCGAGCTGGTCGCGCACCTGTCCGCCACCGTCACCCTGCAGCCGGGCGACGTCATCTTCACGGGCACGCCGGCGGGTGTCGGCCAGGGCCGGTCTCCCCAACGGTTCCTGCGGCCGGGAGACGAGCTGGTGACCTGGGTCGCCGGCATCGGTCGGATGCGGCACCGCTTCGTCGGTCACTGACCCACGACGCACGACGAGGCCTCCCGGGCAGTGCCCGAGAGGCCTCGTGTCGCTGAGGAAGGGTCAGTCAGCGAGGACCCAGAACTCCCGGAACCTGGTGTGGAACGTCCACGTCGAGAGGTGCCCGGCAGGAAGAAAGGCCACATCGCCGGCCTTGAGGTCGGCCCGCGAGCCGTTCTCGAGCTCGATCGTCGCCTCACCCTCGAGGACGTAGATGATCTCGTTGGTCTCCAGCTCGTACGTCGTCTTCGAGGCCTCGCATTCGAAGATGCCGGCGCCACGCGCACCGTTCTCGAAGTCCTCGTGCAGCGTGAAGCCGCGGCCGGCAGGAACGCCGGCGAGGATCGTGACGCCCTCGGGCTGCCAGGACTCCAAGGCGACGTCGGCCGCGGTGGCGGATTTGATCTCGTTCAGCATCAGTCTCTCCGTTCGGGTAGTGGTCTGGTCGCTCAGGCACCGAGCTGGTCGGCCAGCCAGTCCGCCATCCGCAGCCGCGGCGCTGGGCCGAGGTTGTGACAGCAGTGATCGCCGGTTGGCTCGATGTCCAGGACGAGTGGGGCGTTGGCAAGGAGCCGTCGGGTCTCGTCGACCTCGGTGATCGGGATCTCGTCCAGCGCTCCGTGCTGGACGTAGGTCGGGCAGGTGATGTCGCCGAGGATGGGGCGCACGTCCAGGGCGTCACGCACTCGGATCCGGGCCTCCTCCAGGTCGGCCGCCTTGGTGACGTACTTCCAGCTCTGCTTGGTCATCGGGGTCTCGAAGTCCCACTCGTCCATCTGGATGAAGCCACCCCACGAGACACACGCCCGGAACCGCTGGTCGCAGGCCGCGGCCCGCAAGGCGTAGTGCCCCCCGAGGCTGCGGCCGAGGACACCGACGCGATCGGAGTCGATGGTGTCCAGCGTGATCAGGTGGTCGAGCACCCGGCTCGTGTAGCGGTCGTAGTCACCGGAGAGCGCCACGTCCTCGAACATCTCGCCCTGACCGGGCCCGTCGAAGGTGAACGTTGCCATGCCGCGTCCGAGGAGCAGGTTCTCGAACAGGTAGCTCTCCTCCTTCGTCGACTCCAGGCCGCCGAGCAGCACCGCGCAGGGGACCGCCCCACCGGGTGCAGTGCCCCGGGGGAGCCGCAGGTAGCCGACGATGGTGGTCGCGTCGATGGGCAGGTCGACCCGCTCGGCCGGCGGGTCGAGGAGGGGAGCGGCGCGGTGGTAGAGCTCGGCCTTCCGCTTCTGGCCGCGCGGGCGCCGTTCGTCGAACCACAGGAACTGCGCGTACTGGGCGGACATCGACCCGACCCACAGCCAGTACCCGGCGGTGATGCCGTGACCGGCGGCCAGCGCCGCGTCGGCGAGCTTCTCGTAGTGGTCGGCCCGCCCCATCCAGAAGTCGAACCAATTGACCTCGGGATCGCGGTCGCGGGCAGCCAGCAGGTCGGCGTACGGAAGGCCGTCCATGAGCAGGCGACCCCAGTTGAGCATCTCCTGCTCGGCGGTCGGGGTGGCGGGTGCGGTCGCTGTCATCTCTACTCCATCGATGGGCTTTGAGCTGCGTCACATCCTGCTCACCGCGGCCCCCGACCCGGTCTACATGATCCGCGAACAATCGGCTCGACTTGTGCACGAGCGCAGCAATTGAGCTCCCCGAACGGTGGGGAGCGATCCGGCGACTCATCAGGAAGCTGCAAACTCCGCGAGCGCATTGTCGGGATCGGTGTAACGCGACACGTGTGACCCAGCCCATATTTCCCGATCAAGCCGTCCTCGTGCTTCGGGGACCCGGGAGAGAAGAGTCTCGAATGACGATCCTGAACAAGCGCGGACGACGGTGGGGCGCGGTTGCTGCGGCCCTGCTCGTCTCGACGGCACTCGCTGCCTGCAGCACCGAGACCTCGAGCAGCGGAGGTACCGGTGGCCCCGCGACGAGCCAGGAGAAGGCGAACGCGGAAGCCGCCCAGAAGAAGCTCGACGCGCTCTACGCCGGCACCTCCTATCACGAGCCCCCCACGTCCGGCCCCGCCGCGCAGCGCGGCAAGAACGTGTTCATGGTCAACGTCGGCGTCCAGGCCCCGACCGGCTCCGCCGTCGCCGAGGCCGCACGCCAGGCCGCCGCCATCCTGGGCTGGCACCTCACCATCTTCGACGGCAAGTTCCAGCCGAACCTGTACCAGGAGGGCATCCGGCAGGCCATCGCCTCCCATGCCGACGTGATCTGGAACTTCGCGATCGACTGCCCGGTCGCTCGCACCGCGTTCCAGGAGGCCAAGCAGGCCGGCATCCCCGTCGTGTCCGAAGAGGCCGCCGACTGCAGCGACGTGGACCCGAGTGCGCCCAGCCTATTCACGGAGAACCTCACCTACTCCGAGGGCAGCTTCATCGACTGGTCGAAGGCGCTCGGTGCCGCCCAGGCAGACTGGATCATCGCCCAGACCGAGGGCAAGGCGAAGGTCATCGAGATCGCCGTCCCGGACCTGATCACGACCAAGGCGTTGCACGAAGGCTTCGTGGCGGAGATGCAGACCTGCGACACCTGCCAGATCGTGCAGACCGTTCAGACGTCGGCGGCTGTCCTGGGACCGGACCTCCAGACCAAGGTCGAGCAGACCTTGCTGCGGAACCCGAGCGCCAACGCGGTGGAGTTCTCGTACGACGACCTGCTGACTGGTGGCGGCGCGGCGGCGATCCGCAGCTCGGGCCGGTCCAAGGACCTCGTGGTAGTCGGCGGCACGGGCTTCAAGGCCAACAACGACCTGATCCGCGAGGGCCAGGGTCAGGACGCCGGCTACGGCATCGACTACACCTACGAGGCATGGGCCGCCGCGGACCTGCTCAACCGGTACCTCGCCGGCCAGCCCGCTGTCGACGGCGGGGTCGGCATCCAGGTCTACGACCGTGACCACGGCCTGCCCGCGGACACCTTCGCCGCGCCGATCACCGACTTCAAGAGCCGGTACACGGCGATGTGGCAGGCCGGGTCGTGAGCGACCTCCTCGGATCCGCTGGGGGCGCGGGGTCAATCGACCTCGCGCCGCCGGCGCTCGCCACCGAGGGCATCAGCAAGACATATGGCGCCACCAAGGCGCTGGACGATGTCTCGCTCACGGTGTCGACCGGAGCCATCCATGGACTCATGGGCGGCAACGGGTCCGGCAAGTCCACCTTCATCAAGATGCTGGCCGGAGTCGTCGTACCCGAGGCCGGACGGTTGGCGATCGGTGGGGACTGGGCCGACGCCCGCACCCACTCGACGGCCAAGGCCAAGGCCGCAGGTCTGCACTTCGTGCATCAGCAGAACTCCACCTTCCCTGACCTGACGGTGGCCGAGAACCTCGCCCTCGGGCGGGGGTTCGAGCGGACCCGGGTCGGTTCCATCGCCTGGCGCGCCCAGCGGGCTCGCGCTCGCGCCGTCCTGCAGCGGTTCGAGGTCGACGTCGACCCGGACACGCCGATGGTCCAGCTCAGTGCCGCCGCGCAGATGATGGTGGCCATCGTCCGTGCCCTCCAGGACCAGGACGACACCCAGGAGCGCGGCATCCTCGTCCTCGACGAGCCGACCGCGAGCCTGCCCAAGCACGAGGTCGACATCCTGCTCTCCGGTCTGCGTCGCTACGCGGCGGCCGGTCAGACGATCGTCTACGTGTCGCACCGGCTCGAGGAGGTCATCGCCATCGCCGATGAGGTGACGGTGCTGCGCAACGGTCGCGTCGCGTCGCGTCTCGTGGGCGAGCAGATCAACCACGAGTCGCTGGTCGCCGGGATCACTGGTAGCGCGACGAGCGCGACGGACCGTGCCGACCTCCCGGACGATGCGGCACTGACGGCCACCGGTGCCCCGGTCGTGACCTTCGGCAGGCCGGGCCTGCCGGCGGGCCAGGTCGCCGTGCGGCCGGGCGAGATCGTCGCTGTCGCGGGGCTGCTCGGGTCGGGCCGGTCGCGCCTGCTGAAGCAGCTGTTCGGGGTGACCGCGCGTGACGGGCTCGAAGCGCAGGTGGCCGGCACCGAGCTGCCGGGCGGATCGGTCCGCCACGCCATGGCGCGCGGGGTCGCGTTCGTACCCGAGAATCGGCTGGCCGAAGCGGCCTTCCCCGAGCTCAGCATCGCCGAGAACCTCTCGATCACCTGTCTCTCGGAGCACGCGACCGTGGGCTGGGTCCGGCCCTCCCGAGAGCACGGTGCGGCACGCCGGCTCATCGGCGAGTTCGGCGTACGTGCGCCGAGCGAGACCGCTCCGCTGACCGCGCTGTCCGGCGGCAACCAGCAGAAGGTCATCCTCGCGCGATGGTTGCAGAGACGTCCGGAGCTGTTGTTGCTCGACGAGCCCACGCAAGGCGTGGACGTCGGTGCACGCACCGAGATCCACCAGCTCGTCCGCGCTGCCGCGTCGGCCGGCACTGCCGTCCTCGTGGTGTCCTCGGACTTCGCCGAGCTGGCGGCACTTTGCCATCGCGCCGTCGTCGTCAGCAAGGGATCGGTCGTCAACCAGATCGCTGGGCCTCTCGACGAGGACGCCCTCAACGATGTCGTGTACGCACAGGAGAAGTCAGCATGAACCAGACCATCGAATCCACCGTGGCGGCCGGCACCGAGGGCGGACAGCCCGCGGCCGACGTCCGCAACGTCGGACGCCGCCTCCAGCGGCGACTCGTCGCCTTCCTCGAGTCCTACGCGCTGCTGCTGGTTCTCGGCGTCATCGCGCTCTTCTTCTGCTTCTGGTCGCGCACGTCGTCGACCTTCCCGACAGTGGAGAACATCCGCATCCTGGTTGCAAGCCAGGCGGTGATCGGCGTGATCTCGCTCGGGGCGCTGCTGCCGCTGCTCTGCACCGAGTTCGACCTCTCGGTCGGCAACGTCGCTGCCCTTTCGGCTGTGCTCGTAGCCGACTTCGTGTCCGGCGGAGGCAACATCGTGCTCGGGGTCGGGCTCGCCATCCTCGTCGGAGGGGTAGTCGGCACGGTCAACGCGCTGATCGTCACCCGCGGCCATGTCAGCGGCGTCATCACCACACTTGGTATGTCTACGATCATCGCCGGTGTCATCCTCCAGCAGACTGGCGGCTTGGCACCCGCCAGCGAGATCCCGACCGCCATGACGAACTTCGGTACCGGGTTGGTCGCAGGGATCCCGGTCATCTTCATCACGCTGATCGTGATCGCCGGCATCGTGTACTTCGTGCTGTCGCACACCTCCTTCGGCCGTCAGATGTACGCCGTCGGCTCCAACGTGGAGGCGGCAAAGCTGGTCGGTCTCAGCGTGGACCGGATCCGCGGTATCGCGTTCGTCGCGGGCAGCGTGCTGTGTGCGATCGGCGGACTCCTCTACGTCTCCCGTGCCGGTGGCGCGTCACCGAACGTCGGAGCCACCTTCACGCTTCCCGCGCTGGCAGCTGCCTTCCTCAGCGCGGCGGCGGTTCGGCCCGGACGGTTCAACGTCTGGGGCACGGTCATCGCGATCTTCTTCCTGGCTGTGCTCAACAACGGGCTGAACCTGGCCGGCGTGGCGCCGTACGTCAACGACTACGTCAACGGCGGTGCGCTCATCGTGGGCGTCGCGATGGCAGCGGTCCTGTACCGCCGGCGCACGACATGAGCGTGCGCCGCCGCCGCGGCGGACGATTGTCGGCTTGTGTCGATCCGGACGGTCGAATTGACGGTTCGGGTAGAGGTCGGCGCTCGGCTCGGCGGACAGACTGACGCCGTGAAGCCACCTGCTTTCGACTACCTGCGGGCCTCGACCCTCGACGAGGTCTGGGACGCGATGGAACGCGATGACGACGCGAAGATCATCGCCGGCGGTCAGAGCCTGATCCCGCTGCTGAGCCTGCGGTTTGCCTCTCCGTCCCTCCTGGTCGACATCACCGGCCTGAGCGAGCTGCGCGGCATCCGGTTGGAGAGTGGGACGCTCCGCATCGGGGCGCTGACCCGCCACGCAGAGGTCGAGAAGGACGAGCGCATCCGCGCCGAGGTTCCTCTGCTGGCGCGGGCGGCGTCCTGGGTCGCCCACCCGCAGATCCGCAACCGGGGCACGCTCGGTGGGTCCGTCGCCCACAGCGACTCGGCTGCGGAGTTCCCCGCCGCTCTACTCGCGCTCGGTGCGACGATGCTGGTCTGGTCCCGGTCCGGTGAGCGGCGGATCGCTGCGGCTGACTTCTTCGACTCCTATTTCACAACAGCACTCGAGCAGGGCGAGGTGCTGGCGGCGGTGGAGATCCCGATCGGCGCGGGAAGCAGCTGGGGTTTCGAGGAGTTCGCGCGACGTCGCGGGGACTACGCCATCGGCGGTGCCGCGGTGTACGCCGAGCAGGCGGCCGACGGCACCTGCAGCGTCGTACGCGCCGGGCTGATCGCGGCGAGCTCGGGCCCGACTCTCGCGCCGGGCCTCGACCGAATCCTGATCGGCCGGGTCGTCGACCGGCGCCTGATCGAGCAGGCCGCTGCCCAGGTGATGGAGCGGATCACGCCCGGTGAGAACGTCCACGGCACCGCTGAGTACCGGCGTGAGGTGATCGGCGAGATGCTCCGCCGTGCGCTCACGGCCGCATTCGATTCAGAAGGAGAGGTCGCGGCATGAAGACGCGAACCGTCGTCAACGGCGAGGCCTACGAGAGAGACGTGGAGCCGCGCGTCCTGCTGTCCGACTTCATCCGGCACGACCTGGGTCTGACCGGGACCAACGTGGGGTGCGAACACGGGGTGTGCGGCAGCTGCACGATCCTGCTCGACGGTGAGCCGGTCCGCTCCTGCACCACGCTCGCCGTCCAGGCCGACGGGCATCGGATCACGACGGTGGAGGGCCTCGCCAACGGCGAGGAGCTGCATGGACTCCAGAAGGCGTTCACGGCGTGCCACGGACTGCAGTGCGGGTTCTGCACGCCCGGCTTCCTGATGACGCTGCTGCCGGTCTACAACGAGGCCAAGCGGCTCTCTGCTGAGGAGATCCGCGAAGTCATCTCGGGCAACCTGTGCCGCTGCACCGGCTACCAGCAGATCGTCGAGTCGGTCCAGATGGCACTCGATGAGGCCGCTTCGCTGGCCGAGGAGAGCCCCGATGACGAAGGCGAGGCGACCTGAGATGGACGGAGACGTGGCTGCCCGACTGCGGCGCCGGCAGCTGTTCCTGGCCGAACCGCACGTGGCCGCCCTTTCCGTCGCGAACGATGCTCGCGGACCCTTGATGCTGCCGATCTGGTACGGGTACGAGCCGGGTGGCCTGCCCTGGATCATCACGTCGCCGGCCTCACGCAAGATGGCGGCGATCCGGGCTGCGGGCCGCTTCTCCCTGCTCGTCGACACGGTCGGCGCCACGTTGCGCTACGTGTCGGTCGAGGGCCCGGTCACCTCGATCGAGCCATCGTCTCCTGCACAGGTCGAAGACCTCGCTGCGCGGTACCTCGATGGGGCTGCGCTGACGCGTTACCTCGACGAGGCAGCCGGCTACGGCGAGCAGGTGACGGTCCGGCTGGAGCCCGAGCACTGGCTCGGTGCGGAAATCTCGCTGGTCCACTAGCTTGCCGCCCAGCAAGCTGGAGCCCCCGAGCCCTCGGTGAGTCGTTGTGCCCACGTCGAGCGACGACACATGCTTTCCCGGGTACTGGCCCGCACGCCTCGCAGGCCAATACCCGGTCATCGCCGAGCGCACGTGCCGTTCGTCGCTACCGCCGACGTGGGGTGAGCCTCTGATCTTGCCGTCGCCGGTGCAGCTCTGCAACCGGTGCACGGCCCTCGCCATGTACCGACGTCGGAAACGGGAGGTCTGCCTGCACGGCCGTCAGTGTCACCCGGCTCGGTGAGGGCGGGCTCGCAGTGGAATCCACTTCTTGTTCTCGACGATCTTGGCGGTGCGTTCTGGGAGTTCGATCGGCGGCAGGTCGTCGTCGCGGCGGTTGAACACCTTGTTGGCGAGATCCTTCTTTGCCTGCTCGTCGTCCCCGCCGGCGGCGACGGCCTGGATCACATCGAGCTGTGCCACCTCGTCGTAGGGGGCTGCGGTGTACGCGGTTCTGGCTGCCCAGAGCGCCAGTGCGCTGTCGTTGTTGGCGAGCGCATGCGCGGAGACGATGTGGCCGACGTCGGCGATGGCGCTGGTCATGATGTGATCCCAGCGTTCGCCTTCGAGGAGCCAGGACCAGTGGCGGTCTTGGAGCCGGCTGAATGGCTCACCGGTGACCAGACGCAGTGCGCTGATGAGGTCGTCCATGCCTGCGCCGCCTCTGCTCTGTGCTCGGGTGCGTAGGCGGCGGAAGAGGTCGAGGTCGCACAGCACGCCGTGGACTCGGTAGGCGGCGAGGGTGCCGGTGGTGTGGGTCTGCTTGGCGTCGGGGAGGTAGGGCAACTCGGTGGCCGGGTCTCTGCCGAGCCAGCGACGGAGGTTGCTCATTGAGACCCGGGCGCGCTCAGGGGTGATGCCGAAGGCATCGGCCAGGTCGTCGGCGGTCGAGCCGTCGGGGTGGAGCAGGAGGTAAGCGAGCAGCTCGACGTAGTACGGGCGCCGTGCGGCGGTGGTCTTGGCGTCGCCCGTGGTGCGAGCTCCCACGGGACCCAGCAGCGTCAGCTTGGTCGAGGTCAGCGTGGGTGACTCCCAGCGCGCGAGGTCCTCATCGAGGGTGGGATCGGCGCGCGCGATCGTGGCTTCTGCTGCGGGTACGGCGATGGGTGCGAGGGTCTCGATGTCCTCGACGGTGGTAGCCGCGACGTCGGCGTACACGTGCGCGTCGAGTGGCAGGAGGGAGGCATCTCCGGCCGGGCCTTCCTCGGCTCGTGGCTCGGTCAGCTCTTCGATGAGCGCACCGCCCAGGTCTGCGGTGGTGGTGGTGGGATCGGTCGCTCGGGGGACGGGCACGTCGTGTGAGTCCAGGGTCAGGTCGAGAAGCAGCGCACAGGCCCTGGCCTCCTCCTCGCTGAGTCCAGCGGCTGCGACATCGAGGCCGAGACTCGAGCAGGTGAGCCGACCGTCGGCGGTCAACTGCAGGTCGGTGGCAATTGGGCGGGGTTCGCCAGCGAGGTCGACGAGCGCAGCCGCCGTACGGTTTGTGAGGCCGTCAAGCGCGCGGGCCAGCTCATCGAGAGCTTCGTGAGGTCTGTCGGCGGTAGCGATGATCGCGGCGTAGAAGTCGTCCGGATCGCTGCCGGAGACGGACTCTCCGACATGTCGGGCGAGGGCGTTGATGAAGGCGGTGTCGCCGGGCGGGTGGGTGCTGATACGGCCGAGGTGGAACGACGCGAGATCTGCCCCGAGCCCGAGGAGGTCGACGTGAGTGGTGATCGACCACGGGTTGACCGCCAGCTCTGCGGCGAGATGGCGCGCGAACGCGGCCTTCCGCTCGGCGTCGCCGGTGACGCCGACGACACGCAGCTCTTCGAGATTGAGAAACACGAACGCCCCGTCGACGTCCTGGCCGACGCTCACGAGTAGCGGGTAGGGAGGAAACACCTCTCGTCCCTCGGGTACGTCGGCCAGCGTGATCCGCCACGCGACACCTGCGCCAGTCCACGGTGCCGCTAGCTTGGCGGGCTCTGCGAGGGCGATACCGACGTCCTCGCCGCTGAGCGTCACGGTGAGGATCCGGACCTTCGTCGGCTCGAGCGACCGCAGTGCGGCATCGAGCTCCTCGATGCGCGGTGCCAGCGAGGTGGCGGTGACCCGTGCGGTCTTCTCGGCCTGGACCAGTTCGGGTGGTGGCGGTGCGATGATCCGGCCCGGCCGGCGCCAGCGCAGCTGGGTGCGGCGCTGCGCGTGCAGGACGATCCAGAACGCGGCCCCGAAGACGGCGCCCGTGCCGGCGAGCCCTGGGAGTAGCCAGGCAGGCAGGCCCGAGCGGTCGGCATCCGCTTGCGTCTGGGGCACGCCGGTCGCGTCGGCCGTCGGCGGCGCTGAGGAATCGGTGGCCGGGGGAAGCACCGGACGCGGATCGTGCCGCTGCGCCGAGTGCTTGGGCGGCAGTGCCGCGACGGGTTGAGCCGGTCCTGGGATGGTGAGCCTCCAGCCCGGCAGGATCAGGTCAGGGTCGGACAGGTGGGCACCGTCGGCCTGAGTGATGCCGCGGGAGGCTTCGACGATCGCCGGGTAGGCGTCGGCGTTGCCGAGTTCGTCCTCGGCGATCTCGGAGAGTGTGTCGCCGGGCTGGACGACGTACTCGCCCTCGGGAGGAGTCTCCGCGACGGGAACCTTGAGCACGGTGCCGGGCACGAGGAAGTCGGGGCGTCCGCCGAGGACAGGTTCGTTGAGGTCGACGAGCTCGACGTACCGGCTGCCGTCGCCGAGGCGTTGCTCGGCGATCTTCCACAGGCTGTCGCCTCGCTTGACGGTGTAGCGCTCGTTGGCCGGTTCGTGCTTCGTCGGCGCAGTGGCGTGCGTGGCCACGTCTACCCCGGTCGGCGCGGCAGGGACTGGGGCGGCGGGCAGGGGAGTCGCGACGGCCGCGGCTTCTGCTTTCGGTTGAGGGAAGACAGCCGTCGCAGTCGGGATGGCGACGAACAGCAGCGCGGCGGCCGCGACGAGCCTGTCGGCCGCGAACTGGGGCACGACAAGCCCCGGCACTCGTGGGGCTCGTACACCGCGGATCTGGGAGACGATCGAGGCGATCAGCTGGCAGGTGAAGATCGCCCAGGCGACCCAGCAGACGACGGCGATCACCTGCAGCACCAGTGTCCCGTCGTCCGGTGAGGTCAGCCGCGACCACGAGAACGCGCCGGGGTCCGGGATCGCGTCGATCGCGAGTAGCACGGTAGGGACGCCGAGCATGAACGCGACCAGGGCTAGAGTCGCGGCCAGCCCGCGCAGCCGGGTCCGGACGCGGATGGGTGTGGTCATTGCTGGCTACCTCCGAGGGTGCGGATGAGGTGTGCACTGGCGGTGCCGGTGACATCGAGGCGGTGGATGCCGATCAGGCCGAGGAACTGGGGGTCGTAGGTGTCGTAGACGGTCACCGTGATGGTGTCGCTACTGGTGACCGTGACGGTGCCGTGGACTCCTGCTTGGTCGAGGTAGCGCTGAGCGGCCGCTTGTGCTGCGGCGGGGTTGACCGTGAGGTCGGTGCCTTGGATGGCGGGGCCGCCGTTCACCTCTTCGCCGCCGGCGCGGGCGGCTTGTGCGGCGAGGTCGTGGGCGCGTTCGTGGGCGTGCACCTGCCCGCCGAGGTCGACGGCTAGGCCGACGAGGAAGATCATCGCGAAGCTGGCCAGTGCCAGCCAGACGGTAATGGATCCCCGCTCGTCACGGGTGTGGGGTGCAGCCGGGTTCATCGTTCGCGCCAGGTGTCGATAGGGCTGGACATCGTGCTGCTGAACGTCTTGGAGCCGGGCAGGCCGGGTACGGCGAGGTCGGAGAGGTTGAGGCGGCAGGAAACGGTGACCGCGACGGATCCAGGCACGCCGGCTGCCTTGTTGAAGTCGGAGGTGTCGACTGTGACGTCGACCCGCGTGCAGCGGATGTGTTGGTTGGTCACGCTGGCGGTGGCTGTGGTGCGGGCATCAGTCGTGGCGGTCCGGGCGTCGCGCGCGATCGAGGCTGCGCGGGCAGCGTCGGCGGCTGCGGACTGGAGTGCTTCGTGGGCGTTGGCGGTCCGCCCGCCGAAGATGATCAGGCCGACGAGGAGGGCGAAGGCCGGTACGCCGATCGCCGCCTCGATCGCTGCCGAGCCTGTCTCGTCCTGGCGGATCATGGAGCACCGGTCGCTATGGGATCTGAGAGGCGCTCGACCGTCACCGTGGCGGATTGGGTGATGCGGACGTGCCATCCGGGGACGACGCTGAGGCTGAAACCGGTGACTGTGACGGTCGCGGTCGTGGCGGTGCGCGAGGCGGTGGTCATGGTGTTCTCGAGGACCCCGTTCCCGCCGGCCTCGTTGATGAAGGCGTTGGCTGCTGCGGTGCCGTCGAAGGTGTGTCCGTGCTCGGCTCCAGCGGCGCGGGCGCCTTCCTCCGCGGCCGCGATCGCGGTCGTGCGGGCGTGGTAGAAGAGCGCGGCCTGCATCCCCAGGAACATGAGAGCGAAGAGCGCGGGCAGCAGGATCACGAGCTCGACCGAGACCGAGCCCCGCTCCCTCGGCTGCGGCCCGCAGCTACTTGATGTTGCTGGACTGCTTCGTGACATAGCTAGTGATGGCTGCGACGACGATGCCGACGATCGCGATGACGGCCACGGCCCAGAGCACGTGCTCGGTGGTGACCGAGCCGCGTTCGCTTCGCGACGCCTGGCGGATGCGGTCAGAGAGGTGGAGTGCTGCGATCTGCAGCATGACGAGGGCTTTCAACATCGAGTTCCTCCCGGTGGGTTGTCCTTCCGTGTCACGAGGCCGTGAACATGCGAAGCAGGGATGGGGCGACGAGCAGGGCCATGAAGATGACGCCGAGCAGCGAGCCGGGGATGGTCATGCGCTCGCCGACCGCGTTGGCCTGGGCGATCTCGTCATTGAGCATCGCGGTGCGCATCGAGGCAGATCGGGCGCGAAGGCTCGCGTACACGCCGGCTCCTTCCTCGCCGCCCAGTCGCATGATGTCGGCGAAGTCGTCGAGGTCGGGCAGTCCGAGCTCTGTCGCCAAGGTGTGCAGGGCGTCCCAGGGCGGGAGGCCGGACCAGCGGGATCGGGTCAGTTCCTCGGACAGTCGGGTGAAGACCCAGGAGTCGCCGACCTCGGCAGCGGCTTCCATGGCCTGTCGGACGCCGATGCCGTTGTTGCGCTCGAGTGCGACCAGATCGATGTAGGCACCGAGGGCGCGGGCGAACTCCAGCCGCGCCTTCCGGGCGTCGTCGTGGGCGTTGTAGTTCGGGATGAAGAACATGACCGCCGCGAGGACGAGCGAGGCGAGAGCCGGGATCTGCAGCGGAACGCTCAGGCCCAGGGCGTTGAACAGCGTGATGAGGCCGGGCGGGATCACGAGGCCGAGGCAGGCGAAGGTCAGCTTCTCGCCGTAGAACTGTGCTGTCGAGATGCGCAGCAGCGCGAGCTCGCGGGCCGGCGTACGGACCCAGATGCCCGGTGGAAGGACGCGCAGACCCCACAGGCCGATGCACTCCTTGCCCGTGCGTGCCGTCTGGGCGTCGGCGGTGCGGCTGCGGGTGACGCTGATGCGGTCCAGTGCGTCGGCCAGGTCTGGCTCTGCGGGTAGGAGGCGGACGAGCAGCAGAGTGAGTCCGAGTCCGACGAGCCCACCGGCCACGATCGCCATCTGGAGTCCGGAGATCATGGCGCGACCCCTGATCCGAGGCGGAGGTCGGTTCGCCGGTCGAGGAACCGGGGGAGCGGCTTGCCGGTCGCCATCCGCCGCATCCAGACGAGCGTTGCGACGTACGCCGAGAGCAGCACGATGAGGATGACCTGCCCGATCGGGCTCCCGTACGGCTTCACGTAGCTGCCGGAGAGGGCCAGTACGACGAGGACGCTGGCGCTGATGACCGTCACCCAGCGAGCGGTGGCGCGCGGCTTGGCGCGGTCGGCCTCGACCTGACGTCGAGCGCGCACGTCGGCGGCGACCGACTCGGCCAGCCCTTCGAGGACGCTGGTCAGCCCGGCGCCCCGGCGGCGTGCGGCGAGGATGAGGTTGGCGGCGATCAGGTCGCCGGTCGCGTCGTCGAGCTCGTCGGCGAACGCCCGCAGCGCGGTCTCGGTGTTCCAGCGGGCGCGGAGCCTGCTCACGAGCCGGGTCACCTCGGGATTGATCGGCCCAGGGGTTGAGCGCAGCGTGGTGACGAGCGCTTGCTCCAGCCCGATCCCGACGGTCAACACCCCGGCGAGGGACCGGGTCCATTCCTCCATCGCCTCGAGCCGGTTGATCTGGGTCGCGGCCGGGGGAGCCGACAGCAGTACCGGGAGGCCGATCACGGCGACCGGGGCGATCACGAGCGCCAGGATCCAGCTCGTGAGGATCCAGCCGAGGATGCCGAGGCCGAGGCCGATCACGAGAAGCAGGCGCGTCCGGGAGTCGACGACGAGCCGGGGACGGCTCGGCTTCTTCGGGCTGACGGGAGCCGGCCGGAGCCCGACGACGATGCCGAGGATTCCGACAGCGATCAGTCCGCCCGCAAGGCCGGGAAGCATGGGCGTCACGACGTACCTCCCATCCGGCGGGTCTGGAGGTAGCCGGACAGGTCGAACCCGTGATGCGCGAGCGCGCGGTACTCGTCGGGCAGGACATCGGGTACGGCCACCCCTGAGCTGTCGGCGCTGAACACGTGCGTCGTTGCGTAGCCGGGATCCTTCTCCCCGGGCGCCAGTGCGATGATCTCCGCGACCCGGCGACTCCGATGCGCACCTCCGGGAACGGGTGTGGTCTCCATGCTGAGCTGGACGATTAGATCGACGGTCGCGGCGAGCTTGCTCGTGGCGAGTCCTTGGGTGATGTGCGGGCCGGCCTCCATCGCGCAGGTCACCAGCTTCCGGACCGCCGCGACGGCATCCGATGCGTGAGTGGTCGAGATGGACCCGGTGCCGGACTCCATCGCCTTGATCATCGCCCAGATCTCCTTGCCACGGACCTCGCCGACGATCTGGCGCGACAGGTTGAAACGGAACGAGTCCACCAGCGCTTCATCGAGGGTGAACTCGCCCGCTTGACGCCCATCCGGGCCGCGCTCACCAGATCCGGGACGCGCCTCCCAGGCATGGACGATCTGGTCGGGTCTGACCTCGTGCAGGTGGAGCTCGTACTCGGTCTCGAAGGTGCCGATCGCATCCATCTGGTCGATCTCGGCACACAGGGCACGGACCAGAGTCGTCTTCCCAGCACCCTGGGCGCCGGCGACGACGATCGACTTCCGCGCGCGAACCGCGGCCCGCAGGAAGGACGCTACGACCGGCGTCATCATCTCCCGCGCCACCAGGTCATCGAGCGTGACGTGCATCAGCCGATGTCGTCGAATCACGACCGACGGCCTCGGCGTCACCCATGCCGCAGCCGCGAGGCGGGCGCCGCCGTCGAGTCGCAGGTGCAGGCGCGGCTGGGCCTCGGAGAACGAGCGGGCGTTGACCTCGCTGCGGGACGCGAGGAAGACTAGGAAGTCGATCAGTTCCTGATCGGAGTCCGCCACCGGCGGCCCCTCGACCACGGTGCCGTCGATCAGCTCGAGCCGGACCCGGTCATAGCCGACGATGATGATGTTCTCGATCCGGTCGTCATCGACCAACGGTTGAAGACGGCCGAGCCGAAACAACGAGTCGAAGACCGCCTGAGCGGTCGCCTGTTGTCGAGCGGTGCTCCACGTGCCCTCGCCGGCGTTGGCGGCATCGGCCATCGCCGACTCGATCAGGTCCAGGACGATCGAGCGGCCGAGCTCCTGCTGGGCGTCCCGGTCGATCCGGGCACGGTCCGCGACGAGCGTCTGGCTCAACTGCTCGGAAGCCTGGGCACGCAGCGCGGCGACGAGTGACCAGTCGACCTCGTTGCTTGCTGTCGGCGGTGCAGTGACCGTCGCGCCGAGCGGCCGGGTCGTCGGCGCC
The DNA here is from genome assembly GCF_054777895.1 of Nocardioides ultimimeridianus. Classification (NCBI taxonomy): domain Bacteria; kingdom Bacillati; phylum Actinomycetota; class Actinomycetes; order Propionibacteriales; family Nocardioidaceae; genus Nocardioides; species Nocardioides ultimimeridianus. The sequence goes on along the minus strand of NZ_BAAHAB010000006.1, from coordinate 35,138 downwards.
GCTGTACCGGGTGGTTGGGTGAAGAGCGGCAGGTTCGAGAGCTCGCCGTACTCGTTCATGTAGCGCCACGCCTCGGTCATCGTGTCGCCTCCTCGACCAGGGCGAACCGGCCGCGGGCGACCTGTGCCTGGATCGACTGGACCGCAGCCTGAAGGGCGCGCACGTAGGGCCCGGACTCGAAGTGTCGCGGCGGAGCCGCGCCCCGGTAGTAGACCGCCGCGGCCTCGGGATCGTCCGGGAGATCAGCCACCACCGGCATGCCGAGGACCTTGGACACTTCGGAGTCCCGGTACGGCCGGCCTTCGGCGACCAGCAGCAGGCCGGGGTGCCGCCACCCCTTGGCGGGCTGTCGAACGGCGTCGGCCCACGACCGGGCGGCCGAGATCGACGGCAATGTCGCGCGGGTCATCAGCAAGGTCAGGTCCGCGGACTCCAGGAGCGGCTGCGGTGACCCAGTCAGGCCTAGCCGGCCCGCGTCGACGATCACGTCCTGCCCATTGCCCTCGAGATCGGCGAGCGCGGTGGCCAGCGGCTCCCAGATGTCGCGAAGCGCGGGTGCCTGCGCGTGCGTCCTCGTCCCAGCGACGAGGGAGACGGTAGGACTGAATCGTCGTACGACGTCGCGGAGGGCATCGGACACGCCCAGCGGTGACAGCGCGAGCTCGAGCAGGCCGACGTCGTACGGCTCCGTGCCTTTCAAGAACCCCGCGAGGATCCCTGATCCGCCTGTCGGGTCGGCCTCGACGAGAAGCACCGGACGCGGCCAGCAGAACGCCAACCCGACTGAGGTGGTGGTGACACCCGGCGATCCCGAGGCCGAGGTCAAGCAGATGACGGCCATCACTGATCCTGCGCGTCGAGGACGAGGGCGACGTGCCCAGTCGCTGCGCGGGCCGCGAGGACGGTTGCGTCGGTGTACGGAACCAGGACGTTGACGACGGTGTTGCCGGTGGTCTCGTCCAACGCCGTGTCGACGACGACGGCCGGCGTGAACGGCGGGGTGGCCGAGCCGGCGTCGCTGTTGTCGCCGGGCGTGACGATGATCCGGACCTTGTCGCCGCCGTGCAGCGGTAGTGCCGGCACCTGTGCCGGAGTCAGCGAGATCCCGACCACCGACTGGCCTTTCGGCGGAACCGGCGCGCTGCTCGTCGAGTCCGGCGTGAGGAGCCCACCGGCGGAGATGTCGAGCGCCGCACGATGGCCGACCACGCCGTCGTACGCAGACGCAGGGAGCGGAGTGAGAACCGGATCCCCGCTGATCCGGATCCGCTGGACGTCACCGGCCTGAATCACCTCGCCACGATGGATCGTGTGCGTTGCCGCAAGGACCTCCTCGGTGCTGGTCGTCGCACTCCACGCCCCCGCACCGAGCAGGCAACCCAGCGCGGTGATGGCCACGGCCATAGCGACCAGGGCTGGTCGCCGTTGGAGCTTGACCGGGGGAGCGACGGTGGATGATTCGGGCGTCGCGATGCGGGGGCCGGGCTTCCGGTCCTCTCGGGCAGTCGTTGTCATCGTCTTACCTCCCCGCAGCACTCGTCAGTCCACGAGCACCTGCGCCTCGCCGATCCGGATCTGGGTCGAGCGGGTCAGGCCGTCGAGACGGATCGTGCCGGTCTGACCGGCACCCGCCCACGTGATGACCCAACTCGAGCTGGCGGTGACCTTGAAGGCCTGACCCGGCTCACGCGCGCTCGACAACTTGTAGCTGTAGCCGCAGTCCGGGGAGTCCTTCCGCCCGAACTGCGGCTTGTACGGCGTGCCCGCCGTCTTGCATACGATCTGACTGCCGTCGCCCATGTCCCAGGTGACGTGCAGCAGCTTCGCCGTGGCCGTGACTGTCATCCCGCCGGCGCTGGCGCTCGAGGTGATCGGTCCGACGCTGTGGTCATTGGGCTTCGCGGCCCACATCCACACAGGCATTCCCACCAGGCCGATGCTGTCGGGACCTGGCTTGGGCGCGATGCCGATCTCGATCGCGGTCAGCCCCATCTGCTTGATGGCGATCTGCGCGACCTCGCGTGGCGTCGGTCCGGCGCCTGAATTCGGCGGCGGGTTCGGCGCCCAGATCATGATGAGCATCCCGGTCTGCGGCTGGTTGCAGTTGTAGATCGCGCCGTCGCCCGGCTGGTGCCCCTGCCAGGCGGGATCGCCAGCGAGTGGTGGGGGAGTGACCGCACTGATGTAGCAGTGATAGCTGTTCGACCAGTAGCCGCCGGCCGAGTGGCAGGGCACCGGTCCGGGCGGCGGGTTCGAGATCCCCTGAGCCGTTCCGTCCCAGTAGCAGGCCGCGCCCGAACCCGTGTCCTGTGGTCCGCTATCGCTCGGGGCCCCCGGATGCCCAGGAACCTCGACGGTGATCAGACATGTCCCCGTGGTGGCGTCGGTCTTTTGACACTTCGTGTCGGCGCTAGCGACGCGGGCCGTCGAGGCCACGAAGCAGGTTGCAACGATGCCGACTGCCAGCAGACGAGCTATGAGCCTGAGCATGACGCCAACTTCAGGTCTTGACCGTTCGAGACGCGCCAGCCGTCTGATGGATGCGTGCTCCACTTCGGGTTCGTCACGAAGTAGCGCGTACTGCCCTGGTCGGGGCGCGTGCTCGGCACGACCGACTTGCCGTTCCTGTCCACGAGGTCGACCTTGTTGACGTCCCAGCAGACGTCGACCTGTGCGGTCGGGGTTTTGCCGCCCTTGGCGTTGGTGGTGTCCAGGTTGACTGATTGGACGACGACCGACACGAGGCGAACGCTTCCGATCTGCTTCAGGTGTTGCTTCCGCTCACTCGAGACGAGTCGTCGGTCGGCGTTGAGCTCAATGCCGTCTTCGGTCTGCCGCAGCAGAGCGATCGGAACGGTGAGGTCCTGACGGACCTTGTCGAGGGTTGCGTAGTACTTGCGCACAACCGCCTCGGCATTCGCAGCCGCCGCAGTTGAAGGAGAGGTCGGGGACGACGTCGCCATCAGGGTCGTCGGCGCAGTTGTGGTCGATGCCGACCGAACGGTGTCGTTGCCGCCGCAGCCCGACACCGCGGCCAACAAAAGAATGCCAGTCGCCGACGAGATCAACCCGAGTCGTTTCGTCACGTGAGGTTCCTGCTCCCCTTGCCCTGTGGCTCGAGGCGGACGAGTCGCCCCCCGCGGCGGTGCGCGACATCGTCTGGCCTCAGCCTAAGCCTGTTTTCAGTTCGGAGCGCCAACCGATTCGCCGGCGCTCCACAAGACAGGTGCTCGGGCGCCTCCGATCGCCTCCCTGCCCCTTCGCCCTCTTCCACCTTCCCCTCTGCTTCCCCAGGTCCTTCTCTCCACCACCCCATGCCTTTTCTCACCACTCCCATCGCCTTCTTCCTTCCTCGCCCACCTCACCCCTCCTTGAGCTCACACGTGTGCAGATCGAGGGGTCTGTGGAGAGAAGCGCGCACCTGAGGTCCGTGGAACGGAAGCAGCCGTGACGGTCTCGATACGCAGGATGTCCGCGGGCCGTGGCTATCAGTACCTGCTGCGCAGCGTCGCCGCGGGGGACGGCAATCGCCCGCTGTCGACGCCGCTCACGCGCTACTACTCCGAGGTCGGCACGCCCGCAGGTCGGTGGATGGGGTCGGGCCTCAACGCCTTTGGCGGAGGACAACTGTTGGCCGGGCTGACGGTGACCGAGGACCAGGTCGCCCTCCTCATCGGCATGGGGCGCGACCCGATCACAGGCGAGCAGCTCGGGCGAGCGTTCCCGACCTACAAGCGCCTGGCCGACCGGATCGGCGAGCGCCTCGCCGCGCTCGACCCCGAGATGACCCAGGACGACTGTGCCGCCGAGAGATCACGGATCGAAGCAGAGGAGACGGCTCTCGGCATGCGCCATGCCGTCGCGGGATTCGACCTCACCTTCAGCGTTCCCAAGTCCGTGTCGGTCCTCTGGGGTGTCGCTGATGCCGCCACTCAGGAGCGGGTCGTCGCGGCTCATCATGCTGCGGTCGCGGGCGTGCTCGCGTTCTTCGAGCGCGAGGTCGCTGCCACCCGCACGGGCCTTTCGGACAGCGACGGTGGGGTCGCGCAGGTCAGCGTCGTCGGTGTCGCGGCGGTGGCGTACGACCACTTCGACTCCCGGGCTGGTGATCCGCAGCTCCACACCCACGTCGTTGTCTCCAACAAGGTCCTCACCCAGATGGATGGACGCTGGCGCAGCCTCGACGGACGACCCGTCTTTTCGTCCAGGACCGGGCTGTCCGAGCACTACAACGCGCTACTCGCGGACCGGCTGTCTCGGGACATCGGCGTCGAGTGGGAGATGCGGCAGCGTGGAGCTGAGAAGAATCCGCGGTGGGAGATCGTCGGAGTAGGCGACGATCTGATCACCGAGTTCTCGAGCCGTGCCCGACAGATCGACTTGAGGACCGACGAGCTGATCGCCGAGCACGTCGCACGACACGGCCGTCGACCCTCGGACAAGGCCGTCGTCGAACTGCGCGCCCAGGCGACCCTCGCGACGCGTCCGCCGAAGCAGGTCCGCTCGCTCGCCGATCTGACAGCGGAATGGCGCCGGCGTACGTCGGAGAAGGTGGGCACTGACGCCACTACGTGGGCTTCGACCTTGCTGGGCGCGAGTGGACTCCCGTTGAGCGTCGACGACGTCCCGCTCCAGGCGCTCCACGCTCTCGCTGCCGATGTTGTCGCCGCCGTCAGCTTGAAGAAGTCCGTGTGGAACCACTGGAACCTGATGGCCGAGGCGGCGAGGCAGACGATGGACCTGCGCTTCGCGACGACCGCTGACCGCGAGGCGGTCGTCGCCATGATCGTTGACGAGGCGCAGGGGCAGTCGGTGTCGCTGACGCCGCCGGAGATCACGATCAGCCCGGCTCGATTCCAGCGCGAGGACGGGACCAGTGTGTTCCGGCCGAAGCACTCGGTGAAGTACTCGTCGACGGAGATCATCGAGGCCGAGGAGCGGCTCTTGGGCCGCTCCGAGACCCGGGGCGCGCCGGATGTGCGCTCGACCGTCACCAGCCGCGCTCTTGCCCACTCGAAGGGGCACCTGAGCTCGCAACAGCGGATGGCGCTTGAGAGCATCACGACCTCCGGCCTGAGGCTCGATCTCCTTGTCGGTCCGGCCGGCGCCGGCAAGACGACCGCCATGCGTGCGCTTCGTTCGGCCTGGATTGCCGAGCATGGCCGAGGGAGTGTGATCGGTCTTGCCCCTTCGGCCGCTGCCGCCCAGGCGCTGGCGGACGACCTGGGTGTTGCATGCGACAACACCGCGAAGTGGCTGACCGAGTTCGACCTGGGCCGGACATCCCTCAGTGCTGATCAGCTCGTGATCGTCGACGAGGCGACGCTGGCCAGCACAGCGACGCTCGACCGGATCACGGGCATCGCCGAAGTGGCCGACGCCAAGGTGCTGCTCGTCGGTGACCCGTATCAACTCCAGTCTGTCGAGGCAGGTGGCGCCTTCTCGCTTCTCGTGGACCGGCGTACCGATGCTCCCGAGCTCACAGAGATCCACCGGTTCGTCAATGCGTGGGAGAAGCACGCGTCGCTGGCTCTGCGCCGCGGCGAGGTCGAGATCATCTCCACCTACGCCCGCCAGAAGCGCATCCGTGAAGGGCTGACCGACGAGATGCTCGACCAGGCGTACGAGGCATGGCGAGTCGACGCGCTGGACGGTAAGGCGAGCATCCTCGTGACCGAGTCGGCCCGCGCCGTACGCGCACTCAATGAGCGCGCCCGCGCCGAACGACTGCTCCTCGAAGGCGCCGTAGACGGACGTGAGGTCGAACTCGGTGGCGGCAGCCGCGCGTCCATCGGCGACGTGGTGATCACCCGGCGGAACGACAGGACGTTGCGCACGTCGGCTGGTGGATGGGTGAAGAACGGCGACCGGTGGCGGATCACTGACATCCGGCACGACGGCTCAGCCGTCGTCAACCGGGTAGACCCGCGCCGGCGCCGGCGCCGGCGCGGGAGCGCGGTGCTGCCACGCGAGTACGTGGGGGAGCACCTCGACCTGGGCTACGCCGTCACGGCCCACCGAGCTCAGGGCGTCACTGTCGACACCTCGCACGTCGTCGTGACCCCGACGACGACGCGGGAGAACCTGTACGTCTCGATGAGCCGCGGCCGTGAGTCCAACATTGCGTACGTCGCGCTCGACCAACCCGACGACAGCCACACCACACCCGAGCCCGACGACGCCACCGCTCGGACGGTTCTGTTCGGCGTCCTCCAGCACAGCGGCGCGAGTCTCGGGGCGCTCCAGACGATGGAAGCCGAATACGCGTTGTACGGCGGAATCGACCGCCTCGCCGCCGAGCTGGAGACGATCGCGGCCGACGCCCAACACGACCGCTTCGTTGAGCTGTTGAGCCGGTCGGGGCTCTCCGCCGAGCAGCAGGTCGCGGTCGTCGCCTCGCCTGCCTTCGGGCCGTTGACCGCGGCTCTCCGGCGGGCTGAGGCTTACCGCCACGACTTGGAGAAGCTCGTCTCTCGAGTGGTGAGCCAGCACGGACTCGGCGACGCCGACGACATCGCCGCCGTCCTGCGGTACCGCGTCGAGAAGGCGGCGGCTGGGCCGCCACGCGGCTGCCGACTCCGGCCACAACTGATCGCCGGCCTCATTCCGGAGCCGTTGGGGGAGATGGCCAGTGAGGACCGCCGGGCGATCGAGGAGCGCAAGGTCGTCCTCGAGACGCGGGCTCGGGCGCTCGTGGAGATCGCCATCGCCGAAGGGGCTGTCTGGGCTCGGCGGCTTGGGGAGCCGCCGCAGGAGCCGACTCAGCGCGACCGCTGGGTCCGGGCCGCCGCCCCGGTCGCCGCCTATCGCGATCGTTACAAGCTCGACAGCGACCTCCCGCTGGCTGGGAGTGTGACCAGCGACGCCCAGCGCGCTGACCGCCAGCGGGCGCAGATCGCGCTGCGGGAGGCGGTCGTGCGGTCAACCGCCAGTCGCAGTGAGCCCCGCGCTTTCGGAGCCGAATTCCAGGCCGTCTCGGGTCCATAGCCACGAGCGTGCAGCCGTCATCCACAGGAAGTGCTTCTCCGGAGCGTCGGGCGACAGTGCGGCGTAGGACGGGAACTGTCCCTTCGAGAAAGGCGCTCGCATGATCTTGCTGCTCGCACTACCTGTCATCGCGATGGTGACCCTCACGCACCGCTACCTGCTGCTCTACGCCCCGTCGAACGTCCTGATTCGCCGAGTTCGGGCATCGCGACCCACGTTGAGCAGGGTCACCGCGATGCTGGCCGTGGCAACCGTCCTGATTATCGCGGTGAAGGCGCTCTCGGACGCAGTCGTGGCTGGAGCGCCCGGCTGGTTGAACCTCCTCGTCCTCGTCCTGGCGTGGGACGCGATCAAGGTCGGTCTCGCCGCGGGGCGCACGACATTCCGTTACGCGTGGTGTTCCGCACGGCGCGTGGCATCGCGAACCAGGGCCCGGGCGAAGGTAGCCTCGGCGTGCCGAGTTGCTTGAGTGCACGCGCTGATGGCAAGATCGATCCATCGAACACGTGTTCGAACAAAGGAGCTTTGGATGGAACCCCTGACCTGCGTCGAGATTTGTGCGGGTGCCGGCGGCCAGTCGTACGGCTTGGAGCAGGCGGGGTTTGGGCACAGTGTCGCAGTTGAGTACGACGTTGATGCTTGCGAGACCCTGCGGCTCAACCGGCCTGGCTGGGATGTTCGCGAACTCGATGTCCACGACTTCGATGGGACCGAGTTCAAAGGCGCCGACCTGCTGGCTGGCGGCGTTCCATGCCCACCGTTCTCAATTGCGGGCAAGCAGCTCGGCGCTGACGATGAGCGCGATCTGTTCCCTCAGGCGCTTCGCCTCGTTGACGAGATCCAACCGCAGGCGGTGATGCTCGAGAACGTGAAGGGCTTGGCCACGGCAAAGTTCAAGGACTACCGCAAGCAGATCACAGATCAACTTGAGGACCTGGGCTACCTGTGGGACTGGCAGGTGCTGAACTCCAGCGAGATGGGTGTGCCACAGCTCCGCCCGCGGTTCATTCTCGTGGCGCTCCGCAAGGAGATCTATCCATTCTTCGAATGGCCGAACGCTCAGAAGACGCCTCCCACCGTCGGTCAGACTCTGCGTGACTTGATGGGGGCGAATGGCTGGCCCGGCATCGACGAATGGACTGAAAAGGCTGATGCAATCGCGCCGACTCTGGTCGGGGGTTCGCGGAAGCATGGTGGTCCGGATCTCGGGCCGACTCGCGCTCGTCAGGCATGGCTTCAGTTGGGTGTTGACGGTCGCTCTATCGCGGGCGCTGCACCGACGGCCGACGACGGAGTCGGACACGTTCCGAAGCTCACGCTAGAGATGGTTGCTCGAATCCAGGGTTTCCCCGCCGACTGGAAGTTCTCCGGGCGCAAGACCGCTGCCTATCGGCAGATCGGCAACGCCTTCCCGCCCCCGGTCGCTGAGGCGATCGGGCGCCAAATCCGGCGGGCCATCGAGGCTTACCAGGCCTCTCGGCGGGATCAGATCCAGGCTATTGGCTGACGGGCTGGTCAGTTCCGTTTCGTCGTCGGCAGTTTCGGCGCGGGTGACGTGATCGGCTCATCGGGTCGGGCCGCCCGCCAGCGTCGTCCGTCGAGCTCGACACTCCATGGCTCCTCGGATTCCGCGGGCACCACACGGATGCTCACCATCTCACCTGGGTTTGGCGGCTCGACGCCGAGACGGACGGCCACGTTCCGGTGGCTCTCGTAGTCGCCGCCTGGAATGAGATAGCCCTCCGCCCGCAGGACCGTTCGCGCACCGCTGCCGTTATCGCGCACTCGAGCCATGTAGTCGGACTGCTGCGCCAGCGTGGCGATGGTGTTGCGGCCGATGCGTCGGCCAGTGACACGACGGAACAGCTCGATGACTCTCGCTTGTCCTTTCGCGGGCGCAAGGATGGCGGCGAGGGTGGCATCGTCAAGGCTTAGTAGGACGTTTGGCGGGAGCGCGGCATCGAACGCGATCCACCGGATCTGTGCGCGACCGCGCGCGTTGAGGCCGGTCTTTCCGTCTCTGTTCGCGCTGGTGCGACGGTTGGCCTCTGTTGCCCGGACGATCCCGAGGCTCCAGGTGCCGGTGGCGTCGCTCGACGTCGCAACGAGCAAGAGGTGCTCGAAGCATTCGGGCGGCAGCATCCAGCCGCCCATAGACTGCGAGTACTTGCAGTCTATGTCCTCGTCGAGTATCCGGTAGTCGAGCAGTACGCCGTCAGTGATCACGTCCGTGAATTCGCGCCGGAGGTTGATCTCCAGGAGAGTTCCGAAGTGGGTCTTCTCGGTCTTGTACAGCTGCTCCCAGCGAAAGCGTCCCGTGTGCTGTCCGTCGTAGAGCTGGTCGTAAGTCGCGCGGAATACGGCAGCGGTTCGATCGCCATCCGGATCGGCTGCGAGCCAGCTAGCAGCGATCGCATCGCGCGGGTCATCGTCGTCTAGGCCTTGGCCAGCGAGATCGGGGAAGGAATCGTCGGCCACGGCATGAACATATCGCGGGCCTAGGAATGGCGTGAGTCGTCGGGCTACGTGATCGACGGCCTCAGCACCGTAGGAGCGGACGGCAGCAGGGCATGTTCGAGCTCCGGGACTCCCTTCGCTGAACGCTCCGGAGGGGCGTCCATCGAGCAGGACTGCCACCGCGCGTGGATCCCGGCATCCAATGGTGCTGAACCCGCGATGAACGCTCGGTCGATCGAACGGATGTCCTCAATCTCCTCGTACTCATCGAGCGCGAGGTGAGCGAGTCGCCAGCACGGATCAGACCTCATCACCTCGTACTCGTTTCGGCTGACGTGGAACGTCGTTCGGTTACGTCGCTTGGACGTCTTCACCTCAAGGTGCACTTCGCCCCGCGCGGTCCGAATGAGCAGGTCGTAACCGGCACTGTCCGTGACGAGTGATATGTGCTCGACGCTTCCTGCGATGGATCGGCGTAGAAGCTCAACCAGAAGCTCCTCGCCAATGGCCCCGATACGCTCCCGTTCTGCCGTTTCGACCTTGCCCCAGCGACGCCCTGCGAGCCTGTAGCCCTCCTGCTCCGAGAGCCCTAGCGCGCCAGCCGCGGTCACGGCATCGGCGGGCAATTCTTCTGGCGAGGTGACGAGAAGGTCGAGATCACGGAACCACACGGCCTCGGTCACAGCGGCTTCGAATACCGCTTCGGCTGGCGTCCGCCAGGTCTCAGTGGCCGACCCGAGTAGATCGACACGTTGGAGCCAGTCGAGTGCAGTCTCGTACTGGGTGGGCGTGAGATCCGCGAAGCGGCGGTTGGTGACGAGGATGGACCGTGCGCGGGCTACCCCCGAAGATGGAATGCGCTCGAGCCACCGAGCTGCGGCCCGGAGGATGGGCTCAGGTTGGATCGGCACGGAGATAGCCGATCAGGGCCTGGAGATCGCCCCGGTCAAGTCCGCCGCCGAATGCTGGCTCTTCATCGAGGTCGGCTAGTTCTCGTACTGCTGGGTCGTCCAGGACCCGACCCATAAAGTCGAGCTTCATCCCGAGCCGCTGCTCGACCACTTCATCGATGGTGCCGCTTGATACGAGCACCGTTACGCGCACCTTGGCGTCGGGTCGAAGCCCGAGCCGGTGAATGCGATCGAGGCTCTGCAGATATCTGCCGGCCGCGAAGTCGCGATCAACGTACACAGCGTCGTTGCATTCGTGGTGCAGGCTGATGCCTTCTCCCAAAGTTGCTGGGTTCGACAGCAGGACCATGCACGAAGGATCGGTTCGGAAGCGCTGAATTTCGGCGTCGCGGTCCTCAGTCCCGCCGTGGACCAGCGCGGGGGAGAAGGCCGACAGTAGCTCGCGGAGCGTGTTGAGGCTCCTGATGAAGGTCGACCAGACTAACGTCTTCCTGCCGTTCGCGGCGTTGTCCCGAACGATCTGAAGGACCTCGCGGTACTTGGGTGACAGCTCGTAGTTGGGGAGGTCGGTCATTAATTGCGCCAGTGATGAGCCCGGTGGGGCGTCGAGTGGCGGGACCCGGTACGCGAGCGGTTCATAGCGTGTCGTGCCAACTGACAACAGCGCTGGGCTAGTCGCAGCCATCAGGAGATAGACAATGATCCGCCCAAGATCCTCCAAGTCCTCGGTGCCAGATGCTCGTGCTGACATCTGGCCGATCAGGGCGTCGTAGATCTCCTGGTGAATCGGAGGCAGGTCGACCCTGCGCACCACCGGCGTCACCTTCGGCAGACCGAGCTCGGTCTTGGTTGTTCGCGTGAACAATGGTCGCAGCGCTCGGCTTGCTGCGGCGAGGTCGCCGCTAGCCACGGCTTGTACGACGCGCTGCCGGCCGGTGCCGGGCCAGACGAAGCCGAAGAGATTCTCCAAGTCCCGGACACCGTTGGGCGCGGGCGTGCCCGTGAGAATCAGTCGATGTCGCGCGTGTGGACCGAGCGCGAGGCAGGCAGCGCCGTAAGTGCCGTCCGGCCCGAGCTTCATGCGGTGAGCCTCATCGAGGAGAAGCAGCGAGGGGCGGGCGCTCAACCACTGGCCGAGTGCGGCTACGGATGGTGCGAGCCGCTCGTAGTTGATGATCAACGCCTCGGCACCTGGGTTCGGCCGAGAATCGAAGATCTCCATTCGCAGAGGCGGAGCCAAGCATGCCGCATTCTCTTGGAGCCAGGACTCGTAGCACGACTTCGGTCCCACGATCAGCACCCGCTCGATGCCGTGGATCTCTCGTAGTGCTTGGAAGACAGCGAGGCCTACTCGCGTCTTGCCGGCGCCTGGTACCGAGAAGTTCGCTCCGTGGCGTAGCGACAGTAGTTTCTCAATATCCCGTCTCTGGAACGAGGTGAGGTCACCGGTCCATCTGGTCCCAAGACTGGCATCGAGGTCGATCGCCAGAGGGAGCGCCGCGTTGTTGGCGATGACGTTGGCCACAACCTCGGCGTCACGGAGCGAGTCGGAGACAATGGTAAGCAAGCGGTCTTCCCACTCGACGTCTTCATGCTGCCAGTTCGCGACCTGCCGGAGGTTGACCAAGAGGTCATCGAGGGGGACCTCGGCCAGACTCGGCGCAATGTGGCGCACATTAGGGAACCGCAAGGCGAGTTCTCTGAGTTCCGTCTCAAGGCCCGCCCGTCCCTGAAGTCGAACGGTCGTCGGTCCGCTCCCAAAGCCGATGAACAGGCTGGGCATGCCCATTCGTACCTCAGTCCTCCTGGCGGGTCGCGGCAAGCAACCAGTTGATGCCCTCACGGGCGTCGTCGTCTGCGGCACGCGCCGCTTGCTTCGCCAACTGCTCCAGGGATTCCCGCAGGACGAGAAGCGCTTCATCGAACGCTTCGAGGTCGAGCGTGCGATCGGCACGTGATCGCGCGAACTCTCGTGAACTCTGAACCACGCAGTCGGCAGCTACTGCGATGTGGTCCGCAACGGCAGAACGCTTCTTCTGAAGTTCTTTCACGCGTTCCGCAGCCTTCGCTGCGTCGCGGAACGCCTCGTTCGCTGCGGTGACGACGGCTGACCCCGCAGCCGCTGTCTTTGGGTCGTGAGAATTCTGGTCAGCGCGGGCCTTAAGCAGTGAATCCGTAAGGGCGCGTGCGGTGCGAACGTGGTCGCTCTCCTGGCCGACGGGAAGGTCGGCCGGCAGACCAGGGATCGAGATCTTCGCGGCGGGCGGCGTGGTGGGCAGGAGCTCCGCAGGAAGGTGCCGCACGAGGTACTCCTTGTGGAAGTCCTCTTCCACGTGGCGCAGGGACGTCTTGGGCAGCCCGAGCATCAAAGCTGCTAGCCGTGACTCCTTGAGCTGCTCCGCGGCATCAGGGTTGACTGCTGCGGCCGTGGTGTAGTGCCGGTGAAGCTCACGGAAACTCTCCTGCTGGTCGTTGAAGTGGAGTTCCGTGAGGCGTGCGCCGCCGGCTGACTCGCTGCGAGCGACTGCGTCCTTGATCAACTGGAATGCCCAGCGATCAGCCTTCAAGGATGCCGGCCGGATGTTCCACTCGTGCGCGACATCCTCCTCGCGGCTGCCCGATGCGATCTGCTCCTCAACGGAGATCAGACGATTGATGTACGGGTAGTCGCGACGCTTGTCCCGGCGCAGCTGGATCCGTAGTTCCATCTGGTTGATGTCGTTCCAGTCAGCCGAAGGCGGCAAAATCCCGACTCGGATGTCCGCGGTGCCAAGTTCCTTCAGCGCGACGCACCGTGTGTTCGCGTCAACGAGGACGCCGGTCTGCGTCACGACGCCCGGCGAGATCTGGCCATCGCGACGGAGCTCCTCAAGGAGTTCGGCGTACTCCGGGTCAGGCTGGGTGGGATCGGACGGCCTAGCCTTCAACAGTTCTTCGAGGTAGGCCTGCGAATCATCGGCCCAAGGAGCCTCGTCGAGACGCGCGTTCCGGGAGGGGTCGATCCCACGCTGGGCGCGGATCCGGTGGGTGTTCGGGTTGAGGTACAGCTGCGCGATCGGCATCGCGATCACATGGAGATCCAGGGCAGAGCCACGGAACTGCACCCGGATCGTCTCCGGATTGTCGTGGTCCCTGACGTCGTCAAGACGTCGCTGAATGGTCTCCGCGATCTCGTCGCTCGCTGGCGGCCAGCCGTAGCCCGAACTCACAGTGCTTTCCCTCCCGGATAGCGCATTTTTCCGATTGGCGAGCGCCACGCTCGCCCGTCACGCATCATGACATCCGGGCCCGACAGAATGGGTCGAAACGAACGGCACGGGGAGAGACGTCGGTGGCCAGACCACGGTGGGACGATCCAGCAAACGGCGCTGGCGTGATGGTGAAGGGTGCCCTCTGGCTCCTGCAGGAAGTCGGCGTCGGCAATGTGTTCACGAAAGCCGAGATCCGGGATGCCTTTCCGGGCGTCGCCCAAGCTGACCGCCGGATCCGGGACCTACGGGACTTTGGGTGGGTCCTGCATACGCGTGCTGACGATGCGAGTCTCTTGCAGGAGCAGACACGTCTGGTCGCGGCGGGGGCGGCTGTGTGGGATCCCAAGGAGCGCCGCGAGGCGAGCCCGGACAAGGGCCTTTCAGCCAAGGAGCGCCAGGGTGTCATGGAGCGGGACGACTTCATGTGTACGATCTGCGGTATCGCCGGAGGCGAGGCCTACCCCGACGACAACATGAATACGGCTGTGCTCTCTGTGATGAAGCAGTCGCTGGTCGCTGGCCCAGGCCGCAATGACGCAGCGCTCGTCACCGCGTGTAAGCGATGTAAGGCCGGGCGCTCTGGACACAAGGTGGATCCGAGCCGGGTTCAGCGCACGATCGATGAGCTCGACCCGTCGGATCGCCGACTCATTGAGGCGTGGGCACGCGCTGGCAAGAGGTCTTTCTCGCCTGCCGAACGTGCTTGGGCGATGTATCGAGGTCTCCCGCCGGAGGCGCGGGCCATGGTGGACCTCGGGTGAAGTCGGCCGACCTGCCCTGCAGCGTCCGGGATTTTGAATCAGTCTCCCGGACGGGCATTTCGCCCGTTCTTGACAGCATGTTCGATTGCGCGAGCGACACTCAGCGGCGATTCGTGCTCCCAGAAGCGTAGGACGAGCCACCCGGCATTCCTCAGGCGGGCAGTCGTATCGAGGTCCCGAGCCATGTTGGTCGCGATCTTGGCAGGCCAGTAGTCCACGTTGTGCTGGAAGTCTCTCCGGCCATGTAGTTCGCATCCGTGCCAGAAACAGCCGTCGATGAAGACCGCGATGCGCTGCTTGCTGAAGATGATGTCCGCCCGGCGGCGTAGGCCCGGAAGGGGCGCGGCAGCTACGCGGTACCGCAGGCCGGCGTGCAACAGACGACGGACGGCGAGCTCCGGCTGGGTGTCGCGCGAGCGGTTCGCCTGCATGTTGCGCCGTCGGCCTGGTGTAGATGCCCAGGAATCGCTGGCAGTCACCGCTCCAGATTCGCACACACGTCGATGAGCCCGATTGGACGGAGGAGATTCGCCGACCGGGGTTGGTCGGAGCGGCGAGGAATGCGGCAGTGGGACGAATCGCCGGGCAAGGCCGGGCAAGGCCGGGCAAGGCCGGGCAATGCCGGGCAATGCCGGTGCGCTGGAGTGAGAGCCACTAATGTGGCCGGGTAGCACGGCGGGGCGATCTGACGCTGGCCGACGCTCGCGCTGAGGGCCGTGCTGACTGAGGCTCGCGCTACGGCGTCCGCGATCCCTGCGGAGTGTTCGGCGTGATCGCGCAATACTGTCGGACGCTCCAGCTACGGTGCTGCCGCCGGAGCCCGCACATGGAGTGGCTCCCAGGAGCGGGAGCAATCGATGGTTGACTATGTAGGTGCGCACTGGATCCGCGCTGCGCTCCAGGTGAATCCGTACGGATATAAGGGCAGGAACGAGCCGTCCAAGAGCTACCCGTCAGAGGACGACTACAACACGGCGCTCCTCGACCAGTGTGATGCGCTCGGGATCCGCATGATCGCTGTCACGGATCACTGGTGCGTGGACACAGCGGCTGGTCTCATTGTTGGCGCTAACGCCCGCGGAATCGTGGCGCTGCCTGGCTTCGAGGCCAACACCTCAGAGGGCGTCCATCTCCTCGTGATTTTTGAGGTCGGCACTCCGTTCTCCGAGATCAATGCCGGCATCGGCATCTGCGGCGGCACGCCCGGCGACAGTGGCACCGGCAGCTGCGGCTACGGCGACGTCGTCGACAAGATGACGGAGCGTGGTGCGCTGGTGATCCCGGCGCACGTCAATGTCTCTCCGAGCGGCCTTTTGGCTCGGGAGAGTGGCCAGCCGCTCCAGCGAATGATCAAACATCCGCGCGTCAACGTTCTAGGCATTACGCCAGGTGCGGCCGCCGCCAAGGATCAGGCATCGGTGCTGGCCAACCGCAAGCCGTTCGATCGGGAGCACCCTCTCGCCGTGATCCACGCCGATGACGTCATGAGCCCGAGTGACCTTGCCAAGCCCGGCGCGTCCTCATGGTTCAAGGTCAGCACTGAGCGCCTCGAGAGCCTCAAACTGGCTGTCCGTACGCCGACAACGCGCGTTTCCGTGACCGATCCTGCCAACACGCCGCGCGCGCTAATCCGCGATCTGTCGTGGACTGGCGGCTTCCTCGACGAAGTCACGATTCCGCTGTCCGAGGAGCTGACGGCATTCATTGGTGGTCCGGGCACCGGTAAGTCGACGGCTATAGAGAGTCTTCGATATGCCTTGGGGATTGAGCCGATCGGGGCATCGGCGTTCGCCGACCACCGCGCCATCGTTAAAGACGTGCTCAAGACCGGCACCATCGTGAAGGTCACGGTCGAGACTGCCAAGCCGACGCCGCATACCTACACTATCGAGCGCCTAGTGAACGACGTACCGGTCGTCCGCGATGCCAGCGGCTCGGCCACCAACCTCAAGCCCGAGGACATCGTGCCGCGAGTTGAAATCTTCGGGCAGCACGAACTCGCGGAGCTTGCGAACGACCCGGCGCGTGTCGCCACCATGCTCCAGCGATTCACCGGCTCCGACGGTCCCGATCGGGAGCACCAGGACACATTGGGGCTGCTTGCGGAGAACCGTTCTCAGCTGCAGAAGCAGGAGATGGCAAGGGAGGCGCTCGAGAACGAGCTTGCCGACATCGGTCGGCTCGAAGAGCAGATCAAGCAGTACGACACGACCGACGTGCCGGGGAAGTTGGCAGCCCAGCAGCGGCTGGAACTCGATCAGGCCGTGCTCAAGGAGGCGTCGGATCGCATCGGTGAATCGCGAACGACGCTCGCCGACATCACCGATCCGCAGCTTGGCGCCGACCTGAATGCCGACTATGAGAACGTAGACAATTCGCCCCAGGCTGCACTGCTCCAGCGCGCGACAGCGGCAACCTCGGACCTGGCCACGAAGCTGGCCAACATAGCGACGCAGGTCCGCGCCGCGCTCGACGCCGCGGAGCAGGCGGTCGGTGCCGTGCAGGCTGACTGGGATGCTGCGGTCAAAGAGCAGCGCGATGAGTACAACAACGTCCTACGCGGACTGCACGAGCAGGGCATGCAGCCCGACAAGTACGTGGACACCAAGCGGGCGCTGGAGGCGCTCAAGGCGAAGCTGCCGCGGCGCAAGAAGCTCGACCAGGAGATCGCCGGGCTCAAGAAGACCCGCGGGGAACTGCTCAGCAAGCTGCGCGATCACGAGAAGCAGCAGACCGAGAAACTCCACGACGCGATTCGGGCAGCCAACACCGCTACAGATGGGGTCGTCGTGGTGCAGCCCGTTCCGGACCCCGACCGGTCGCAGATCAAGCAGCTGGTGATCGACAACCTGACCGGCGCCAAGAACACGATCGCTGCCGCCATTGACGCCGAGAGCTTCTCGACGCGGGCGTTCGTCGAGGCGGCTCGGAAGGGTCCTGACGGCCTTGCGCCCTACGGGATCAAGGGCGCGCAGGCGGCGAACCTCATTGCGGTCGGCGAGCCCCTCTTCCGAGAGATGGAAGAGCTCAGCGTGGGGCTCGCGGTGGACGTCAAGCTGGACGTCGGTTACGGCACGGGGACGAAGGAGTTCAAGAGCATGGGGCAACTGTCGAAGGGCCAGAAAGCGACCGCACTGCTGCTCCTGCTGCTCAGCGGGTCCGACGCACCGCTGGTGATCGACCAGCCCGAGGATGACCTGGACAACCGCTTCGTCTTCAACGGCATCGTTGCCAACCTGCGAAAGCTCAAGGGGCAGCGGCAGGTCATCGTCAGTACACACAACGCCAACGTCCCCGTGCTCGGCGACGCCGAGCTGATCATCACGCTCGAAGGCGACGGCCAGCACGGTCGTCCGGCCGCTGACGGCATCGGCTCGCTCGATGACGAGAGGATCCGGGAGCACGCGGAGAACATCCTTGAAGGCGGCCCGGATGCCTTTAACGCGCGACAGCATCTCTACGGGTTCTGACATCAACGGAACTGAGGACTGGAAGCCGACGGCATCGCCGACTGGGTTCGAAGTCGAAGTCATCCCGGACCGCCGACCATGGAGGAACGGGTGGCAGGCCAGGCGATGTACCACCGATGTAACAAGGCGACGAAAAGCGGCGGGTAGGGTCGAAACATGTTGGAAGACGTTTTCCGAGGTCGGGGCGCGCGTGCGGGTCTTCGTCGCAGGTTGTGGCACCGCCCGTCTCACATGATCAACCTGTAGCGCGGTCGCTGCGACGACGGGGAGTCCCCGGCACCTGGTGCCGGGCGGCTCCCCGTCGTGCTTCCCGGCGGGCCAGGCGACGGCCCGAAGTGGTCCTTTCGGGCCATGCCTGCTGAGTACTGGGTCTCTGCCGTCACCCGGTCGCCGGTCGCGAGGCTGGACGCATGAGAGACCTCCGCCGCGCCGTCATCACCCTCGTCATCGGATCCTTCAGCCTCGCCGCGCTGATCGGCATCGTCGCACTGGTCGGCGGCGCGGGGTTCGGGGACACCCAGGCCCGCGTCATGGTGACCACGACCATCATCGGCTTCGATTCGATCGCGGCGCTCTGCTACCTGTCGCTCGCCGGCCACCGCCTCGTTGCGGTCGGCCTGCTCGGCGCCGCTGCATCGGTCGTCGCCACGCTCTGCGCACTGGTGCTGACCTGGTCCGACGACAGCTTCTCGGGCGACCTGTGGAGGTGGTTCGGGGTGACGGTCACGATCGCGGCCACGCTCGCTCAGGCGAGCATGCTCATCGCACTCACCCGGCGTCCCTCGCTGAGCCCGCTGCTCTGGACGACGGTCGGGGTCGCGGGGATCCTCGCAGTGATCGTCTGCGGGATGATCATGGGCGACGCGGGGAACGTCGGCACGGCCAAGCTGGTCGGCGTCCTGGCGATCCTCGATGTCCTGGGGACGTTGGTCCTGATCGCGCTCGGCGTCTTCGGCGGGCGGGCCGAGGCGGTCGCCCCGCCGGCGCCGCGGGCCGCCCTCGCACGAGCCGACGAGCTCGCGCTGACCGAGACGGCCGAGAAGCGACTCCTGCGGACGGCAGCTACGCGTGGCATCACGCCCAGCCAGGCCCTCCTCGAGGCACTCGACGTCCTCGAGCGATCGCAGCGGTCGTAGCGCGCCGCGCCGACCGACGGCACGAGCCCCGTGGCCTGACGCCAGCTGTTGGGGAGCGTTCCACCTGACCGAAGGATGGGCGGATCCTGCTGGTCACCGAGGCGCAGCACGCTCGACGGCGTACCCGAGGACGCCCCCCAGGAGCGCACGCCATGCCCGGCACCCGCATCGCCGCCCTGTCCGTTCGGCTGACGACGGCGGTCGTCGTCGCCCTGTCCGTCGTCATCTCCGCGCCGGCGACCGCGCGCGATGCCGGCACCGCCACCGGCACCACCGCCGTCGGCGACGCCCCGCGCACCGGCGCCGTCGCGAACCTGCGGGTCGTCACCTTCAACACCGACTTCGCGGTGTCGCGCCGCAGGTGGGTGGCCGAGATGGACCGCGCCGCCGGCTTCGCGCCGGACGTGCTGCTGGTGCAGGAGGTGCAGTGGCGCGACCGCCTGATCCGCCGGTGGGCCCGCCGGGAGCACTACCGGCTCTGGTACGGCCGCAACGACGAGCACCAGGAGTCCGACGTGCTGCTGCGCTCCGGGCGCCGGTTCGACGTCCGCAGCGTGCGCTACCGGCTCGGCTCCGGAGCCGTGACCCGCGCGAACGGCGACCGGATCCACGCCCGCTACATCCAGACGGTCCGGGTGCGGGACCGCCGGTCCGGGCGCCGGCTCGCGTTCTCGACGACCCACGTCGTGCCGGAGGTGATGTGGTGGCCGCGGGAGGGCGGCTACCTCGGCGCTCCCGACCCGTTCCGGATCCAGCCGCGCTACGGCACCGCGACACTGAGCGCGGCCCGGGCCCACTACGAGCGGGTACGCCGCCAGCTGCGGGCCGACCTCGGGGCCGGCTACCTCCCCGTGGTCGGCGGCGACTTCAACGCCGGGGCGCAGTACGAGCCGCTGTGGAGCGGCTTCATGACCGAGGCATTCG
Source organism: Nocardioides ultimimeridianus (assembly GCF_054777895.1). Lineage (NCBI taxonomy): Bacteria > Bacillati > Actinomycetota > Actinomycetes > Propionibacteriales > Nocardioidaceae > Nocardioides > Nocardioides ultimimeridianus. The sequence continues at coordinate 15,241 of NZ_BAAHAB010000006.1, read as the reverse complement.
GCGGGTTCATGACCTCCAACCACGAGGCGCTCGGCCGGGTCACGACCGAGGAGGACCCGGTGACCGGCGACCGCAGGTCGATCGACTACGTGTGGGCGCCGACCGGCCCGGTCGTGCGGTTCCGCGACGAGCACGTCCGGTCGGCGGCCTCCGACCACGACATCATCGTGGTCGACCTCTCGGTCGAGCACGCCGGCTGAGCACGCCGGCTGGGCATGCCGGCTGTGGGTCAGGGCAGCACCCGGCGCAGGAACTCCCGGGTCCGCGCCTGCTCCGGCTCGCCGAGCACCTGGTCCGGCGGACCGGACTCCAGGATCCGGCCGTTGTCGAGGAAGCACACCGTGGTGGCGACCTCGCGGGCGAAGCTCATCTCGTGGGTGGCCAGCACCATCGTCGTACCGGCGTCGGCGAGGCTGCGGACGATGTCGAGGACCTCGCCGACCAGCTCGGGGTCGAGCGCCGCGGTGATCTCGTCGAGCAGCAGCAGGGCCGGGTCGGTGCACAGCGCGCGCACGAGCGCGACGCGCTGCTGCTGGCCGCCGGAGAGCTGGTCGGGGTGCTTGGCGACGTGCTCGGCGAGCCCGAACCGCTCCAGCAGGTCGATCGCCTTGCTGCGGGCGGCGGCGGCACTCGCCCCGTGCACCTTGCGCGGGGCGAGCGTGCAGTTGTCGAGCACGCTGAGGTGCGGGAAGAGGTTGTAGGCCTGGAAGACCATGCCGATGTGGCGGCGTACGTCCTGCGGGTCCACGAGCGGGTCGGAGATCTCGCTGCCCTGGAACTCGATGATGCCGTCGTCGATCGGCTCCAGGAGGTCCAGGCAGCGCAGCAGCGTGGACTTGCCCGAGCCCGAGGCGCCGATCAGGCAGACCACGTCGCCGGGGGAGACGGACAGGGACACGTCGTCCAGGACGACGCGCGGGCTCTCGCCGTGCCGGGTGTAGGTCTTGCGCACGTTGCGTACGTCGAGCAGCGCACTCATCAGAGCACCCCCGCCCGCTCGCGGCGGGCGAGCCGTCGGGTCAGCGCGTCGCAGAGCCGCGCCAGCGGCAGGGTCATCGCCACGAAGAACGCCGCGACGACGACGATCGGCGTGAAGTTGAAGTGGTAGTTGCCGTAGTCGGAGGCCGCGAGCAGGGACTCCGCGACGCCGACCGACGCGACCAGGGCGGTGTCCTTCTGCAGCGAGACGAAGTCGTTGAGCAGCGGCGGGACGACGCGGCGCACGGCCTGCGGGACGATGACGTACCGCATCGTCTGGGCCCGGCTCAGGGCCAGCGCCTCCGCGCTGGCGACCTGGGAGGGGTGGACCGACTCGATGCCGGAGCGGAACACCTCGGCGACGTAGGCCGAGTAGGAGATGACGAGCGCGACAGTCGACCAGAAGAAGAGGCTGTTCGGCACGCCCGAGAGACCGAGTGCCGGCATGCCGAAGGCGAGCAGGAAGAGCAGCACCAGGGTCGGGATGCCGCGGACGACGTCGGTGTAGACCACGGCGATCCCGCGCAACGGCACCAGCCAGGCCGAGCGTGCCTGCCGGACCAGGGCGATGGCGAGGGCGAGCATCAGGATGAGGGGCTCGGCGATGAGGAACATCCGCACGTTGACCCAGAAGCCCTTGACGATGCTGGGCAGCGCCGCCCGGGCGTGGTGGGCGTTGAAGAAGGTCGTGCGCACCACCGGCCATCCCGGCGACAGCAGCACGGCGGTGAGAGCGCCGCCGACCACCAGGACGGTCATCAGCGAGCCGATGAGGAGGCGACGGCGACGCTGTCGTGCCCGGGTGCGCCGCCGGGCGAGCTCGTGCGGGCTGGGCCGCCACTGCGCGGCGACGGACGTGCTCACTTCAGGACGGGGACGCTGACGACATCGGACAGCCACTTCTTCTCGATGGCGGCGAGGGTCCCGTCGGACTTGAGCTGCCCGAGGGCCCAGTTGACGCAGGACACCAGCGGGTTGCCCTTCTGGAAGAGCATCCCGAACTGCTCCGGCGTACCGCCGTCGTAGGAGAACTGGCCGAGCAGCTTGCTGCCCGGGATCTCCGCCGCGCTGATGTAGAAGGCCGTGGGCAGGTCCGCCACGATCGCGTCCACCTGGCCGTTGAGCAGTGCCTGCTTGGCGGCGTTCGTGTTCTGGAAGACCAGCGGGGTCTGGCTCGGCTTGATGACCTCCCGGACCGCGGTCAGCGAGGTGGTGCCGGTCTGGGCGCCGATCTTGTACTGCGCGAGGTCGGCGAGGCTGGTCGCGTTCGCGGCCGGGCTGTTCTTCAGCACCACGACGGACTGTGCGGCGGAGTAGTAGCCGTCGGAGAAGTCGACGACCTTGGCGCGGTCGGGGCTGATCGAGATCTGGTTGATGTCGAAGTCGAAGGTCTTCGCGCCCGGCTTGTAGGAGTTGTTGAAGGGCACCGTCACCCAGGTCACCTGGTCCTTGGTGAAGCCGAGCTGCTTCGCGACGGCGTACGCCACCGCGGACTCGTAGCCCTTGCCGTTGGTCGGGTCGTTGTCCGAGAACCAGGGGTCGTACGCCGGGGAGTCGGTCCCGACGGTGAGCGTGCCCGTGTGCAGCAGGTGCAGCTGGTCCGGCGTGCACTGCGCCGCCGACGCGGTGGAGCCGTCGGTCGCGACCTCCTTGGTGGGCGCGCACGCGGCCGACGCGGCGAGGATGAGGACGGCGGCAGCGGGGGCGAGGACTCGGGTCGTGCGCATGCGCGCATGCTACGGGCCGGCGCCGCTGCAACAATGACCGCCATGGAGCGCGTGGTCATCATCGGTGGGGGTCCCGGCGGCTACGAGTCGGCGCTGGTGGCCGCCCAGCTCGGTGCGCAGGTGACCGTCGTGGACAGCGACGGCATCGGCGGCTCGGCGGTGCTGACCGACTGCGTGCCCAGCAAGACCCTCATCGCGACCGCCGAGGTGATGACCGACCTCAGCCACGCGCGCGAGCTCGGCATCATGGTCGAGCCGGCGCGGGTGGACCTGGCCCGCGTCAACCAGCGGGTCAAGAGCCTCGCCCTCGCCCAGTCGGTCGACATCGAGGACCGGCTCGCCCGCGAGGGCGTCACGGTCGTCCACGGCCGCGGCCGGCTGGACGGTCCCTCGCGGGTGATCGCGACGGCGCCGGACGGCACCACGACGTCGTACGACGCCGACGCGGTGCTCATCGCCACCGGTGCCGCCCCACGGACACTGCCCACGGCGCAGCCCGACGGCGAGCGGATCCTGACCTGGGAGCAGGTCTACGACCTCGACGAGGTGCCCGAGCACATGATCGTGGTCGGCTCGGGCGTCACCGGCGCCGAGTTCGCCAGCGCCTACCAGGCCCTCGGCATCCCGGTCACGCTCGTGTCGTCGCGCGAGCGGATCCTCCCCGGCGAGGACCAGGACGCCGCCCAGGTGCTGGAGGACGTGGCCACGCGCCGTGGCATGACGGTCCTCGGCCAGTCCCGGATGCAGTCGGTCGCCCGCGACGGCGATGTCGTGACGGTGACCCTGGCCGACGGCCGCGAGGTCACCGGCTCGCACTGCATCCTGGCCCTCGGATCGGTGCCCAACACCGCCGGTCTCGGCCTGGAGGAGGCCGGCGTCCACCTCGGCGACGGCGGCTTCGTCGAGGTCGACAAGGTCTCGCGGACCTCCGCCCGCGGTGTGTACGCCGCCGGCGACTGCACCGGCGTCTTCATGCTCGCCTCCGTGGCGGCCATGCAGGGCAGGATCGCGATGTGGCACTTCCTCGGCGACGCGGTCGCGCCGCTGGACCTGCGCGACGTGTGCTCCAACGTCTTCACCTCCCCGGAGATCGCCACGGTCGGCGTGACCCAGAAGCAGGTCGACGCGGGGGAGGCCTTCGCCGAGGTCGTCCTGCAGCCGCTCGCCACCAACGCGCGCGCCAAGATGCAGGGCATCACCGACGGCTTCGTGAAGCTGTTCATCAGCCCGGGATCGGGCCGCCTGCTCGGCGGCGTGGTCGTCGGCCCCCGAGCCTCGGAGCTGATCCACCCGGTCACCCTGGCGGTCACCGAGCGCCTCACCGCCGACGAGTTCGCCAACACCTTCACGGTCTATCCCTCGATCAGCGGCTCCATCGCCGAGGCGGCCCGAAGGCTGCACCAGGCGTGACGGATGGCAGGATCGACCCATGCGCGTCCACCTCGGCTGTGACCACGCCGGTCTCGAGCTCAAGTCGCACCTGACCTCCTGGCTGACCGAGCACGGCTACGAGCCGGTCGACCACGGCCCGTTCGTCTACGACGCTCTGGACGACTACCCGGTCTTCTGCCTGCGTGCGGCCGAGGGTGTGGCCGCCGACCGGGCCAAGGGCCTGGACAGCCTGGGCGTCGTCATCGGCGGCTCCGGCAACGGCGAGCAGATCGCCGCGAACAAGGTCAAGGGCATCCGAGCGGCGCTGGCCTGGTCGGAGGAGACCGCGGCCCTGGCGCGCGAGCACAACGACGCGTGGGTGGTCGCCGTCGGCGGCCGGATGCACACCCTCGAGGTGATGACCCGCCTGGTCGAGGTCTTCCTCACGACCGCCTTCACCGGCGAGGAGCGGCACACCCGCCGGATCGCGATGTTGTCGGACTACGAGACGACCGGCGAGCTCCCTCCGCTCCCGCCGTCCGCGGTCGATGCCTGAGGGCCACACCCTCCATCGACTCGCCCGCGAGCTGACCGACGTCTTCGGGGAACGTCGGGTCCGCGTCAGCAGCCCGCAGGGACGCTTCGCCGAGTCCGCGGCGCGGCTGGACGGCGGCCTGCTGCTCGATGCCGACGCGTGGGGCAAGCAGCTCTTCGTCCGCTTCGACGGCGAGCGCCTCATCCACATCCACCTCGGGCTCTACGGCAAGCTCGACGTGCACACCGACGCGCCGCACGCACCTGCCCCGGTCGGTCAGGTCCGGTTGCGGCTGCACTCGGAGACGGCGTACGCCGATCTGCGCGGTGCCACCACCTGCGCCCTGGTGACCCCCGCGCAGCGCGACGCCGTGGTGGCGCGCTCGGGGCCCGACCCGCTCCGGGCCGATGCCGACCCGGGCCGGGCCTGGGCGCGGATCAGCCGGAGCAGCACTCCGATCGGGGTGCTCCTCATGGACCAATCCGTCCTCGCGGGCGTCGGGAACGTCTACCGTGCTGAGGTGCTCTTCCGCCACCGCATCCACCCGCTGCGCCCGGGCCGCACCCTGCGGCAGGGGCAGTGGCAGGCGATGTGGGACGACCTGGTCGTGCTGATGGCCGAGGGTGTGGAGACCGGACGGATCGACACCGTGCGCCCCGAGCACACCCCGGAGGCCATGGGGCGGCCGCCGCGCGTCGACGACCACGGGGGCGAGGTGTACGTCTACCGGCGTACCGGACAGCCGTGCCTGGTCTGTGGTCGCAAGGTCAGCACCGACGTGCTGTCGGGGCGCAACGTCTTCTGGTGCAGCCGGTGCCAGCCGGTCTTCCGCTCGCGGGCGACCCGATGATCGGGGAAGGTCGCCGCTGGTTCGCCAGCGAGCGCGGCATCCTGGTCGTGCTCTGCCTGGCATCCGCGGCCGCCCTGACGGCGATCGGACTGCGGCCGGACAACGTGCCCATCAACCTGGTGTTCGTGCCGATCGTGCTGGCGGTGCTCCTGCTGAGCAACCGGCTCCTGCAGTGGTACGCCGTCTACCAGCTCGGCATGCTGGGCGCCGCGGTGGCGCTGCAGACCAACTTCACCACCCGCACCATGGTCGGCATCCCGATCATGGTGCTGCTCACCGTCACGGTGTTCGTCGTCGCGCGCGGACCCGGACGTCTCGGAGTCGGACGGATGAGAGGCGAGTCGATGTTGGTCGACCTGCGGGACCGGATCCTGGCCCAGGGCGAGATCCCGGTGCTCCCGGACAAGTGGCTGGTGGACTCGGCGCTGTCCTCGGCCGGAGGCTCGCCGTTCGCCGGCGACTTCGTGGTCGCGACGCGGCGCGACGAGGGACACCGGCTGGAGCTCGCGGTGGTCGACGTCTCGGGCAAGGGCGAGGCTGCCGGCACCCGGGCGCTGCAGCTGTCCGGGGCGATGGGCGGCCTGCTCGGCGCCCTGCCTGCGGCAGACTTCCTCGGTGCCGCCAACGACTACCTCCTCCAGCGGGTGTGGGAGGAGGGCTTCGCCACCGCGGTGCACCTCTCCCTCGACCTCGAGAGCGGCGCCTTCGAGGTGCGCGGGGCCGGGCACCCGCCGGCGGCCCAGCGGCACGCGGGCTCCGGGCGCTGGCAGATCCTGCACACCGAGGGTCCGGTGCTGGGTGTCCTCGAGGACGTCTCGTACGACGCCTGCCACGGCCGGCTCGGGCCCGGCGACTCCCTCGTCCTCTACACCGACGGCATGGTCGAGGAGCCGCGCCGCGACATCGAGCTCGGCATCGACGCGATGCTGGGGGAGGCCGAGTCGCTGCTGCGCGGCTCGTGGGACGGGCTGGCCGCCCGCCTCGTGGCGGCCGTCGGCTCCCGGGACGACGACCGGGCGCTGCTGGTGGTCCACCGGCGGCCGTGACCGGCGTACCGGCTGGTCGGGGCGACAGGACTCGAACCTGCGGTCTCCTGCTCCCAAAGCAGGCGCGCTAGCCACTACGCTACGCCCCGCGAAACCGCCTGTGACCTGCGACGATGCCGCTCGTCGGGCAGGTCCTGGCGATCTCTCGAGGGGATGACGGGAATCGAACCCGCGTAATCAGTTTGGAAGACTGAGGCTCTACCATTGAGCTACATCCCCGGAGGATCCGTCGCCGGATCGCGTGCTCATCCTTCCACACGCCGCGACGCGATCCCCAACTCGGTACGCACGCGGGCAGCCCGCCGTCCCGGCGCCCACCTGCCCCCCACATGCAGGCGGGCGCCGTCGCTCCATTCCATCGGCCGCGGGCCGTCCGGAGCCAGCGGAACCGCGGTTCCCGGACGAAGTCCGGACGCCTCCGGACGCGCCCACTAGGCTGATCGGCGCCGTACCGGACGGTGGCGGGGCCGGTGGCAGTGACGGGGGAGATCGATGGCGTCGACGGAGCCGGAGCCCGCCGAGCGGCGGCGCTGGGACCCGCTCGTCGTGCGACTCCAGGAGCGCCGAGCGGCAGCCGGGGACCCGTCGTACGGCGAGATCGCGGAGCGCGTCTCCGCTGCCCGCGAGGCCGCCGGCGCCACCCCGCACGCGGCCCGCCTCGCCAAGAGCACCGTGTACGACGCCTTCCGGCCGGGCCGCGCGCGGATCAACCTCGACCTCGTCGGTGAGATCGCGGCCGTGCTGGGTGCCGAGCCGGCCGAGGTCGCGGCCTGGATCGAGGAGTGCACGCGGCGCGAGGGGCCGGAGCCCATCGATCCGGTCGAGGCTCCGGTGGCGGCTCCCTCGCCGCGGGCCATCGCCGTCGTGCTGCTCGCGTGCCTCGGCATCAACCTGACCGGGCGGTGGATCGTCGACCTGCTGCACCTCCCGATCTACCTGGACATGGCCGGCACCGCGGTCGCGGCGCTCGCGCTCGGACCCTGGCTCGGCGCCCTGCTCGGCGGGACGACCAACGCGGCCGGCGCGCTCATCAGCGGCTGGCAGTCGCTGCCCTTCGCGGTGGTGAACGTCGCCGGGGCGCTCGTGTGGGGGTACGGCGCCCGACGACTCGGTCGCGATCTGCCCCGCTTCCTCCTGCTCAACATCCTGGTCGCCCTCACCTGCTCGTTGATCGCGGTCCCGATCCTGGTGCTCGTCTTCGGCGGGTCGGTCGGGGCCGGGCAGGACACGATCACCCAGACCTTCCTCGACCTCGGCGACGGGCTGCTCGCCGCGGTCGGATCGTCCAACCTGCTGACCTCGGGGGCCGACAAGCTGATCAGCGGGTTCGTCGCCCTGGTCGTCGTGAGCTCGCTGCCCGCGGGCTTCCGCCGGCTCCTCCCGCTCGCCCAGAAGCTGCACGACTGACGGACCCGCAACGGTCGGCTGGCAGGATCGCGGCCGTGGAGCACTGCTCGGTCCTCGCGGCCGCCCGGGACGAGTCGATGGTCGGCACGGCGTTCACCGAGCGCGGCCTGCTGCTGGTCGAGCAGCCCGGCGCCTGGGGCCGGCAGGGGCTCGCCGACTCCGAGCTCGACGCGGCCGTGGCCGCCGAGCTGCAGCGGCGTGCCGACGCCGCCGACCTCCGGCTGCTGGCCGTACGCCGTCCGGACGGCGCCCCTCGCGAGGCGATCGCCGGTGGGCGGTCCTGGGCGGTCCGCCCGGCCGGGTCGACCACCACCTGGTGGGGTCGGTACGCCGCCGACACCGACCTGCTCGGCGTACCCCTGGACGGGTCGGTGGGGACACCGGCCCAGGAGCCGACGTACCTGGTCTGCACCCACGCCAAGCGCGACGTGTGCTGCGCCCGCTTCGCGCGGCCGATCGCCGCGGCGCTGGCCGAGTTGCGGCCCGGGCGGGTGTGGGGCTGCAGCCACACCGGCGGGCACCGGTTCGCGCCGGTCGTCGTCGCGGTGCCGGCGGGCGGGGACGCCGTGCTCTACGGGCGGGTCACAACCTCGGACGTCGCCGACCTGGTCGGGGCCACCGAGGCCGGCCGGGTGCTGCCGGGACTGCTGCGCGGTGTGAGCGGGCATCCGGCGTACCTCCAGGCGGCGCTGGCGCACGCCCTCGCCGTCCACCCGGTCCCGGCCGACTGGGCCGTCGAGGGCGCCGACGCGACAGGTGAGGGGGAGTGGCGGGTCCTGCTCGCCGGACCCCTACGGCTGGACCTCGTCGTGCACGCGCGCACCAGCCTCGAGCCGATGGTCAGCTGCGGCAAGCCCGAGCCGTCGGAGCAGACCCACTACGCGGTCTCGCCCGCACCATCGCCCGCACCGTCGGCCGCGGAGTCCACGGCACCGCGCTGAATCGTTGGGCCGACACCTACGCGGGTAGTGTGAGCCAGTCTGAATCACCGGGGCGTGACCACCTGACCACCCCGCCCACCGACCAGTAGGAGATCACCTGTGAAGAGCGCCGTCGAGACCTTGAGCCCGACCCGGGCCAAGCTGACCGTCGAGGTGCCCTTCGAGGAGCTCAAGCCGAGCCTCGACGCGGCGTACCAGAAGATCGCGAAGCAGATCAACGTCCCCGGCTTCCGCCGCGGCAAGGTCCCGCCGCAGGTGATCGACCGCCAGGTCGGCCGCGGCGTCGTACTCGACGAGGCCGTCAACGACGTGCTGCCGAAGGCCTACACCGAGGCCCTCCAGGAGAACAACCTCACCCCGCTCGCGCAGCCGGAGATCGAGGTCACCAAGCTCGACGACGCCGAGGGCCTGGCCTTCACCGCCGAGCTCGACGTGCTGCCCGCCTTCGAGGTCCCCGCGTACGACGGCCTCGAGGCCTCCGTCGAGGACATCAGCGTCTCCGACGAGGACGTCGAGGAGCAGGTCCAGGCGCTCCGCGAGCGCTTCGGCACCCTGTCCGACGTCGAGCGTGCCGCCAAGGACGGCGACTTCGTCGTCATCGACCTCGCCGCGACCCAGGACGGCGAGGCCGTCGAGGGCGCCGAGATCAGCGGCTTCTCCTACCAGGTCGGCAACGGCGGCATGATCGACGGCCTCGACGAGGCCCTCGTCGGCCTGTCGGCCGGCGAGTCCGCCACGTTCACCTCCCAGCTGGTCAACGGCGACGCCGTCGGCCAGGACGTCGAGGTCGCGGTCACCGTGCAGCAGGTCCAGGAGCAGGAGCTCCCCGAGCTCGACGACGACTTCGCCCAGGACGCCTCGGAGTTCGACACCCTGGCCGAGCTCAAGGACGACGTCCGCGAGCGCCTGACCCGTGGCCAGCGGCTCGAGCAGGCGGCCGCCGCCCGCGATGCCGTCCTCGAGGCGCTGCTGGAGAAGGTCGAGATCCCGCTGCCCGAGACCCTGGTCACCGAGGAGCTCAACTCCCGCCGCCAGTCCGTCGAGCAGCAGCTCGCGTACGCCGGCATGAGCCTCGAGGCCTACCTCGAGGACGAGGGCCAGACCCAGGAGGAGTTCGAGGCCGACCTCGAGCGCCGGGTCCGTGACTCGATCGCCGCGCAGTTCATCCTCGACGACATCGCGGAGAAGGAGGAGCTCGGCGTCGACCAGAACGAGCTCACCCAGCACATGATCCGCCGCGCCCAGCAGTCCGGCCAGGACCCGCAGGAGTTCGTCAACCACATGCTCGAGCACAACCACGTGCCCGAGATGGTCGCCGAGATCCGTCGCGGCAAGGCCCTCGCCCAGCTGGTCGAGGGTGCGGTCGTCAAGGACGCCTCCGGCAACGTCGTCGAGCTCAAGACGCTGCTCCCCGACGGCACCTACGCCGACCCAGCCGCCGAGACCGCCGAGGTCGAGGAGACCGACGCGCCCGAGGCTGCTGCCGAGGAGACTGTCGAGGCCTGACCTCACGTCGTACGACGGCCCCCTCGCCTGTGGCGGTGGGGGCCGTCGGCCATTTCACGGGGTCAACCCGTGAATTAGGCACCCCGCCCGATCAGATCGAGTGCACAAGTGTGCACCGAATCGGCTACGCTCACCCCATGACCAACCCGCCCGGCCCGACCGTCCTCGACGCGCTGTCCCTGGGAGCCCAGGCCGCCAACGAGGTCATCGTCGACACCGTGCGCGACACCCACACGGCCGTCGCGCGTCGCATCCACGGCCTCGTCGGCAAGGTGGCCGGCCCGGCCGCCGCCCCGGTCGAGGTCCTCCACCTGGGCATCGCGGGAGCGGTGTACGCCGGCATCGGTCTCACCCTGCGCGGCGCCAGTGTGGGGTTCGATCGGGCGGCGGCCGCCGGCCTGGGCCCGCTGCTCGAGGAGACCCCGCGGGGCCGCTTCGTCAACGCGGCGGCCAACGGGCTGATCGGCGATGAGATCCTGCGGGACCGTCCGCAACTGGCGATCCCGATGGCGGTGCGCCACGAGGGTCGCGACGTCGACCTTCACGACCCGGCCGCGGTGCGCGGCGCCTTCCCGGACGCGACCGGCCAGCTGGTGGTGTTCCTCCACGGCCTGTGCGAGAACGAGTCGTACTGGTCCTACCACCGCGACCGCACGGGCACCACGTACGCGGAGACGCTGGCCCCGCTCGGCTGGACCCCGGTGATGCTGCGCGCCAACACCGGCCTGCCGCTGCGCGAGAACGGCGTCGCGCTGGCCTCGCTGCTGCAGCAGGTCGTCGACGCCTGGCCGACCGAGGTCACCCGGATCGCGCTGGTCGGCCACTCGCTCGGCGGGCTCATCATTCGCGCGGCCTCGGCGGTCGTGGCCGACGGCGACGCCCCCTCGCCGTGGACCCGCCGCGTCACCGACGTGGTCACCCTGAGCACGCCCCACCTCGGATCCTGGTTCGCCGTGGCGGCCGACCACGCCAGCCGACTCTCGGCGAAGGTGCCCGAGGTCGCCGCGCTGGGGCGGATCATCGACCGGCAGGCCGCCGGCATCCACGACCTCATCGAGGGGCTGGGCGAGGACGTCCCGGCGCTGCCGCACGCGCGCTACCGGCTGGTGACCGCCAGCCTGACCCGGTCGCGCCGCCACCCGGTGGCCCTGGCCATCGGCGACCTGCTGGTGACGCCGCGGTCGGGCGCGGGCCGCGATCGCACCCGCGACCTCTTCCCCGACGGCGAGGTCCTCCATGTCGGGCGCAGCGACCACTTCTCGGTGCTCAACCATCCCGAGGTCGCGGACGCGCTGGTGCGCTGGCTCCGATGAGCAGCAGCATCTGAGTAGCGCTGCGCAGGTACGCCGGCGCAGTCCTCGCGACGCTGGTGGCATGAACTCCGACACCGTCGCCCCCATCCCCGGCACCCCGGCCGCCTCCGGTTACGGAGCCCGCGTCATCGCCGTGGTCTCCCTCCTGTTCGCGCTCGTCGAGGCCGGCTTCGCCGCGCTCTGCTGGGTCGACGCCGCGCAGAGCACCGATGACGAGCTGTTCGGGAGCCTCGGCTACTACCTCGCGGCGATCATCGGCGTGCCCGCGGTCATCGCGATCGTGGCGGCGGCGGTCAGCCTGACGCTCCAACGGCACCTGTCGGCGGCCTCCCTCACCGCCGGCGCGAGTGCCCTCGCCGCGTTCACGCCCTTCCTGCTCTTTGCGGTCATCCTCGCTTAGATCCGTCCGCCCCCGGGCCCGTCACCGCAGCAGCGGTGGCGGGCCGTTCTGCGTCTACTGTCCCGGCTTGCGGTGCAGGGTGTTCCTGTCCGGGTCGCCACTCGTGGCCAGCCGCTTGGCCCAGCAGTCACCCGGGCCGCGGTGCTGGCTGCGGCACCACCGGTTGACTGGTGGTGCGGTCGGCATCGAGTCACCGCTGAGGGTCACCCAGAAGCCCGCGCTCGAGGGCCCGTAGCTGCCCGGCCACTCGGTGCTGAACACCAGGAGGGCGTCGGGGTAGCGCGAGCGCAGCCGCAGGTGCAGGGCCAGGATGTCGGAGTAGCTCGCGTACACGATGCCGTCGTCCTGGGTCCCGAGCTTCTTGGCGGACAGCTGGGCCGTCCAGTCCAGGGCCTCGACGGCCGGCTTGTCGCGGGCCGCGATCCGCTTCAGCGCCGCCAGCGCGTTGTCCTCGTCCTGTTGCGCGGTGGTCGCGTCCGGATCGCCGTCGGCGGTGGTGGGGACCGTCGGATCCTGCCCGTACGACGGGTCCGCGGGCACCGTGCCGGGCTGGTTGCCGGGGCCCGGCGTGCACGGCACGTGGATGACCGTGCCCCCACCGGTCGCGGCGTCGTCGATCGCGTCCTGGATCTGCCGCTGCGGGGCGGTCGCGTTCTCGAACGGGTAGGTTAGGGTGAGGTCGACGCCGCCGTCCGGGACCCAGTAGGGCTCGCCGGAGAAGTCGAACCAGCCGGACAGGTAGTCCTGCCCGTCGACCTCGAACGGCACGCTGAGCTGGCTGTCGCTGAGCCACTGCCCGCCGGGGCACACGGCCGTCACGCGGTAGGTGATGGAGATGCCGCCGTACTCCGACGCGGAGCGCACCGGGGTGAAGGTGGGCGGGCTCCCGCAGTCGGTGACGTACGACGTGCCACCATCGCTCGGCGCCGGCGACGCCCCGTCGGCCGCGGACTGGGGGAAGCCCGACCATCCGCGGACCCGGTGGTAGTTGACCACGGCCATGCCCTGGCCGGCGACGACGGCGCCGCTCAGCGAGCCGTCGTCGCTGAGGCCGGCGATGTCGCGCGACCACACGACGTCGCCGTCGCTGCGCCGCCGCACGGTGAGGGTCGAGGGGGTGCCGTCGGACTCGGAATCGACCGAGACCAGGGCGTCCCGGGTCTCGGCGGAGGGGTAGAGCTGGGTGTCGGCGGTCCACTCGGTGGTGCCGTCGGCGGGGTCGATCACGGTGGTGGTGCCCGAGCCGTAGCCGGAGCTCTGGGCCAGGAGCAGCTGGCGGCCGTCGGCCGTCCACGTCGGTGTCGTGCCGTCGAAGTCGCCCCGGGACCAGACCGCCGCTCCCGTGCCGAGGTCGTAGAGCCCGTCGCCGATGCCGATCCGGCCGTTCACGACCGTCCGCGACGTGGTGGTGCCGTCGTTGCCCGCCGGCGCGGACCAGGTGTAGCCGGCGGCGCTGACCGCGGGCGTGCCGTCGCGGGTGACCGTGGTGGTCTCGAACTCGTTGTCATCGGTGGTGATCGTCCACCCGGCGTCGACGGTGAGCCATCCGCTCCTGGTCCGGGTGTCCGATGCCTGCTGGAGGCCGTCGGTGGCGAACGCGACGGTCCGGAACCGCGGGTAGCCGTAGACGATCAGGTCGAGGAGGTCGCCGTCCAGGGACATGCCCAGCCCGGTCACCGAGCTGTCCCACCCCCGCAGCGCGGCGACGTCGGCGGTCGCGGTGCGGGTCAGGTCGGCGGTCGAGTACGCCGCCAGCTGGTGCTGCTGCGGCGACCCGGGAACGTCGATGACGGTGTAGAAGGTGCCGGCCGTGCTCAGCACCGGGGCGTCGTAGCTGAAGCTGTCGGCGGTGGTGGCGAGGACCGCGCCCGTGGCCGGATCGAGGATCTGCGCCCCGTGCTGGTCGGCGCACAGCAGGTGGCTCGGGTCGAGCAGCCAGCAGGGCGCCATGCCGCTGCCGTCGGACACGCGGTCGAGGTCATGGCTCCAGGCGATGCTGCCGTCCAGGCTGTCCAGGGCCACGAGGCGGCCCTGGCGCCGGTTCGCGACCTCGGCGAGCAGGTAGGGGCCGATCGGCATCAGGTCCGGGTTGAACAGCTCCCCGTCGTACCACCCGACGACCGGTTGGAACTCGGCGTGGGGGAGCAGGTCCGACGCCTTCACGTCCCACTGCTTGCGCGGATCGCCGAGCAGGGTGAGGCCGTTGTCGATCGAGCGGCTGCGGACCGCGAGCCGGTCGCCGTGCGTGCCCTGGCCGCGGACCAGGGTGAAGGTGACCAGGCCGCCGAGGACCAGCGCCAGCACGACGACGACGGTGCCGAGCACGAGCAGCGGACGCCGCGACGGGGGCGACGGGGGCGCCGTCGGCGGGGGCAGGGGAGCCGACGGGGCCGGAGGAGACGGAGGCGGTGGAGGCGGCAGGGAAGGCGAGGGTACGGCGGCACGGACCGGCGTACCGCACGCCGTGCAGAACGCGACCCCGTCGACCCGCTGCCCGCACTGGACGCAGAACCGCTGCACCACGAACCCCCCGTTGCACGGTCATGGAGATGACACAGCGGACGCTAGCGGCGCACCGTCCGGCGCGGGGGCGGATTCGGGGAACTACTCCGGCTGCAGCGCGATGTCGGTGCGGTAGTCGCCGTGGACCCGGATCCTCTTGCCGGCACACGCGTCCCGGTCGAGGTGCTGGGTCCGGCACCAGGCGAGCGTCGCGGCCTTGGTGGGGAAGACGTCGCCGGTGATCGTCGCGTAGTAGCCGCCCAGCTGGTAGGAGCCCCACTCGCCGGTATCGACCAGGAGGGCGTCGGGGTGACTCGCGAGCAGCTGCTGGTGCAGGGTCCAGATGTCCAGCCAGTGCCAGACCCGGCCCGACGCGTCGACCGTGCCGTCGGTCTTCGAGGTCAGCTGCACGGTCCAGGCGCCGTGCAGCGCCAGCACCGCGGCCCGGTCCCGGGCGGCGAGGTCGCGCAGGGCCACGGCCGCGGTCGCGTCGTCGGTCGGGTCGGCCGCGGCGGAGGTCGTGGGAGTGCTCGGCGACGTGGCCGAGGTGACCGAGGTGGTCGCCGGGGTCGCCGGGGGTGGCGTGGTCGCGGCCGGCGCCGGGGACCCGGCCGCCGGTGCGGGCTCGGGCGCGGTCAGGTGGCGGACCAGGCCGAAGGCGGCCA
>NZ_BAAHAB010000005.1:0-247514 GCF_054777895.1 Nocardioides ultimimeridianus | reverse complement strand
ATCACCCCCGCCGCGGCACCGCGCCCGGCCGACGACGAGGTGCTCGACGTCCTCGCCCTCGCCCTGGCCGAGCTCGACGAGCGGGTGGCCGGGGTGCTGGACGTCGAGCACCTCGCGCTGGACGCCGCCGCCGACGTCGCGGCCGCGCTGTCCACCCCCGGCGGGCGTGACGCGGTCCGCGCCGTGGCGCCGCTCCTGCAGGAGATCTCCGGTCATCCCGGCGTCCTCGGGGCCGTCCGGCGGCTCGACGCGGCGCCCGACCAGATCGAGTACGCCGTCCTCGCGACCGCCCTGCGCGCGGCCCGCGCGGACCACCCCGAGCTCGACCGGCTGGACGGCCGGCGGCTCGCGGACATGGTCGACCGGGTCGCCGAGCTCGAGCCGGAGCTGCACCGGGCCAACGCGGCCGTCATCGTGTCCCGGCTGCGGCACCGCTTCCGCGGGCTGGTCGAGCACAGCACCCGCAGCGTCACCGGGATGGACGTGGCCGAGCGCGCGATGAAGAAGACGTGGAGCGCGGGACGGCGCGAGCTGGAGCACGAGTTCGGCAAGGTGCGGGCCTACAAGTCGATCCGGCAGCTGGCGGGCGGGGACCCCGGCGAGGTCGTCGCGGCCCTGCGGCCGGTGTGGCTGATGAGCCCGGCCTCGCTCAGCGACATCCTGGACCTGGCATCGTCCTTCGACGTCGTCGTCTTCGACGAGGCGAGCCAGGTGCCGGTCGAGGAGGCGGTCCCGGCGCTGCACCGCGCCGGCCAGGTCGTCGTGGTGGGCGACCGGATGCAGCTGCCGCCCACCCGCTACTTCCGGTCCAGCGGCGGGTCGGAGACCGACACCGACGCCGATGGGATCGACGGCGTCGACGGCATCGACGGGGAGACCGGCACCCAGGTCGGCGTGGTCCTCGATGCCGACAGCTTCCTGGCCGTCGCTTCGACCCGGCTGCCCTCGACGATGCTGCTGTGGCACTACCGCAGCAACCAGGAGGCGCTGATCCAGTTCAGCAACGCGGCCTTCTACGAGGGACGCCTGGCCACGGTGCCCGACCGCGAGCCGCTGCCCGAGGGGCGGCCGCGGCTGGTCACCCGCGGCGGCGAGGCGCCGGAGGCCGACGAGGTGCGCGCGATGACCGACGCGGTCCTCGAGCGCAGCATCAGCGTGGTGCGGGTGCGCGACGGGGTCTACACCCGGCGTACCAACCCCGCCGAGGCGCGCTGGGTGGCCGAGGTCGTGCGCGACCTGCTGCTGCGCGGGACGGGGATGTCGATCGGCGTCGTGGCGTTCTCCGAAGCGCAGCAGAGCGAGATCGAGACCGCGCTGGACGGGCTCGCGGCCACCGACCCGGCGTTCGCGGCGGCGTACGAGGCCGAGGTCGAGCGCGAGGAGGACGGCCAGGCGGTCGGGATCTTCGTCAAGAACCTGGAGAACGTCCAGGGCGACGAGCGCGACGTCATCATCATGAGCGTCTGCTACGCGCCCGGATCCGACGGCCGGATGCGGATGAACTTCGGCCCGATCAACAACAGCGGCGGCGAGAAGCGGCTCAACGTCATCTTCAGCCGCGCACGCCGGCACATGGTCGTGGTGAGCAGCATCGAGCCCACGATGATCACCAACACCTACAACGACGGCGCGTCCGCGCTGCGCGGCTTCCTGCAGTACGCCGACGCCGTGTCCGAGGGGGATCGCGCGGCGATGGAGTCCGCCCTCGGGCACTGGCGGCGGGCCGGCGCCGACCGCGCCGCCACCCCGGTGATCGTCGAGCAGCTCGCGGCCGCACTGGGCGAGCAGGGGGTCGACGTGGCGCGCTCCGTGGGGCAGTCGGGCTTCCGCTGCGACCTCGCGCTACGGCGTACCGGGGAGCCGGTGTGGCACACTGCCGTGCTCGTCGACCACGCCGCCCGCGTCGACAGCGCGGCCGGGGAGCAGCGGCGTACCGTCCAGCCCGCCGTGCTGCGCTCCGCCGGCTGGCGCGTCGAGCAGGTGCTCGCCACCGACTGGCTCGAGGACCCCGACGGTGTCGTCGCTCGCCTCGTCGCCACCCTCGACCGGGCCGAATCCGAGGCGCCGAATCGGGTACCGGAGGCGAGGCCCGCAGGGTTTGCCGACGAAGAAGCCGCTGCTGCGGCGACCGGTTCGACTCCGGTCTGGGCCGCGAAGGACCAGACGACCGACGACGGGCAGGAGCGCGAACGTGGAGAACGAGAGGCAGCACCGGACGCCCGAGGCGGCCCCCCGATGAGCGGCGGCGACGACCCGCGCACCGGCTCGGGCCGCGGCGGCTCGCTCGGCACCCCGGGCATGGGCGACCCGCCCGATGAGCTGATGCCGGACAAGGACCCCGAGGAGGGGTACGCCGTCAGCGGCGGCGGGGTGGCCGAGTCCGGCGACGACGTACCGACCGACGAGCCGACGGAGGAGCCGCCGGACTGACCGTCGTGGCGCCGCCGTCGTACGCCGTCAGCGACCTAGGCTTGCACCGTGGCTGACCTGACCGAGCCCTGCCCCAACTGCGGAACCCTGCTGCGCTGGGAGACCTCCCACGAGCGCTGCGACGGCTGCGGCTACATCCGCCCCTGCTGCGAGGGTGCGCCCTGCCACTGAGGCGCGCGGCTTCGACCGTCAGGTCGCCGGGTGGCGGCCGACTGCGGCCCTCACCGCCTCATTCGTAGCGCGCCACGTGGCCTCGAGGTGTTCGATGCACTGCAGCGCGTACGACTCGATCGCGATCGGTTCCTGCGTGGGTACGACGGGACCCGACCGAACCCACCACACGGTCGCCATCGTGCGGACCAGACCCAGTGATTCGCCCGCGAAGGCGGTCGCATCGGCGACCGCACGTTTCAGGTCCTTGGACGCCTTCGAGTCCATGACGATCGCGACCTCCGGCCAGCCGCCCGCACCGCGCAGCAGCCCCTCCCGCTTCCAGAACAGCTCGATCCGGGCCAGCGGGTCGGCAGTGATCGGGAGCTGCAGGTTCGACCAGGACCCGCTCTTCGTGGCCACCGCCGGCAGGGACGCGTCCTGGGCGAGCCGCGCTGCGCCTGCGAACAGCGCGGTCTCGAGCGCGTCCACCACAGGGGCGCGCAGAGCGGCCCACTCCTCGATGCGCACCCAGTGCTTGAGGTAGAAGTCCGCCTTGGCGTCGTCGCTCATTCCCTGTTGCCTCCGTAGACCCGAACTGTTCGCAGGTACTCATGGACCCCGACGTCGATGTCGTCGCGACCGTCGGCTGACGCCTCGATGAAGTCCGCGATGTCGTTCCACGCGAGCGCGTGCCACTGGCCCGCGGATTCGATCGCTGTCAACGGCTGGCTCCCGGTCCGGGTCAGGAAGACGAGGGTGGGCGCCTCGTCGGCCCAGTGACGTGCGAGGCGGTCGCACTGCCGTGCCTGCTCTCCCGCCCAGATCTTCGCCTCGATCAGGACAGTCGTTGCGCCGAGTCGCACGACGATGTCCGCGCGCGTGTCGTCCCTCGGCTCCTCGACCGCGATCACCGCACGGGTCGATCCCGCGGAATCGGCGCCGACCGCGGCCAGCAGGCGGTCGAGGACGCCGGTGCCGAGTCCATGCCATCCGTCGGGTGTGAGCAACCAGGCGAGGCCGCGGCACATGACCACCTCGTCGTGGTGCAGCCCAAGAGCCCCGAGGAGCGTCCTTCTGCCGGTGCGCCACAGACCGTCGGCGCGCAGCGCATCGGCCTCGGCGGTGAGCTCGTCGAACGCGGCCTGCCATTCCGTGGCTGCCTCTGGCTCGCTGGTGGTCACGCGCCGACCGTAGGCCACACGCCCGGCGAGGACACGCTTGGCAAGGACTATGGACTCTGTCATAGTCCATGGATGAGCGAAGAGTGGCAGAAGTCGGCCTGCATCCTGTGCGAGTGCAACTGCGGCCTCGAGATCCAGGTGGCCGACGGACGGCTCGCGAAGATCCGCGGCGACAAGGAGCACGTCACCTCGCAGGGCTACACCTGCGAGAAGCCGCTGCGCCTCGACCGCTACCAGAACGGCCGGGACCGGATCACCTCGCCGCTGCGACGCCGCGCGGACGGCACGTACGAGGAGATCGACTGGGACACCGCGATCGAGGAGATCACCGACCGGTTGCTCGAGGTCAAGGGGCAGTACGGCGGCGACAAGATCCTCTTCTACTCCGGCGGCGGCCAGGGCAACCACCTGCCCAGCGCCTACGGCCAGTCGCTGCGTGCCGCGCTCGGCACCCGCTACTACTCCAACGCACTCGCCCAGGAGAAGACCGGCGAGGCGTGGGTCGACGGCCAGCTCTACGGCACCCACACCAAGGGCGACTTCGAGCACGCCGAGGTCGTGCTGTTCCTCGGCAAGAACCCGTGGCAGTCGCACTCCTTCCCGCGCGCCCGTCCGGTGCTGCGCGAGATCGAGAAGGACCCGGCCCGCTCGATGATCGTCCTCGACCCTCGCCGCAGCGAGACCGCAGCCATGGCCGACTTCCACCTCCAGGTGCGCCCCGGCACCGACGCCTGGTGCCTCACCGCCATGCTCGCCGTCCTCGTCGAGGAGGACCTGGTCGACCGTGCGTTCCTCGCCGAGCACACCGACGGTGCCGACGAGGTCCTCGCCGTCCTGCGTGACATCCCGATCAGTCAGTACGCCGCCACCTGCGGAGTCGACGAGGAGCTGATCCGGGCCGCGACGCGCCGCTTCGCCACGGCGTCCAGCGCGA
The DNA here is from genome assembly GCF_054777895.1 of Nocardioides ultimimeridianus. Taxonomy (NCBI): domain Bacteria; kingdom Bacillati; phylum Actinomycetota; class Actinomycetes; order Propionibacteriales; family Nocardioidaceae; genus Nocardioides; species Nocardioides ultimimeridianus. The sequence goes on along the minus strand of NZ_BAAHAB010000005.1, from coordinate 242,816 downwards.
CGACGTACGAGGACCTCGGGGTGCAGCAGGCGCCCAACAGCACGCTCGTGTCCTACCTCAACAAGCTGCTGTGGATCCTGACCGGCAACTTCGGCCGTCCGGGCACGATGTACCTGCACTCCTGGCTCGCCAGCCCGGTCGGGGCGCCGCCGGCCGACCCACGCTCGAAGCCGCGCCGACCCAGGTCCGGCGTACGGAGGCTGCAGGGCAAGGCCATGGCACGCGGCGTCTCCGTCGGTGCTGCTGCGATGTCGCGCGGCACCGGTGTGGCCGGCGGCCTGCCCCTGCTCGGTACGCCGACCAACGCCGTCGCGCGCCGGCTGCTCGCGGTGGCGGCGCCACTGCTGGGGGCCGCGCTCGCCGCGGAGTCGCAGCCGCGCTCGGAGCGGGTCACGCCGGTCACCGGCGCGCGCGTGATCCTCGGGATGATCCCGTGCAACTCGATCGCCGACGAGATCCTCACCGACCACCCCGACCGGCTGCGCGCGATGTGGATCGACAGCTCCAACCCGGCCCACTCGCTGCCGGAGTCGAAGCGGTTCGTGGCGGCGATGGAGGCGTGCGACCTGACGGTGGTCGTCGACGTCGCCTTCACCGAGACCGCTCGGCAGGCCGACTACGTCCTGCCCGCCTCGAGCCAGTTCGAGAAGTGGGAGTGCACGTTCTTCAACATGGAGTTCCCGCACAACGGGTTCCAGCTCCGGGCGCCTCTCCTCGAACCGCGTCCCGGCACGCTGGGCGAGCCGGAGATCTATGCGCGGATCCTGCGCAGGATGGGCGCAGTCGACGAGGCGCTGCTCGAGCGCCTGCGCCGCGCCCTCGCAGCCGGCCCCGACGCGTTCGCCCTGGCCTTCTTCTCGGCGGCCGCAGCCGACCCCTCGCTGATGCGGCTGGCCGCCTTCATCCTCCACGAGACCCTCGGCCCGACCCTGCCTGACGGCGCGCGCGCCGCGGCGGTGCTCTGGGGCGCGGCGCAGCTCTGCGCGCTGGAGAACCGCGCGGCGGTCGAGCGCGCCGGCTTCACCGGTCCCGGTCTGGATCCGGGCCGGAGGCTCTTCGAGGCGATCCTGCGCGAGCGCGCCGGTGTCACGTTCACCGTCGACGAATGGGACGACGTGTGGCACTACGTGAAGCGCAAGGACCGCCGGTTCACCGTCGCCATCCCCGAGCTGCTGCCGAAGATCGACGAGCTCCGCACGGCAGCCTCCTCGTGGACGACGGAGGAGTTCCCGTTCGTGCTGGCGGCGGGGGAGCGCCGCTCGTTCACGGCCAACGACATCATCCGCGACCCGAGCTGGCGCCGGCGCGACGCCGAGGGTGCGCTGCGGATCAGCCCGGAGGACGCCGTACGGCTCGGCATCGCCGAGGGCGGACTGGCCCGCATCACGACCGAGGCCGGCACCGCCGTCGCCACGGTCGAGATCACCGACATGATGCCCGGCGGCAACGTGTCGCTCCCGAACGGCTTCGGCCTGGACTACACCGACGACGAGGGCACCGTGCTGGTGCCGGGCGTCGCGCCGAACGACCTCACCAGCGCCCACCACCGCGACTGGTTCGCCGGTACGCCGTGGCACAAGTACGTCCCCGCGCGCATCGAGGCGGTCGTCGGCGATCCGGACGGGGTGCCCGCGTGACGGCGGCGGTGGCCGGCCCGCAGGGGCCCAAGGAGCGGATGATCCTCGCTGCTGTCGAGCTGCTGCGGGAGACCGGGCTCGGCGGGGTGACGATCGACGCCGTGCTGGCGAGGAGCGCGGCTCCGCGCGGCTCGGTGTACCACCACTTCCCGGGCGGGCGCGACGAGATCCTGCGGTCCGCGGCGCAGCGCGCCGGCGACGACATCAGTGCGCTGATCGAGCGTGCCACGGCAGCAGGGGACGCGACCCGCGTCGTCGTACGGTTCACGGAGTTCTGGAAGCGCACCCTGGTCGCCAGTGACTTCCACGCCGGCTGTCCGGTCCTCGCGCTGACCGTGGGCAGCGGCCCCGACAGCGACTGGCCGGCGGCGATGGCCCGCGACACCTACGCGCGCTGGAGGTCGCTGCTGGCCGGTGCCCTGGAGGGATCCGGGGTGAGCGCGGACGCCAGCGGCCCACTGGCGACGACCGTGATCGCGGCGATCAGCGGCGCCGTCGTGATGAGCTCGGCGGACCGCAGCACCGAGCCCATGGACCAGGTCGCCGACCAGATGGTCCGGCTGATCCGGCTGGCCTCCGGCGCGTAGGACGGTCTGTGTCGGCGTACGCCGGTAGTGTCCGCCGGGTGAGTCGACGATGAGCAAGGTGGACGCCCTCCGGGCGATGCGCGAGGCGCGGTACGCGCAGCAGACGGCCAGTGCGCCGGCTCCCCAGCGGGCCAAGCCGGCCGGGCTCAAGCCCGTGGCGAAGACGGCCAAGGCGGCCCCGGCCGCCGAGTCGGCGTCCGACGACCTCTGCGGTCACCGCAACATGAGCGGCCGCACCTGCACCCGCGAGCGCGGCCACAGCGCCAAGAGCCACCGCTACTCCTGAGAGGCAGCGCCCGTCCCTAGAGGTGATCGGGGACGATCAGCCCGTCCGGGTCCTGTCGCGGCGGCAGCGCGGAGAGGGCCGTCTTCACCAGCGCGACCCGGGTGACCACCAGCGCCTTGCGACGCAGGCCCTTCTCGCCGGCACCGCCGAGCGTCTCCTCGACCGCCGCGGTGACCTGGGAGTCGGTGAAGGCGGGCCGCTCGCCCGCGGCGACCTCCACGTCGGGCAGTGCCACGAGGACGGGCAGGATCTGGTCGCCGAGGCCGTTGAGGACGACGTACCGCTCGTAGCGCCCCATCGACTCCCACAGCTCGGCGGCGGTCAGCTTGCCCCGGCGTACCCGCTTGTCCCTCGCCCCCAGCGCACGCTGGGCGGCACCGGTCAGCGCCGCGGTCATCTCCTGCTCGCTGAGCCTCATGGACACAGCATGCCAACGGGGCCGTCAGTCGACGCCTTCGACGATGCGGAAGTCGCGCACGACGGCATCGGAGAGGACGGCCAGCGCCTCCCGGTACGCCTCGCTCTCGTACGCCGCCACGGCCGCCTCGAGGCTGTCGAACTCGATCAGGACGACCCGGTTCGTGTTCCCGTCCTCGTGGGCGACCACCCGGCCACCGCGCGACAGGGCCCGCCCGCCTGCGGCTTCCACCGCCGGCCCGGCGAGCTGGCTGTAGGCGCTGAGCCGGTCGGGGTCGGAGATGGTGCGGTAGACGCTGACCCAATAGCCCTTGGCCACGGAGACCTCCTGGAGTGCCGGCCGGCGTGCGCGACCGCGAGAGATGGACAAGAGATTCCTACACGACGATCGTCTCCGGGCTCCGTTGCGAGGGCTCCGGACGGGCACCCAGACTGGGCAGGTGACGGCATTCGACAAGGACGCGGCCAAGGCCTTCCAGAAGCGCATGGTCGGGGTCATGAACGACTCCGCGCTCGGCATCCTGCTGGGCATCGGCGACGAGCTCGGGCTGTTCGCCGCGCTGGCTCGCCGTGGCCCGGCCGAGTCGGGCGTCCTGGCCGCGGAGTGCGGCGTCGACCAGCGCTATCTGCGCGAGTGGCTGGACGGGATCGTGGCCGGCGGCGTCGCGGACTACGACCCGGAGACCGGGCAGTACTCGCTCCCGGCGGAGCGCGCGGCCTGCCTGACGCCTGACGACGGCCCGGTGAACATCGCGCGGAGCCTGAAGACGCTGACGATGCTGGCCGGCGTCGTGCCTGAGCTGCAGGACCGGTTCCGCCACGGGGGAGGGCTCGACTACGACCACTATCCCCACTTCCACGAGCTCATGGCCGAGGACGCCGCCGCCACCCACGATGCCGGCCTCCTCGATGTCGTGGTTCCCGCGGTGCCGGGGCTGCATGAGCAGTTGAGAGCAGGGGTCGCCGTGGCCGACATCGGCTGCGGTGCCGGTCATGCCATCAACCTCCTGGCTCGCGCCTACCCCTCGAGCACCTTCATCGGCTACGACCTCGGAGTGGAGGCGATCGAGGCGGCGCGAGCGGAGGCGGCTGCGTGGGAGCTGACCAACGCCCGCTTCGAGGTCCGCGACGTCGCCGCCCTGGGCGAGACCGGGGCGTACGACGTGGTCACGGCCTTCGACGCCGTCCACGACCAGGCCTTCCCCGACCGGGTCCTCGCTGGGGTCGCCGAGGCGTTGCGTCCCGGCGGCACCTTCCTGATGGTGGACATCAAGGCCGAGTCGGGGGTCGAGAAGAACCTGACGCTGCCGTGGGCGACGTACCTCTACACGCTGAGCCTGATGCACTGCATGCCCGTGTCCCTCGCCCAGGGCGGCAGGGGTCTCGGCACGGTGTGGGGTCGGCAGACGGCCGAGCGGATGCTGGGCGAGGCCGGCTTCGCCCACGTCGACGTGCTGGAGATCCGCACCGACCCGATGAACTACTTCTACGTCGCGACCGTGGATGGGTCGTGAGTCCCTCGACCGACTGACGCGCCCGGAAGGGCACGCCGCGGTCGAGGTCAGCGCGACGCAGGTGTCAGGAGCGCGGCGTACCTGCGTCTCTGGGCCGGGGCGATGATCGCCCGCAGGGCGAGCGCAAGCTGGGCGTCGATGTAGGAGTCGAGGGTCTTCGTCTGCTCGAAGTACCAGTGCTTCAGCGCCCACGAATGGGCCAGCAGGAGCAGGTTGTAGGCGACCAGGTCCGGGTCGTCGGTCACGAACACACCCGAGTCCACGCCCGCCTGCACGGTCTCCCTCAGGGGCTGACTGGTCTCGACCTCGAGCCGTTTGATCTGCGCGCGCCCTGCGGCGTCCAGTGACTTCGACTCGCGATAGGTCAGCACGGCGGCGTGTCGGTACTCGTCGATGACCTTGCAGTACGCCGCGAAGGCGCCCGCCAGCCGGCGTACGGGATCCTCGCCGGCGGCCTCGATGGCGGCCGGCACCTCGGTGGCGAAGGCGTCGAGGACCTGGGTGATCACCGCGAGCAGGATGTCGTCCTTGCTGCCGAAGTAGCGGTAGATCAGGCCCACGCTCACGCCTGCCTCGGCCGCGAGCGCCTGCATGGAGACCGCCTCGGACCCCTCGCGCTCCATCAGTCGCGCCGCCGCGTCGAGGAGCTGGCGCGACCGGTGCTCGGCCAGCGTCTGTCGTGCGACGTCCTGCGGGTCGGTCGCAGCTTCGGTCATGGGCTCCTCCTGGTGAATCGGCGTTCATCGTAGCCGAGATCTGTTGTGCGCGGCGGTTGACATCGGATCAAAATGAATCTACGTTCACTCGTGTTGAATCAATATTCATTCCGATGTGGAGGCAGCGATGAGCGGGTTCGAGGACATCAGCTACGAGGTCGAGGGTGCGGCGGGCATCATCACGATCAACCGCCCCGAGCGCTACAACGCGTTCCGGGCCAAGACGGTCGACGAGCTGATCGCGGCCTTCAACCTGGCGTGGTCGGACGGCAGTGTCCGTGCGGTGATCCTCACCGGTGCCGGCGAGAAGGCGTTCTGCACGGGCGGTGACGTCAAGCAGCGTGCGGAGACGGGTGACTACGGACCCGCTGAGCTCGGCCGCTTCCGCATCGGCGACCTCCACAAGCTGATGCGCGACATCCCCAAGCCGGTCATCGCCGCGGTCAACGGCATCGCGATCGGCGGCGGTCACGTCCTCCAGGTCGTCGCGGACGTCTCGATCGCCAGCGAGACCGCCCGCTTCGGCCAGGCCGGCCCGCGGGTCGGCTCCTTCGACGCCGGGTTCGGGTCGGCGTACCTCTCGCGCGTGGTGGGGGAGAAGAAGGCGCGCGAGATCTGGTTCTGGTGCCGGCAGTACTCCGCTCAGGAGGCGCTGGAGATGGGCCTCGTCAACAAGGTCGTCCCCGCCGACGCGCTGCTCAAGGAGGCGAAGGAGTGGGCCGAGGAGACCGCCAGGCTGAGCCCGACCGCCATCCGGTTCCTCAAGCAGTCCTTCAACGCCGACACCGATCACCAGGCCGGTCTGTCCAACATGGCGATGACCGCGCTCGACATCTTCGGCGTCTCGCCGGAGGGCATGGAGGGCGCCACGGCGTTCGCCGAGAAGCGCCCGGCCGACTTCGCTCCGCACGTCAACTGGCACTGAGCCGGAACGACCGAGGAGCCGCGACGATGCACTACGGGTTCGATGACGACGAAGAGGCGTTCCGTTCCGAGATCGCCCGATGGGCCGACAAGGTCCTGGCACCGCACTACCAGTCGGACGACAAGGCGGCCGAGTTCCGCCGCCAGCAGGCGCTGGACATGGGGCAGATGGGCCTGACCGGCCTCCGCATCCCCGAGGAGTACGGCGGCCAGGACGCGAGCGCCGTGATCGCGGGGATCGCCGCGGAGGAGGTCGGTCGCGCCGACTTCAACGCCGGCTACCTGATCATCAACACCGCCCTGATCAGCGACATCCTCGTGCGCAACTGCACCGAGGAGCAGAAGCAGGCGTGGCTGCCCGGCATCGCGTCGGGACAGACCGTCCCCTGCATCATGATCACCGAGCCCGGGGCCGGCACCGACGCCGCGAGCCTGTCGCTGAGGGCGACGCCGGACGGCGCCGACGCGTGGGTCCTGAGCGGGGAGAAGACCTCGATCACCCTGGGCATGGCGGCCGACCGCGCCGTCGTACTCGCGCGCACCGGCGGTCCGGGGGCCCGCGGCGTCAGCGCGTTCTGGGTCGACATGACCGACACCGGCATCTCGCGCAGCGCGTTCGACGACCTCGGCAGCCGAGCCATCGGGCGGGCGTCGATCCACTTCGACGACGTGCGCGTCACCCGCGCCGACATGATCGGGGAGGAGGGCGGCGGCTTCGTCTCGGTCATGCAGGGCTTCGACTACTCGCGGGCGATCATCGGCCTGCTCTGCCTCGGCGCTGCCCAGCAGAGCCTCGACGAGGCGATGCAGTGGGCCCGCGACCGGGTGGCGTTCGGGAAGCCGATCGGCACCTTCCAGGGAGTCTCCTTCCCGCTCGCCGAGTGCGCGACGTACGTGACCGGTGCCCGCCACGTCTGCTACGAGGCGCTGTGGCGCAAGGACGTCGACCTCGAGCACAGCGCCGAGGCCGCGATGGCGAAGTTCTGGGCTCCCAAGCTCGCCGTCGACGTGATCCACCAGTGCCTGCTGACGCTCGGCCATGTCGGCTACTCGACCGAGCACAAGGTCGGTCAGCGCATGCGCGACGTCATCGGTCTCGAGATCGGCGACGGCACGGCGCAGGTCTCCAAGCTCGTCATCTCCCGCAACCTGCTCGGCCGCGCGTACGCGCCGTGAGCCCGGCACCGACCCACGACAAGGACTTCACCATGGGCAAGCTCGACAACAAGATCGCGATCGTGACCGGCGCCGGCCAGGGCATCGGCGCCGGCGTGGCCGCCAAGCTGGCGGCCGAAGGGGCGACCGTGGTCGTCACCGACATCAACGAGGCCACCGCGAAGGCGACGGCGGACGGCCTCGGCAACGGCTCGATCGGCATCCACTGCGACGTCACCGATCGCGACTCCGTCGACGCGATGGTGGACCAGGTGGTCGCACAGCTCGGTCGCGTCGACGTACTCGTCAACAACGCCGGGTGGGACAAGGGCGAGCCGTTCGTCGTCTCCGAGCCGGAGACCTGGGACCGCATCATCCAGATCAACCTGTACGGCGTCCTCAACACCTCCAAGAAGGTGCTTCCGATCATGGTCGAGCAGGGCTACGGCAAGGTGGTCAACCTCGGCTCGGACGCCGGCCGCGTCGGCTCGTCCGGCGAGGCGGTCTACTCCGCTGCCAAGGGCGGCGTCATCGCCTTCACCAAGGCGATGGCTCGTGAGATGGCCCGGTCCCAGGTCAACGTCAACTGCGTGTGCCCGGGTCCCACCGACACCGCGCTCTTCGCGTCGATGGGCGGCGACAAGCTGCGCGACGCGCTGCAGAAGGCGATCCCGCTCAAGCGGCTCGGCCAGCCCGAGGACCTCGCCAACGCGATCGCGTTCCTCGCCTCCGACGAGGCGTCCTTCATCACCGGACAGACCGTCAGCGTCAGCGGCGGCCTCACCATGAGCTGACAGGTCGACGTACATGTCCTTCGAGACCCTCCTGACTCCCGAGCGGATCGCTCGGGAGACCGCCGCCGGCTACTGGCGGGACAAGGTCATCACCGACTTCCTCGACGAGCACGCCGCAGCCTCGCCCGACAAGGTCGCGTTCGTCGACAGCCGTCGCGAGATCACCTTCGCCGAGCTCAAGGCGGAGGTCGACCAGGTCGCCCTCGGCCTGCGGGCCAAGGGAGTGGCCCCCGGCGACGTGATCTCCTTCCAGCTGCCCAACTGGATCGAGTGGATCGTCGTCCACTACGCCGCCTCGCGGATCGGCGCGATCAGCAACCCGCTGATCCCGATCTACCGCGAGCGCGAGGTCGGGTTCATGGTCGGGTTGGCGAAGTCGAAGGTGATCGTCGTGCCCCGGGAGTTCCGCGGCTTCGACTACCCGGCGATGCTGGAGGGCCTTCGGTCCGGCTGGGACTTCGAGCCCGAGGTCGTCGTCGTCGACGATGGGTCCTGGGACGGGCTGAGGGCCGTGGGAGGCACCGCCGACCCGGCTGAGCTGGCATCGCTGCGCCCCGACCCGAACGACGTCACGCTGTTGATCTTCACCTCCGGCACCACCGGGGAGCCCAAGGGCGTGATGCACACGCACAACACGATGGTCGCGGCGAACGACCCGCTGCCCGGCCGTCTCGGCGTGGGGCCGGACAGCGTGCTGCACATGGCCTCGACGCTGGCCCACCTCACCGGCTTCCTGTACGGCGCCCGCCTCAACGTCCAGAACGGCGCCACGTGCGTGCTCCAGGACGTGTGGGACGCGGCCACCTTCGTCGAGCTGGTCGAGAAGCACGGCATCACCTACACCTCCGCCGCGACGCCCTTCCTGCACGACCTCGTCAGCGAGCCGAGCCTCGCCGACCACGACACCAGCACGTTGGTGCGCTTCTGCTGCATGGGTGCGCCGATCCCGCGGGCGATGGTCCGCCAGGCCAAGGACAAGCTGCCCGGTCTGGTCGTCGTGGGTGGCTGGGGCCAGTCGGAGGAGGGTCTGGTCACCATCGGCATCCCCGGCGATCCCGAGGACAAGATCATCGAGACCGACGGCTACCCCTGGCCGGGCATGGAGATCCGCGTCGTCGACGCACGGGGGGCGGACGTGCCGGCGGGCCAGGAGGGCTCGCTCCAGGTGCGTGGGCCGTTCCTGTTCGTCGGGTACGCCGAGCGGCTCGAGCTCACGCGCGAGCAGATGCACCCTGCCGACGACGATCGGGGGGACTGGTTCGACACCGGCGACCTCGCGTTCATCGACCAGGACGGCTACCTGCGGATCTCGGGTCGCACCAAGGACGTGATCATCCGCGGTGGCGAGAACATCCCGGTCGCGTACGTCGAGAACGTGCTCTACGAGCACCCCGACATCGACTCGGTCGCCGTCGTCGCCGTACCGGATCCGCGTCTGCAGGAGCGCGCCTGTGCGTGCCTCGTGCTCACCGAGGGTGCTTCGATGATCTTCGCCGACCTGCAAGCCTTCCTCGCCTCGAAGGGCGTCGCGAAGCAGTACTGGCCGGAGCGGATGGTCGTGCTCGACGACTTCCCGAAGACGCCCAGCGGCAAGATCCAGAAGTTCCAGCTGCGCGAGCAGGTGGCGCCGTGAACGTCGCCTACCTCGTCGACGGCGTCCGCACCCCGTTCGGGCGGTACGCCGGAGCGCTCGCCGACGTGCGGCCGGACGACCTGGCCGCCCACGTGGTGCGCGAGCTCCTCGCGCGGCATCCCGCGGTGGACGGCGAGCGCATCGACGACGTGATCCTCGGCTGCGCCAACCAGGCCGGCGAGGACAACCGCAACGTCGGCCGGATGGCTGCCCTGCTCGCCGGTCTCCCCGTGGACGTGCCCGGCGGGACCGTCAACCGGCTGTGCGGCTCCGGACTCGATGCCGTGGCGCAGGGCGCGCGGATGATCCGGTGCGGCGAGGCCGACCTGGTCGTGGCCGGGGGAGTCGAGTCGATGACCCGGGCGCCCTTCGTGATGCCCAAGTCCGCGGCCGCGTGGGGACGATCGACCGAGGTCCACGACACGACCATCGGCTGGCGGTTCGTGAACCCCGCGATGGAGGCGGCGTACGGCACGGACGCGATGCCGCGGACCGCCCAGAACCTCGCCGACGAGCGCGGCATCAGCCGCGAGGACCAGGACGCCTTCGCGCTCCGGTCCCAGCAGCGCGCCGCGGCCGCGGCGGCATCGGGTCGGCTGGGCCGCGAGATCGTGCCCGTCGTCGTACCGCAGCGCAGGGGGGAGGCCGTGGTCGTCGACCGCGACGAGCACCCGCGCCCCACGACGGCGGAGGCGCTCGCGGCACTGCCTCCGATCAGCAGCGGCGGGTCGATCACCGCCGGCAACTCCTCGGGCGTCAACGACGGCGCGGCCGTGGTGCTGCTGGCCTCGACGAAGGCGGTGGAGGCCTACGGTCTCCGGCCGCTGGCCCGCGTCACCGGGGCGGCCGTCGCCGGCGTACCGCCTCGGATCATGGGCATCGGGCCGGTCCCGGCCACCCGCAGGCTGCTGGCCCGTGCCGGACTGACCCTGGGCGACATCGACATCGTCGAGCTCAACGAGGCCTTCGCCGCGCAGGCGCTCGCGGTCACCCGCGAGCTCGGCCTCGGCGACGACGCCGACCACGTCAATCCCCACGGCGGCGCGATCGCGCTGGGGCACCCGCTGGGTGCCAGCGGAGGCCGCCTCGCCCTCACCGCAGCCCTCGAGCTCGCCGACCGCAACGCCCGTCGCGCCGTCGCCACCATGTGCGTCGGTGTCGGCCAGGGCATCTCCCTCCTCCTGGAGCAGCCATGACCTACGAGACCATCCTGGTCGACGTCGCCGACCGTGTCGCCGTCGTCACCCTCAACCGCCCCGACGTGCGCAACGCGATCAACGCCCAGGTCCAGCGCGACCTGCGTGCGGCGCTCGAGGTGCTCCGCGACGACGACGCCGTCGGCGTCGTCGTCATCACCGGCGCGGGGGAGAAGGCCTTCGCCGCGGGGGCCGACATCGGCCAGCTGCAGAGCTACGACCTGCACACCGGCCTCGCCTCCTCCATGCAGCGCCTGTACGACGAGGTGGAGTCCTTCGAGAAGCCGACCATCGCCGCCGTCAACGGGTACGCCCTCGGCGGCGGGTGCGAGCTCGCGATGGCCTGCGACATCCGGATCGCCGCCACGACCGCACGGTTCGGGCTGCCCGAGACGAACCTCTCGGTCCTGCCGGGCGCGGGCGGCACCCAGCGGATGAGCCGGCTGGTCGGGGTGGGCCTCGCCATCGACCTCATCCTCACCGGGCGGATGCTCTCCGCCGACGAGGCGCTCGCCGCGGGACTCGCGACACGGGTCGCGGAGCCGTCGGAGCTCCTGGCCGCGGCCCGCGAGGTCGCGAGTGCGATCCTGGCCAAGGGGCCGCTCGCCGTACGCCTCGGCAAGCTCGTCATCCGCACCGGCATGGACGCCGACCGGCGTACCGGCCTCGTCGTCGAGCAGCTCGCGCAGTCGCTGCTCTACACGACCGACGACAAGCGCGAGGGCGCCGAGTCGTTCCTCGCCAAGCGCAGCCCCGAGTGGAGCGGACGATGAGGATCGAGAGGGTGCTCGTCGCCGGGGCCGGCGCGATGGGATCGCAGATCGCCATGGTCGCGGCGCTCGCCGGGTGCGACGTGACCCTCTACGACCTCGACCAGGGGATGCTCGACCGGGCGATCCGTCAACTCACCGAGCGGATGGACGCCCAGGTCGCCAAGGGACGCCGGTCGGCCGAGGACACCAGGACAGCGCTCGGCCGGCTGGTCACCTCGGACGTGCTCGACGAGTACGTCGCCGACGTGGACCTGGTCATCGAGGCGATCGTCGAGAAGCTGCCCGCCAAGCGCGAGCTGTTCGGGCAGCTCGACCGGCTCTGCCCGCCCCGCACGATCCTGGCCAGCAACTCCTCGAGCTTCGTGCCCTCCGCCATGGCGGACGCCACGGCCCGCGCCGACCGCTTCCTCAACCTGCACTTCTTCAACCCGGCGCTGGTGATGGGGTGCGTCGAGGTGGTGCGCGGTCCCCACACCGCGGCCCCGGCCGTCGAGGCGGCGCTCGAGCTGGTGGAGCGGATGGGCAAGGTCCCGGTCGTGCTCGACAGGGAGATCCCGGGCTTCGTCGCCAACCGGCTCCTCGGCGCCGTCCGCGACGAGGCGATCCGGCTCCTCGAGGGCGGGTACGCCGACGTCGCGGCCATCGACACCGCGGCCCGCACCGCCCTCGGCTACCCAATGGGGCCCTTCGAGCTGATGGACCTCACCGGCATCGACATCGGCTACCTCACCAAGCGCGCCCGGTTCGCGGAGTCCGCCGACCCCGCCGATGCTCCCTCCGCCACAGTCACCGCCCTCGTGGAGCGGGGCGACCTGGGTCGCAAGACCGGCCGTGGCTTCTACGTGTACGACGACGCGGGCACCTGCGTCGCGGTCGCCGACCTCACCCCGAAGGGAACGCACTGATGGACATCACGCTCACCGAGGACCAGATCGCCTTCAAGAAGCTGGCGCGCGACTTCCTCGACAAGGAGGTCGTGCCGTACCGCGCGGAGTGGGACCGCCGTGAGTCGGTCGACACCGACATCATCCCCAAGCTCGGCGAGCTCGGCTTCTTCGGGCTCACCATCCCCGAGGAGTACGGCGGCATCGGCGGCGACTACATCACCTACTGCATCGGCATGGAGGAGCTCGGCCGCGCCGACTCCTCGGTCCGCGGCATCGTCTCGGTGTCCATGGGCCTGTTCGGCAAGATCCTCCTCGCCCACGGCACCGAGGAGCAGAAGCAGGAATGGCTGCCCGGCATCGCCACCGGCACCAAGCTCGGCTGCTTCGGTCTCACCGAGCCCGACACCGGCTCGGACGCGGGCAACCTGAAGACCCGCGCCGTGCGCGACGGCAGCGACTGGCTGATCACCGGCTCCAAGATCTTCATCACGAACGGCACCTGGGCCGACGTCTGCATGGTGTTCGCGCGCACCGGCGGCCCCGGCCCGAAGGGTGTCTCGGCGTTCCTGGTCCCCACCGACGCGCCCGGCTTCACTCGCACCGAGATCCACGGCAAGCTCGGGCTACGTGGCCAGGCCACCGCCGAGCTCGCGTTCGACGAGGTCAGGGTCCCGGCGTCCGCGATGGTCGGCGAGGAGGGCGACGGGTTCACGTTCGCCATGAAGTCCCTCGACAAGGGCCGCGTCTCGGTGGGCGCCGGCTGCACCGGCATCATCCAGGGCTGCCTGGAGGCCGTGGTGTCGTACTCCCAGGAGCGCCGGCAGTTCGGCCGCCCGCTCGCGTCCTTCCAGATGATCCAGGACATGATCGCCGAGATCTCGGTCGACGCCGACGCTGCGCGGCTGCTCACCTGGCGGGCGGCGTCCCTGCTGGAGCGGGGCGAGCCGTTCGGCGTCGAGGCGTCGAAGGCGAAGTACTTCGCCTCCGAGCAGGCGGTCAAGGCCGCCAACCTCGCCATCCAGGCCTTCGGCGGCTACGGCTACATCGACGAGTACCCGGTGCAGAAGTACATGCGCGACGCGCGCGTCATGACGCTGTACGAAGGCACCAGCCAGATCCAGAAGCTCCTCATCGGGCGTGCCGAGACCGGCATCTCCGCCTTCCTCTGATCCCTTCATCCGCACCTTCCAGGAGTTCTCCATGACCGGCCACCTCGACCCGATGAAGCTGCCGCCGCTCGACCCGACCGACCCCGCAGCGCTCGACAGCCTGCTGTCCGACGACGAGAAGGCGATCCGCTCGACCGTGCGGTCCTTCCTCGACAAGGAGTGCGAGCCCCACATCGCGGACTGGTTCGAGAGCGGTGGCATCCCCGAGATCCGCGAGCTGACCAAGGGGCTCGGCGAGCTCGGCGTGCTCGGCATGCACCTGGAGGGCTACGGCTGCGCTGGCATGTCCGCGACGGCGTACGGGCTGGCCTGCCTGGAGATCGAGGCGACCGACTCGGGTCTGCGCTCGCTGGTCTCGGTGCAGGGCTCCCTGGCCATGTTCTCGATCTGGCGCTGGGGCTCGGAGGAGCAGAAGCAGGAGTGGCTCCCGCGGATGGCGGCCGGCGAGGCGATCGGCTGCTTCGGCCTGACCGAGCCCGACCACGGCTCGGATCCCGGGTCGATGACCACGCGGGCGCGCCAGGATGTCGGCGGCGACTGGATCCTCAACGGCCGCAAGATGTGGATCTCGAACGCGCCGTACTCCGATGTCGCCGTGGTCTGGGCCCAGACCGACGAGGGAGTGCGCGGCTTCGTCGTACCGACCGACGCCCCGGGCTTCTCGGCCCCGGAGATCAAGCACAAGCTGTCGCTGCGCGCCTCGGCGACCGGTGAGCTGGTGCTCGACGACGTACGCCTCCCGGCGGACGCGGTCTTCCCCGAGGTCCGGGGTCTCAAGGGTCCCCTTTCCGCGCTCAACGAGGCGCGCTACGGGATCACCTGGGGTGCGCTCGGTGCGGCTCGCTCGAGCCTGGAGACGGCGCGCCGCTACTCGATCGACCGCCACCAGTTCGGCCGCCCGATCGGTGGCTTCCAACTCACCCAGCAGAAGCTGGCCGACATGAGCTTGGAGTACATCAAGGGCTACCTGCTCGCGGTCCACCTCGGCCGCCGCAAGGACGCCGGCCTGCTCCGTCCCGAGCAGGTCTCGATCGGCAAGCTCAACAACGTCCGCGAGTCGATCGAGATCTGCCGCACCGCCCGCACCATCCTGGGCGGCAACGGCATCTCCCTGGAGTTCCCGGTCATCCGGCACATGAACAACCTGGAGTCGGTGCTGACCTACGAGGGCACGGTCGAGATGCACACCCTCGTTCTCGGGCAGGTCCTCACCGGCCAGTCGGCGTTCCGCTGACCCACCGGGAAGCCCGACAGGGATCACTCACGCGCGACTCGAGCCTTCTGCTGACCGGTCCATGCCGGCAGTGCTCTGGCCGAGAAGGGCACGTGCTGACGGTCAGCGAAGAAGGCGCGACTTCGCCTCGCGGAACTCGTCGTCGGTGAGGAAGCCGTCCTTGCGAAGAGAGGCGAGCCGCTCAAGCTGCGTGACGAGCGAGTCGGGCGCCGGCTCGGGAGCGAGCGGGCACATTGAATCGACGGCGGTCATCGGCACAGCCGAGGGTGCTGGATCGGGCTCGTCGACGACCTGCTCGATCATCGGCGTTGGGTCGAACGCATCCGCCGCCGATGGCTCGTCCCCGCGGAGTGTCGGCGCAGGGCGCCCTGGGTCATGGGTGAGGTCGTCCCAGGTGCACGCGTCGTCGCGGAGTGACCGATAGGCGGCGACCTCCTCCGCGGACACCGCGAGCTCGAACCCGTGGCTGCTGATGACCTGCACCCCGGACCGCCGTTGGGAGTCGCGCACGACGCCGCGGAGACGAAGGTCGTGAAGGAGGCGACGCAGAGCGGAAGTGGCTTCGTCGCGGCTCGCACCGTGGGCCCGCCCGTACTGTCGCAACGCTGTCGCCGACAGCGGGTGCGTGCTGACATCGATGCAGTCGATCAATGCGCGCGGCGCGGCATCCGTGATGGTCTCCTCCTCTTCCTTCTTCGCCGGATCGACGCGCCGGCTCAGGACGAGCTCGGACGGAAGTACCCGGTCGCCGTCCAGTGCGAGTGGTTCGACGCTGTCCGCGGTCTCGACGATGAGGTCGAGGCAGCCTTCGGCGCCGTCCGCATCGGTGAGATCCTCGGCCGTTCCGGTGGCGAACACGACGACGAACGTGGCTTTGCGGCCGTCCGCCTTCAACCGGAGCACGCGACCCATCCGTTGGATCATCTGCCGCCGCGAGCGGGAGCCGCCCATCACGATGGCCAGGTCGATGTCGGGTACGTCGATGCCCTCGTCGAGGATCGTCGGTGCGACGAGTGCTTTCATTCGCCCCGCTCGAAGGGCGGCCAACCGATCTTTGCGCTCCGTCTTCGTCAGATCGCTGTGGATGGCGGCCGCCTTGACTCCGCCCTCGACCAGCGTGTCGGCGAGCTCCTCGGCCATCTCGACGCGCCGGGTGAAGACGAGCGCGCCGCCCGATGCATTGATGCGCGGAGCGAGGCGACTTGCGACCTTGAGCTTCGCATCGGCGTTCGTCATCACGTCGATCCGTCGAGAGAACGCCTTGAGATAACGGCGAGCGACGTCGGCGATCGTCGGATCGAGGTCGTCCTCGGCCGCCTTCTGGACCTCGTGGAGGAACGCTCCGAATGGCTCAGCAGGGAAGTCCGCGGCCAAGAGCTGGAGGCGCGCGTCCCGTGCGATCTTGTCCGCTTCGTCGTACTCGGCTCGCTCCCTCGCGTTGAGTGGTACGCCGAGGAGCTGCACGTCGTAGTGTGCGACGACGTCGTCGTCGATCGCCCGCCGGAACCCGATGCGGAACACCGGATCGCCGCCGAAGTAGGCCAGCAGGCTCTCGAGCCCGTCGTCGTTTCGCTCGAACGTCGCCGTCAGCCCGAGCCGCCGGCGGTAGGAGGCGTGGAGTGCGTGGCGCCACTGCCCGGCTCCGTAGCGGTGGCACTCATCAGCGATGAGGAGGACCTTGCCGTCCGCGCGCAGGGGCGGGTTCAGATAGAGGGACTGCACGGTGCCGACGATCACCCTGTGGGTGCGGAAGCTCGCCTTCTTGCCGTCACCGAGGGCGCCGACTCCGGCCACGCCGCTCTTGACGAGGGCCTTGACCCATTGCTCGACAAGATCGACGGTGGGCACCATCACGATGACGTTGTAGTCGTGGCGAAGGGCCTCCCTGGCGGCCTCGACGCCGACACGCGACTTGCCGGTACCGGTGACGGCCTCGATGACGCCGTGGCGCCCGTGGTGACACCATGCCTCGAGTGCCTCGCTCTGCCAGGCGCGGAGTGGTGGAGTGCCCAGGGCGATCGTGGCCGCCCAGTTCGGGGAGGGTCGGTCGGCCTCCAGGAGCCAGTCTCGGCTCGCGGGCGTGATCGTGATGAGGCCGCCCGATTCCGCTGTGAGAAGGCCGGCGTCCAGGTCGGCCAGCTGCAACGGGTGCTCGGCTGTGCAGGAGGTCGCGCTGATCTCAGTCTGCAGAACTTCGAGCGGCACCGGACCTGTCTCCTCGAGCCGGAGCAGCACCTGCCGTATGCGATCCCGGCAGCCCGAGGCCGTGCCCATGGTTCTCCCTCGTTCCCGTCGCGTGCGATTCGCTTCCGCGGTAGATGGATATCAAATCCGTCCGACGATTACGGCCGAATGCAGATTCCGCTCCCGGCGGAAACGTCCGCCGCCCAAGGATGAGACATGCCGCCGAGGACCCTGCGGGCTATCCGCGGCAATACCGGCAAGATCATCGGAGGTCGGATTCTGTCGGGACCTCCTGATCTCCTCTCCGCATCTCGGGGCTCGTGACGCAGGCAGCAGGAGGAGTCCGACATGCGGCAGTTGCACGTAGGGATGGGAGAGACCCGCGGCGCTCTCACCGTCTTCCCCATCTGGGGAGAGTTCGCCGTGACCAGCGGGTACGTCTGGGACACGTCGGTCGCCCTGGTCGCGGAGGCACAAGGTGGCCCGACCGTCGCCTGCCTGCAGGTGTCGAACCCGGCGCCCGCGCCCCTCCTCGTCTTCGAGGGCACGATCCTCGAGGGCGGCTGGCAGAACAGGATGGTCGCTCACTCCACGCTCATCCCCGCTGCCTCGAGCGAGCCCGTCCAGGTGGTCTGTGTCGAGCAGGGGCGTTGGCACGGCGATCAGGCGCACCGCTCGCTCGGCCGTCGCGGCAGTGCGCGGGTCCGGCTCGGCCTGCGTGACTCCGCCGACCCGCAGGGTGCCGTGTGGAGTCGCGTCGCGGAGTATGAGGAGGCTCGGGGCGGCACCATGACGAGGTCGTACGTCGAGCACGCCGACCGCGCCGCCATCGACATTGCCACCCTCACTGCCGGGCTCCGTGCGCTGCCGGGACAGATCGGCGTCGTCGTGGCGATCGCTGGTCAGCCGGTCTTCGCCGAGGTCTTCCCCGACGACCTGACCCTGGCAGCCCAGTTCGAGGCGCTCGTCCAGGCTTCTGCTCTGGACGCCCTTGGTCTCCCCCGGAGCGCACGCCCGCGCGTCGGGCACGCCGCTTCCTCGAACGCGCCAGTCAGGTCGTGCCGAGCGAGCGGATGGCGGCCGGTCTCGGTCACACCGTGCGCGGTCAGAGCGAGTACGCCGATCTCGAGGCCCTGGTCTGGAACGACACCGACCTTCACCTGGTCCTCACCAACCCACGTCACCAGCTTTGCTTGGCAGTGTGAGCACGCGACTCAGGTTGAAATCCTCAAACTCCGGCGGGGAACTGCCGAAGGTGGAATCGTGTCGTGACGCATGGGCATCGACTCGGAGATCTCAAGGAGCAGAGATGGGCCTGTTCGGCACGAAGGGGAGGACCCGGAACACCGCGTCGCATCGCGCGGCGTTCTCGCCGGTCGAAGGCGAGCAGCTCTTCGTGGGGGAGAGCTTCTATCAGGAGTCGTTGGTCGCTCTCCTGGTCGGCCGTGGCCACTCTGCCGAGGGCTTCGTCGGGAGCCGGCGACCGTTGCGGGAGCCCTTCACCGCTCGCCTGACACCCGAGCTGAACAACGAGTACGACGCCAACGCGGTCGCTGTCTTCGTCGATGGACATCAGGTCGGTCATCTGTCCCGTGCCAACGCCGCCGCCTATCGGCGTTCCTTCGGGCGCAGTGTCGCCGAGGTGCCGGTGGAGATCTACGTGAAGGCCGGCGGCAACGGCTTGATCTCGATATGGCCCGTCAACTGAGTCCGCGGATCCCTTTCTCAGCATTCGATGGTCTGGTTAACGTGAGTTTCGTGTCTCTGGAGGTGCCGTGGGCATGCTGAAAGCGCCCGGCAAGCTGATCACGGACTACGACCGGTCCGACTTCGCGCTCAAGTTCAAGGGCTGAGGAGCCATTCGATGAAGGCCAACACCCTGAGTCCGATGGAGATCTTCGGAAATCAGATCCGCTACGTGGTGCCGCTCTACCAGCGGCCGTACGTCTGGAACCAGAAGGAGCAGTGGGAGCCTCTCTGGGAGGACATGCGCACCCTCGCCGAGCGGGTGTTGGAGCATCCGGTCGGGTACGGCGTACCGCCTGTATCTCCGCATTTCCTTGGGGCGATCGTGCTCGACCAGCTGCTGAGCTCGGTCAACCTGATCGGGTCACGCGCCGTGATCGACGGTCAGCAGCGGCTGACCACCCTCCAGTTGCTGCTCGATGCAGCCCAGCTCGTCGTGGCACGACACGGACGGCCTATCGACGCTGAGTCGCTCAAGGTGCTGATCGCCAACAACCCCGCCATCGCGACGGACCCGGACCACATCTTCAAGGTGTGGCCGACCGATCGCGACCAGGCGGCGTTCCGCGCGGCCATGGACGATGACGCCGTGCCCACCGCGGCCCAGGCGGCCACGAGCATCGCGAAGGCTCACGCGTTCTTCGAGCGCGTGATGACCGCGTGGGCCCTCGAGCAGGACAGCGAGCGGTCGACCGAGGAGCGGCTGGGCGCTCTCGCCGAGGCGCTTCGCCAGCACCTGCGGCTCGTCGTCATCGACCTCGAGCCGGGCGACAACGCCCAGGTGATCTTCGAGACGCTGAACCACCGAGGTGCGCCTCTGCTCGCAGCTGACCTGATCAAGAACCTGGTCTTCCAGGTTGCGACAGCGCAAGGGCTTGATGCCGCGGCCATGTACGAGCAGTACTGGAAGGAGCTCGACGGCGACTACTGGCGTCAGGTGATCGCGCAGGGCCGTCTCTATCGTCCGCGGATCGACGTCTTCATGCACCGCTGGCTGGTGATGACGCTCAAGCGAGAGGTGAAGGCCGACCGGGTGTTCACCGACTTCCGTGACAACGTGATCCTGGTCGATGGAGTGGACGTCCAGCAGGTCCTCAAGACGCTCGCGGCAGATGCCGCGGTCCACCGTTCGTGGGAGAGCCTTCCGGTGGACTCGGTGGCCGGCCTCTTCCGCTACCGAGTGCTCCAGGCCATGGACTCACAGGTGTTCGCGCCACTGTTCCTCTGGCTCACCCGTTTTCCCGACTCTGAGATGCCCCGCGAACAGCAGGAGAAGGCGCTGAGCTCGATCGAGAGCTGGGTGGTTCGTCGCATGCTCGCGCGCGTGACCACCAAGGACTACAACAACGTCGTACTCGACCTGCTGACCGCCCTCGACCGGACCGGGCCAGCTCGCGCGGGTGACACGGTCGAACGATTCCTGTCCGATGCCTCGGCGGAGTCGAGGTTCTGGCCGTCGGACGAGACCGTACGGGCGAACCTGTGGGGTGAGCGGGTCTATCGCACGATGACGCGGCCGCGGGCGCGCATGATTCTCGAAGCGCTGGAAGACGCCGCGAGAACCGAGCTGGGCGAGGGGCAGCCGGCTCCTCGGAACCTGACGATCGAGCACGTGATGCCCCAAGGGTGGCGGGAGTACTGGGACGACGCTGCCGACCCGACGCGAGCGGAGCGACGCGACGAGCTCATTCACACGCTTGGGAACCTCTCGCTGGTGACCGGTCGGCTGAACCCGGCGCTGTCCAACCGCCCTTGGTCCGACGCTGAGGCCAAGGCGAAGCACCTGGGCTCCAAGGGCAAGCGCGACTACCTGCTCCAGCACAGCAATCTCAAGCTCAACGCTCGGCTCGTCCACGAGCACCCGGACACCTGGGACGAGGACTCGATCGTCGCTCGTACCGAGGATGCGATCGAGTCGTTGATCCGCATCTGGCCGGCACCGAAGGACGCCGTCCAGCCAGACATCGTGGTCCACCAGGCCTCAGCGGCCGAGACCGCCGAGCCGATAACGGACGATAGCGACTGGGCCGTCGGTGAGGGTGCGATCCAGGACGCAGAGCGTCTCTGGTCGGAGGTCAGCCCGGTCGCGAACCGGTTGCTCATGATCCTCAGCTCCGTCAGTCCCGAGCGCATCGGGGCCGACGACCTGGCGGAGGCGCTGGCCGTCGAGTCAGGTCCAGCGGGAGTGGCCGAGATCGTCGCCGCCATCGGACAACGAGCTGCCCGACTGGGGCGGCCATCTCCGGTGTCCTGGCAGGAAGGCGCCCCGCCGGCGTACTGGATGGCGCCGGATGTCTCCGCGACGCTGGTTGCCGGGTGCCGCCCCCGCGGCGCGAGTGCGGTCTCGGCCACGACGACGCGGGAGCGCCAGGAGATCCGAGGCAGTCTCGCCCCGCTTCTGGAACGCGGACTGGTCGCTGTGGGCGACACGCTTCGCTGCGAACGGCTACGCACCGGCGAGGTCTTCACAGCAACGATCACCGCCGACGGCCGGCTCGAGACCTTGCTGGGCGTCTACGGGTCGCCGTCTCCTGCTCTCTCGGACCTGGCAGGTTCGGCTCGCAACGGTTGGAGCGACTGGGTCCACGAGGCCACGGCGGCGACCCTTGCTGAACTCCGCGCCGCGGTCGAGGGCTGAAATGAAACGCGTCGTTGACGCAGTTCTCCGGACAGGATGGCGAATGTGACGAATCTCGTTGGAACGCCCATGACGAGCTTGCGAGTCGATCTCGCTCACGTCGGAGCGATCGGCTTCAGCCATGCAAACGCGCGCTTCCCGGTGATCACCGAGCTCTCGGTCAGCGACACGGCGTTCGCCGGCTCGGCGAACGTGCGCATGACCGTCAGGCTCACCTGCCTCGGGCAGGAGATGGCGGAGCCGTGGGAGATCGAGATCCCGCACGTCGGAGCCGAGCCGGTCGTGTTCCAAGGCCCGCAGATCCAGCTCGTGTTGAAGCCGCTCGCCTTCGCTGAGGTCGACGAGCGGTTGGCCGGTGAGTTCGTCGTCGAGCTCGCGTCGGATGCGGGCGTCGCGTTCACGCGCACGTTCCCGGTCGACATCGTCGCCTACAACCAGTGGCAGCTCTACCCGAGTGCCGAGACACTCGGTGAGTCCCTCGCGACACTTGCGCCCTTCGTGCAACCGAACCATCCGGCGGTCGAGGGCGTGCTCAGACGGGCGAGGGACATCCTCGAGGCACAGACGAAGTCCGCGTCGACGGAGGGCTACCAAGGCGACACCCAGCGCGTCATCGACATCGTCCAGGCCATCTACCTGGCGCTTCAGGCCCGGCGGATCCGCTATTCGGACCCGCCGGCGTCGTGGGACGCCGACGTGCAGAAGATCCGTCTCGTGCCGGACGTGGTCGGTGTGGACGTGGCCTCGGGCGTTGGGACCTGCCTGGACACGACGATCACGTTCGCATCCTGTCTGGCAGCCGCCGGCCTGAATCCGGTTCTGATCATCATCACCGGTCATGCGCTGGTCGGCGTCATGACAGGCGAAGAGATCGAAGGTCGCGGAAAGATCGACCGCCTCCCCGAGTCTGTCGTTACTGACCTCAACGTCTTCAAGACCCTCGTCGATGGTCACTTCCTGCTGCCTGTCGAGACGACGGTGCTGACCGCTTCGACCCCGGTCGCTTTCGATGAGGCCGTTCGTGCGGGCAGCACGCGGTTGGCCAGTGCGGCGTTCGCCGCCATCACGGACGGAACTGAAGAGCTGCGACCGGGTGGCTTCGTCGGCGCCGTCGATGTCAGCCGTGCCCACCACAACGGGCTACGCCCGCTCCCGGCGGTGCTGCGGCGGGGCGACGCCGTCGAGATCGTCGAGTACCGACCGTTCACCCCGCCGGACTTCGTGCAGGCCGCGACGCCCGTCCGCACGAGCGCCAGTGGGCGCGTCCTCGTCGACAACGCGCCGGGTCGGGTGCAGAACTGGAAGCGGGCACTGCTCGACCTCTCGGGCAACAACCCGCTGCTCAAGCTCCCGAGCCGCGACACGGTCGCGCGGGCCTTCGTTCCGCCCGGCGCACTGGGGCGAATCGAGGATCATCTGCATCGAGGCGGCTCACTTCGCCTGTATCCGTACACCGAGGTCACCCAGGAAGACGTCGCTCGTGGTGTCCAGTCGATCGCGCAGCTCGACGCCGACGACCTCGCGGCGCGCCTGTTCCGCGACGGGTTGCTGTTCCTCACCTACGGTGCGGACACCTATCTGACCCGACTCCGCGGCCTGGCGCGCAAGGCGAGGTCCAGCCTCGAGGAGAGCGGCAGCACGAGCCTCTTCGCGGGCTTCGGGATTCTCAAGTGGGAGCTGGAGGGCAAGGCGATGGAGTCGCCTCTCATCCTCGCCCCGATGAAGCTGACCGGCGGGACGGGGCGCAACAAGCTGTTCGAGCTGAGCCTCGACGAGAGCGGCACGTCCACGCCCAACTTCTGCCTGCTGGAGAAGCTCGAGGAGCAGTTCGAGATCAAGATCCCGGGGCTCCGGGAGCCCCAGGAGGATGGCGCCGGCATCGATGTCGATGCCGCCTTGCAGGCCGTCCGCGAGGCGCTGATCCAGCACCAGCTGAGCTTCTCCGTCGAGGAGGGGCTGGTGCTCGGGAACTTCCAGTTCTCGACCTTCCGGATCTGGAAGGACGTGGACGATCACTGGTCGCGGTTCCTCGAGGCTCCGGTCGTCAGGCATCTCGTGGAGAGCTTCAACGAGGACTACCCGACGCCGTCGGAGACGAGCTACGCGGCCGTCGACCTCCCGCTGCCGGCTGACGAGTCCCAATACGAGGCCATCCAGGCAGCGATCAACGGGGAGACCTTCGTCCTCGAGGGGCCGCCCGGCACAGGCAAGTCCCAGACGATCACGAACATCGTCGCCGGAGCGCTGGCGTCCGGAAAGCGGGTCCTCTTCGTCGCCGAGAAGCCGGCCGCTCTCGAAGTCGTCAAGCAAAGGCTCGATGCTGTCGGTGTCGGGGCGTTCTGCCTCGACCTGCACGGTCGGACCCGCAAGCGCGCGGAGGTCGCGGCCGCGATCCGCAATGCGCTCGAGATCCAGACCGGCGTCGATCGAGTCGAGGTCGACACGATCCGGGTAGAGATGAGGTCAACAGCGCGCGAGCTGGACCGGTACGCCGAAGCGTTGCACTCCACCGACGGCGTCGGCTACTCCGTGTGGTCGGCGCGGCAACGTCTGCTCGCAGCAGGGGAGGGGCCGTCTCTCGACCTGGACCTCGACGGGGTCACGCTGTCCGACGAACAGCTCGCGTCGATCCGTCAGGCACTCGAGAACTACCCCGACACGGCCCGACTGGCCGAGAGCCAGGGCGACCAGCCCTGGCTGCTAGCCGGGTCAGGGCCTCGCATCGACGACGTCGCGCCCGGCCTGGCGCGACTGGCGCAGGTGGTCCAAGCGTTGCCGACGGCACACCCGGTGCTCGGCGCGGCGGTCCGAGCAGTCACCAGTGCGCAGGGCTTCGAGACCCTGCTTCGGATCATCGCTCAGCCGCTTCCGGCGACGCACGTCATCGACCAGGTCACATCGCCCGGCTGGGAGCACCTGTTCCAGACTTGGCGCACGACCGTCGACCAGTGGGCGACCACGCCGCCGCCCGTCCTGGCGAGGATCGACGCATCGATCCTCAACGCGCCGATCGACCAGTGGCTCGAGTCGGCCCGACAGGCGGCGGCGAGCGGCATGTTCGGTCGGAAGGCGAAGCTCAGGGACGCTGCTCAACCGCTCGCCGCGTTCTCGGCGACGGCCGTGGAGCCCGATCAGCTGGTCGCCGTGCTCGAGCAGCTGATGACAGTGCGCTCGCAGGTCGCCGACCTTCGACACCGGCTCGCGGCCGCCGTGCCAGGAATGGAGCTGCCGGAGGGCTGGCACCCGTACGGCAGCGAGGGTGTGAAGGCTCTCGACGCGCGTCGCGTCGAGCTGGCCGCGGTGGCAGAGCTTCTCAGCGACGACACCGCCACCAGTCAGGCCCTGCGCTCCATCCCCGGGAACGCG
This sequence comes from Nocardioides ultimimeridianus, assembly GCF_054777895.1. Classification (NCBI taxonomy): domain Bacteria; kingdom Bacillati; phylum Actinomycetota; class Actinomycetes; order Propionibacteriales; family Nocardioidaceae; genus Nocardioides; species Nocardioides ultimimeridianus. Next base: position 217,960 of record NZ_BAAHAB010000005.1, on the reverse strand, counting down.
GTCAGCCTCGATCAGGTGACCGCGGCCAACCTCAGGTTGGTCGCAGAGGAGTGGCGCGCGTTCCTCGCGAACCTCGACGCTGATGACGCAACCGTCGAGCGGTGGCTCGCCGGCCGTCCGCTCGTCGATGCGTGGAGCGTGAGCATCCCCGCTTGGCGCGCCGACCAGGCCGAGGGCTTCCGTCGTCTCCGACGATTCGCCGACCTCCACGGGGGGCTCCAGCCGCTCTCGGCCGCCGGCTTCGACAAGGCGGTCGAGCAGCTCGTGACCGGTGAGGTCTCGGCGTTCGACGCTCTTTCGGCGTTCGAGCGAGGTCTCGCCCGGGCGTCGTTGCACCGGCTCTGGCATGTCGGAGCGCTCGACCGCTTCGATGCGGAGGCGCACGACGTACGCGTCCACCGCTTCGCGACGGCCGACTCGCGGTGGCGCAAGGTCCAGTCGGCCGTGATCCCGGACCTCGCGGCTGAGCGGAGACCCTTCTCGCCTGGCACCGTGACGGGTCAGGTGGGTGAGCTCCTGCGCGAGGTGAACAAGGTCCGTGGCGGAAAGCCGCTGCGCTTCCTTCTCGAGCATTACCACGAGACCCTGTCAGCGATCATGCCCTGTTTCTTGATGAGCCCGGAGTCGGTTGCCCAGTTCCTCCGCCCAGGACTCTTCACCTTCGACCTCGTGGTGATCGACGAGGCCTCCCAGGTCCGGGTGGCCGAGGCAGTCGGTGCGTTGGGTCGCGCCAAGTCCGCGGTGATCGTCGGCGACAGCAAGCAGATGCCGCCGACCGGGTTCGGAGGAAGTCGCTTCGCCGAGCAGGAGTGGGATCCGTACGCCGAGGTGAGCGAGATCCCGGCCGACCAGGAGAGCATCCTCACCGAGTGCATCCAGTCGCGGATCCCTCGTCGCTGGCTGTCGTGGCACTATCGCAGCCAGTCCGAGGGCCTGATCGCCTTCAGCAACGCGAACTACTACGAGGGTCGCCTCGCATCCTTCCCCACGCCCAACGACAGCGACCCGCGGATGGGCCTGCGTCTGCGTCCCGTCGCCGGTAAGTTCCTCCGCAGCGGCAAGGGCGCGGAGCTCCGCACGAACCCGATCGAGGCGGCCGCCGTGGTCGACGACGTACGCCGCCGCCTTCACGACCCGGAGGAGTCCGGGAGCTCGATCGGCATCGTCACGTTCAACGCCCAGCAACAGGCACTGATCGACTCGATGCTGCTCGACAGCGACGACGAGCTCATCCGCGAGGCGTACAACCGGGAGGGCGACGCCCGCCTGTTCGTGAAGAACCTGGAGAACGTGCAGGGCGACGAGCGCGACGTGATCCTGTTCTCGATCGGGTACTCCAAGGACGACAACGGGAAGCTCCCGCTCCAGTGGGGCCCGCTGAACGCGGAAGGCGGCGAACGTCGCCTCAACGTCGCCATCACGCGCGCTCGCAAGCAGGTGGTGGTCTTCTGCTCGTTCCAACCCGAAGACATCGATCTGAGCCGGACCGGCGCGAAGGCCATCGCTGACCTCCGGAACTACCTCCTCATTGCGCGCGACGGGGTCGAGTCCAACGCCGCACTCATCGCCCGCAAGCCAGGCGAGACCGATCGGCACCGTGGCGAGATCGCTGCACGGCTGAGAGCCGCCGGACTGGTGGTCGATGAGGACAAGGGACTGTCCGACTTCCGGGTCGACCTGGTCGTTGCGAGCCCGGGCAACCCCGAGCGCCCAGCGCTGGTGATCCTTCTCGACGGTCCGCGGTGGGCGCGGGGCCGGAGGACCCAGGACCGCGACGTCGTCCCGGTCGAGGTTCTCGGGGCGCTGATGGGTTGGCCGGACGTGATGCGGATCTGGCTACCCGATTGGGTCAGCAACGCCGACCTGGTGGTTGAGCGGGTACGGGCTCGTGCAGATGCGGCGCAGGCCGAGCTCGCGAAGCGCAACCCGGTTGTCGACCGCGCGGAGGAGACGCCGACGGATCCGGTCCGCGAGCCGGCCGCGGTCCTCGAGCCGGCCGGGGTCCCCGAGCCGGCGGCGGTCCTCGAGCATCCTGACGTTCCCGAGGCCGATGTGCAGACGGCGTCATCCCTGGACTCCATCGCTCGTGTCGTTGCCGAAGACACCACGGCTCCGGAGTCGAACGACGCGATTGCGCGCTCCGCATCGCCGGAGAGTGCGATGTCGGGAGAGGTCGACGCCGGAGGCGCGGAGTTCGTCCCGGCCAGCGCCGGGGTCATCGGCGCGCGAGAGGTTCTCGATGCCTTGCCCGACCCGGAAGCATCCGCCCTGGTCCGTGCCCAACTGCTGGACGTCATCGACGCCGAGGGACCCGTCGCCATGGCGCGTCTGCTCCGGCTCACCGCCCGTCGGTTCAACCTGAACACCGTGCGTGCCGCGCGTGCGGCAGAGATTCTCAGGCTGGTGCCTCGCGAGCGGGTCAGGACGAGCAGGCAGTTCGGTGACTTCGCTTGGCCCGCGCGGCTGGACCCCACCGGCTGGACGGGTTTCCGCTACGTCGACCCCGACGCCAGCAGGACGCTTGAGGAGGTGGCTCCCGAAGAGATCCGGAACGCGATGCGCGCGGTTCTCGACGAGTTCGAGATCGAGCTGGCCGACGACCTGCTTCGCCGTACGGCCGAGCTGTTCGGAGTGACGCGTCTGGGGGCCAACGTCCGTAGCCGGCTGGAGGGTGTCTACCACGCCTATCTCGTGCCGAACGACGGTGAGTCGCCTACCGAGGACTGAGGAGCTGGCGCCTACCGAGGTGTTGTGTCGGGGGTCTTCACCATGCTGTCGGAATGAAGCTGACCCCCGCACAGATGGACCGTGCCTGCGGCGTGCTCCTCGGTGGAGCGGCCGGAGACGCGCTCGGTGCCGGCTATGAATTCACGTTCCCCGGTCCCGACCTGGTGCCTGTGATGAAGGGCGGAGGTCTGGGCGGCCTCGCGCCGGGGGAGTGGACCGACGATACCGACCAGGCGATGGCCATCGCGGGCGTAGCTGCGACCGGACTCGACCTCCGTACGCCCGAGGCGCTCGACGGGATCGCCGCCGGCTTCCTGGAGTGGTACGCCGCCGGGCCGGCCGATATCGGCATCCAGACCAGCAATGTCCTCAGCCTGGCGTCGTCGGCCCGCCCGACGAGCTCGGGCATGACTGCCGCAGCGCGGGCCGTCCACGAGCGGACCGGGCGCAGCGCAGGCAACGGCTCGCTGATGCGAACGGGGCCGGTGGCGCTTGCCTACCTGGACGACCCGGTCGGACTGGTCGAGGCGGCGATGGCGGTGAGTGCCTTGACCCATCACGAAGATCTCGCGACAGAGGCTTGCGCCGTCTGGTGCCTGATGATCCGGCACACGGTGCTCACCGGACGACTCCCATCATGGAGCGACATTGCGACCTGGGTGCCGTCGCCCGACCGTTGGCGTGAGGTCCTGGCCGAGGCCGAGCGCACGGCGCCCGGGGATTTCCGGCAGAACGGCTGGTCGGTCGGCGCACTCCAGGCCGCCTGGTCGGCGATCACCCACACACCCGGCGACCACTGCGGCCAGCTCGTCGATGCGCTCGGCACGGCGGTCCGCATCGGCCACGACACCGACACCGTCGCCGCCATCGCAGGTGCTCTGCTCGGCGCCCGCTGGGGTGCCAGCGCGGTCCCTGCGGCGTGGCGCCGCGTCCTCCACGGCTGGCCGGGGCTCACCGCGGCCGACCTCGATCGGCTCGGGCACCTCATCGCATCGAGCGGCCAGCCCGGGGTGTACGGATGGCCGCTGACCGACCGGATCGACTACTCGGTGTACCGGTCACCGATGGCGCGGGTGAACCACCCGTACGACGACGGCGTGCTGCTCACCGACGCCTCTGCGCTCGACGAGCTGCCTGAGGGCATCACCGCGATCGTCAGCCTGTGCCTCCTCGGCCGCGACCAGGTCCCTGCTGGCGTCGAGCACGTGGGCTACCGGCTCATCGACCATGCTGCCGCGGACGTCAACCCCAACCTGGATTTCGTGCTCACCGACGCAGCGCGGACCGTGGCAATGCTGAGAGCAGAGGGTCACCGGGTGCTGCTGCACTGCGTCGCGGCGCAGAGCCGCACGCCGGCGGTCGGCGTCGCCTACGCACTCCTGCTCGGCGTACCCCTCGACGAGGCGCTGCCTGCGGTGTGCTCGGCTCTGCCGGCCGCCGCTATCAATCCCGGGTTCCGGGCGGCACTGACGCGGATGTCCGCCCGCGGTGGTCTGTCGGACTAGGTCAGGACCGCTCGCGCAGATAGGCGACCACGGACGGCCAGTCGGGGAAGTCCTCAGACCCGAACTCGATCAACTCGCCCTCGAAGTCGGCGGCCCCGTTGTGCGCGGCCCGGTCGTCGACGAGGAAGTCGCCACGGTTGAGATCCTTGTGGTGGGACAGGATCAACCGCTTGTACGCCGGGCTGCCCTCGTCGTCGCCCAGGTGGAGGTGCACCCACTCGACCTTGTGCTGCCAACCCGACGGGTTCCTCCACGGTGCGGTCGAGAGGATGTAGGTGTCGAAGAGACCCGCGAGCTCGTGGAACGCGTCGATCGCGCCCGGCATCGCCGGCATGAGGGCGAAGATCCCGGGGATCTCGTCGGCATTGTCGGTGTACCTCTTCGCAACCGTTCGGTCGATGCCCTGCAAGCGGGTCGTGAAGTCGACGAGCGTGTTGTCCATGTCGATGTAGAGGATCTTCTTCATACGATCGCTCCCGCGTCGGACGACTGCTCGGCCGCCACCTGCAGCGCCCGGTACACCATCTTCTGGTCGCCCAGACGGCGTCCGAGCTGCCGCTCCAGTCCGGCGATTGGGACCAGATTCTGCGGCGCTCGCTGGTCCTTGTACTCCACCGAGGCGTACCGAGGCAGGAGCCGCTGGGACAGCGCCGCGAGCTTGACCGCCTCGCTCGCCGGCAGAGTGGCGGCGCACTCGACGCGCACCACCCCCACCCAGGGGGAGCCGGGCCGGCATGGGAGTCGCAGATACCAGGCGTACCGCTCCCAGCTGGTTCCCATCAGGAACACCGGTGTCCGCTCGCCGGCACCGAGGCGGGCGACGACGGCGTTCAGCTCCGGCGGGAGGTAGATCGCCCGATGCGTCTTGATGAACCCCAGCGCACGCGGCAGGTGGTCGCGTGAACGAAGCGGACCATCGATGACGAGGAGATCGGTGTCCGGTACGGCGCAGTGCGCGGTCGCCGCCGCGCGCGCGTTCGCAGCAGTCACGAGTTCAAGCGCGAGCAACTCGCGCTGCAAGGCCGCCGACAGCGTGACTGCGGGGGACTCCGACTCGTCGGCAGCGACGTGATGAGCCCGAAACTCACCGGCCCGAGTCGCCACGTCGGTGGTGTGCGCATCCGTGGTGAAGAGTCCGCGCCGCTGCTCCGAGACGAGCATGTGCGCGCCACCTTCGAGACAGCAGCACACGGCGCCCGACGCGTAGGAAGCCGCGACGCCAAGACTTGCGTTCGTCCCGTCCGGGTCCGGGATCCACACCCGGGCCTCGATGCGACGGACCCCGTCGACGAACACGACCGCTCCGGGCTCGGGGCCCTGCGGCGGCACCACCACCGGCTCCCACTGGTCGACAGGAGTCTCGACGCTGGCGTCGATGCGGGCTGTGGAGTCCGGAACCGAGGTTGCGTCCCCGGAGTCCTCCATCGCTGATCCGTACGCCGGGTCCCAGCCGTCGATGTGGAACCGCATCCGGCCGCCGCTGGTCGGTCGGCCGGCAGCGCCGACAGGGTCGTTCATGCGGACTCCTTCTCGACCCGCGACGTCCGGTTGTCGTGGCTGACCAGGAATCGGGTCGGGGTCCGTTCGGCGAGCGCCGCGACGTGGGTAACCACGCCGACCATCCGTTCACCCTGTGCGAGGTTCTCCAGCGTCGCAGCGACCGTCTCCAACGCGTCGGGGTCCAACGTGCCGAAGCCTTCGTCGAGGAAGATCGAGTCCAGCCGCGCGGTTCCGCCCACAGCCAGCGAGGCGAGTTGCTCGGACAACGCGAGCGCGAGCGCCAGCGACGCCTGGAAGGTCTCTCCGCCGGAGAGGGTCCGCACGGATCGTTGGGAGTCGGCATCCAAGTGGTCGATCACATAGAACTCGCCCTTGTCGTGGGTGAGGGTGAACTGGCCGTCGGAGAGCTGGAAGAGCCTCTCGGATGCACCAGCGACCAGCGTGTCGAGGGCGGCGGTGGCGAGCCACTGCTGGAACTTGTCTGAGCGCAGCAGCGTCCGCAGCTCCCCGGCGACCACGGACCGCTCCCGGGCATCTTCTGCCTTGGTGACCACGTCGCTCTTGCGCGCCAGCGCCTCTCCGAGTTGCTGGGTGGTCGCGGCGGCTTGGGTGTAGGCCACCGCGACAACGCGTTCCGCGGCGCGTGGGTCCGCTTCGACCTCGTCGGCGGGGAGGCCGTTCTCGGTGAGTGTCTCGACCAGTGACGCCAGGTGGCCTGTCGCATCGTCGGCGGCGATCCTTCGCGCCTGCTGAGCGGCTGCGGCCGCCTTGGTGTGCTCGACCGAGCGTGCGGCGGCCCACGCGACCAGCTCGGCGAAGCAGCCACCCAGGTCGGTGGTGAGGCGATCGGCGGGGAAAACCGGCGGACCCCACGCCGCGAGGGCGTCGCGGGCGGCGCTCAGTGCGTCGCGGTCCGCCGTGACCGCCGCCTGCGCTGACTGCAGTTCCTGCGCAGCTGCCGAGGCCTGGGCTCGAGCTTCGTCGGCGATGCAGGCAGCAGTGTTGCGGGCTTCGGCCAACCGGTCCGCTTCTGCGAACAGCGGCGGTAGCTCGTCGGGACCCGGCAGGTCACGGATCCGGGCGGTCAGGTCCGCCTCCTGGGCACTGAGCTGCTCCTGGCGAGCCGCGGCGGCGGATGCCGCGGCAGCGACCTGGGTAGCGGTCGCGCTCAACGAGGTGGCGGTCGCCTCCGCCTGCTCTGAGAGGGTACCGCGACGATCTGCTTCAGCCTCCGTCTCCTGCGCCACGGAAGTCGCGGCGGGCAGAAGGTCGGCCTCGAGCTCCTCCGCGGTCCGTCCGGCCCAGGTGGACAACGCGCCCCATCCGGCGCTGCTGTCGGCGCTGGTCGTGTCGACGTCGGGCGCGCCATCGGCTTCGACGCCGGTATGGGCGCGCACCAGGGCGGAGCGGTGAGCGTCGCTGCGTTCCCGGACTTCGCTGACCCTCCCGCGTGCTGCCGCGAGGGCCTTCTCGGAGTTCTCCATCGCTTCGGCGGTCTGGTCGCGGCGAGTGAACGCCGCGACGGCCCTCTCCCGTACGGCGCTCACGGTCTCGGTGGCGCTGGCAGCGAACCTCTCCGCGGCCGCGGCACTCAGCCCGTCGCCAGTCAGAGGAGCCGGATTGGGAACGGACTGGTCATCGCTCTCGAGGTCCGCCAGCGTCGTGACGATCCGAGCCACGGCGGATCGGATCGATCCGCCGAGAGCGTCGTGTCGGGCGGCGAACGACTCCAGCGCTCGCACTGCCTCCCGATGCTGCTCCTCAGCGGTGCGGTGAGCGGTCTTCGCGCGCTCCCACGTCGAGGTCAGCGCCTCGACGTCGGGTCCGTCCGAGGTCGGGGGGAGAGTGGTGACGGTCTGGGTGCAGACCGGGCACTCGTGACCGACGGCGAGTGTGGGCCGCAGCGCGGCAGCGGCGTGGAGGGATCGGGACGCATCCAGCTGCGCCCACGCCGCGTCGAGGAGCGCGGTGGCGTTGCTGAGCATCGCGTCGGACCGGGCGACCTCGGACCGGAGCTGTTCGACGGTCGCCTCCTCGCTGTCCCAGCCGTAGCTGTCCGACACGAGGACGGCGATGTCGGTGTCCAGCGCGGAGAGGACGCGCGGGTCGGGAAGCCCGAAGCAGGCGGCCGAGGCGTCGGCCGAGGCTTTCTTGGCCTCGTGCAACGCCTCCTCAGCCGCGGCCAGCTGCGCAGCCGCCTCCCCAGCGGCCTCGGCAACATCGTCCAGGTCGGCCGGCACGACGACGGCTCGTACCCGCCGGAGGCGGTCCTGGATGTCAGCGAGCTTCGTTGCCGCCTCATCTCGGGCGGCGCGCGCCTCCTGCGCAGCGATGCGCGCCTGCTGAGCGAGCTCCGTCCCGCGCTGCGCCGCAGCCGTCGCGGTGGCTGCTGCCTTCGTGCTCTGCTCGGCGTCCTGATGCGCAGTCACCAGCGACGCACGCACCTGCTCGACCTGGCTGTGCACCTCGGCTGCTGCCTCGAGACGGCTTCGCTGTGGACCGGCCTCGAACACCTTGGTCGCATCCACGTACGCGGCAGCGGAGGCCGCCGCCGCCTCGGCGGCAGCCGAGTAGGCACCGGTGGCCCGGGTGAGAACGGCCTGCCGGTCGGCGAGTCCCTCGGGCGCGCGCAGCCGGATCAGGGCCTCGGCTGCATCGGCTGCCTGCTGGGCGGCCTCCCGGTGCTTGGCTTCCTCGGTCCGAGCGGTCAGGACGGGTGCGACCAGGTCGCTGATCGTCTCGTCGAGGACAACAAGGGAGTCGCGACGGGTGGTGGCTTCGGCGAGCGCGGCCGGAGTGACCTCCGCCAGTTCTCGGAGCTGGTCGGCGTACATCTCCACCTCTTTGTCGGCCTCCTTCGCCCGCGCCCCGGCGATCCGGCCGATGTGCTCGTAGTGCCCGCCGCCGAGCAGCTTGAGCAGGATGGTCTGTCTGTCCCTGGGGGTGGCCTTGAGAAACCGCCCGAACTCGCCCTGGGGCAGCACGACGCACTGGCAGAAGTCGTCGAACTCCATGCCGAGGAGCTCGGCCACTGCAGGGGTGAGGTCTCGGACCTCGGAGACCAGCACCTCGGTCTCTGCCGGGGCGTCGCCAGGTACAGGGCATGCGGCTGGGTCGAGGAACCGCTCGAGGCGCGCGGCCTTCTGCTGGATGGTCTGTCCGACGCGCCGCACCTCGCGGACCACTTGGTAGCGGCGCCCGGAGACGTCGAAGATGAGCGAGACGGTGCACCGGTTTGTCGTCGGCGCGAGCGCGTAGGAGATCGCGTTCGCGCGCTCCCACCGGTGCGCGGTCCCGTACAGCGCGAAGGTGATCGCGTCGATGATGGTGGACTTCCCAGAGCCGGTCGGTCCGACGAGGGAGAAGTAGTCGACGTCGGTGAAGTCGACCGACGCCGGCTCGCGGAACGAGGCGAACCCGTCGAGATCGAGGCGGACTGGGCGCATCTGGTGACTCCTGCTGGGGCTGGGCCGGCGCGTCAGCGGCCGGCAGTGAGCTCGTCGTTGATGGTGTCGAACATGGCGCGGACCCGTTCGTCGTCGGAACCGACATGGGCGCAGTACTCGGCGAACAGTTCCGCCGGACTCTTCGCCGCGACCTGGACGCTGGAGACCTTGCCCGAGCCGGTGTTGGTGAAGTCGGAGTGGATGTGGATCTCGAGGGCGTTCGGGAGCGCTTCGACGATGTCGTCCCGCAGGCCTGCGTATGTCGACTGCCTGACCCTCACCCGCAGCCAGTCCTCTCCGTACTCCTCGGCGGCGGCGCGTAGCTGCTCCACGGTCCCCTCGACGGTCCGCAGTCGACGAGCTGACCTCAGTGGCAGATCGGTGACCTTCGCCGGTGCGCCGGGGGATGCCTCGACGAGCAGGACGGTCGGGGTGTTCTCCTCCTCGCCGAAGTCGACGGCCAACGGTGACCCGGAATAGTGGACCGGGCAGCCGGCCGGCAGGTCCTGACGTCGGTGCAGGTGACCCAGGGCGACGTAGTGGGTGTCGACGGGGAAGATCCCGGCCGGTACGTGGTACTCGAAGATGGACTGGGCCATGCGTTCCCCACCACCGAATGCGCCGCCCGTGCAGGTGACGTGCGAGGTCATGATGTTCACCCCGTCCGGGTCATAGCCGCCGTGCAGGTGGTCGACGATGTTGCGTACCCACTGGTCGTAGGAGCCGACATTGCGTGCCGGGACGTTGTCGCCGGGCGTGATCAGCTGAGCGGCTCGGACGGCGTAGCGCTGGGAGAGGAACGGTATGACGGCGACATTGACTGGCTCGTCGGTCGACCGAGCCCTGAACGAGTAGACGCCGCCCTTGTCGCGGGCGCGCGCCTGGCCGTACAGGTTGATGCCCGCCGCCCCCATGAGCGGCCGGTAGGCCTCGAAGGTGGGGCCGTGGTCGTGGTTGCCGGCGATCGCAATCACCTCGATCCCGTCCTTGGCGAGCGTGAGCAGTGTGCTGACCACCAGGCGCTGGGAGTCTGCGGTGGGCGTGGCGGTGTCGTAGATGTCCCCGGCGATGACCACGGCGTCGACCTCGTGGGCGCGTGCGTGGCCGACGATCTCGGCGAGCACGTTCTTGTGCTCGTCGAGTCGCGGGCGCCCCTTGAGCGTCTTGCCGACGTGCCAGTCGGAGGTGTGCAGGAACTTCATCGTCGACTCCTGAGCGTCGGTCGTGCGTCGTGGGTGGCGGCTGCTGCGAGGACGGGCAGGGTCAGAACGGGGGTGGCTCGTCGCCGATTGCTCCGTCGTCCTCGTCGAGATCGGGCAGGAGCGCGAACGGGTCTGCCGCGGCTGGATGCGTCGCAGCCCCCGCGGTGGCGTCGCCTGATGCCGACGAGGTGAACGTCGGGTCGGTGACCTCGGACAGTCGCGTCGCCCAGGCGGGAAAGGGGAACTCGACAGCGAGGGGCACCGGGATCTCGGGTTGGGAGATGAACATGGTTCCCGGCTTCGCCAGCGTCGCCCTGCCGCGCTGGGATGCCGGCAGGAACCCGTATTCCGGACGGCCTGCTTCCGCAGGGTCGAGGCGGCCCACGATCTTGATGGAGGAGTTCGAGACGATGCGTCGCTCGACCTCGGACGCAGTCTGTTGTGCACCGATGAGGATGATGCCCAGCGAACGACCGCGCTCAGCGATGTCGAGGAGGACATCCTTGATGGGCGAGGAGCCGTCTCGCGGCGCGTACTTGTTCAGCTCGTCGAGCATCGTGAACAGGAGACCGCCTGCTCCCGCGGCCTCCTTCCGCTCCGTCTCGGCGTTCAGGACGACACCGACAACGAACCGTTGTGCCCGGTCGTGCAGAGCGTGGAGGTCGACGACGGTGACCTGTTGGTTCGCCGTCGAGACGCGTCGAGCCGAGCTGTCCGGGAGGTCGCCGCGGATGATCGGGGAGAGGTGGCGCTGCGAGGACCGCAGTCGCCGCAAGAAGGCGTTGACGGTGCCGATGCCGGTGACCGGACCGGCCCATCGGGGCCGATCGAGATCATCGGTGACCTTGTCCGCGATGAAATCGATCAGCTCGGGCCAGGTTCGGATCTGCACGCCGTTGATCGACACGGCTCCGTCGTTGCCTGCCGCGGTCGCCTCCGACTTCAGCCGAGCGGCCACCTGGTGCACGACCATCGTGTACTGGTTCTTGTCGTCCTCGGCGTCGGCGAACACGAACCGCAGCAACTCGCGATCGCAGAACTCAGCGAGCGTCCACCAGAAGGCGTTGACCCCCGACGTACGGCCGCGGACGTTGGGGCGCCCCGTCTGGTCATCGGCGAGGGGAGGGGAGTAGAAGCCGACCGAGGAGAAGGGTGTGGCCGTCAAGCCCAGTCGGGTGTACCTGGCCGACTGGGTGTCGGTCAGCTTGTTGTTGGCTTGGTCGAGGAACAACAGGTCTTCGCCCTTGACCGAGAAGATGAGGGCCTTGGCGTTGACCGCCCTCGGACCGAGCGCTCCGCAGGTGAACACCGCGTGGAGCAGGAAGAGCGCGAAGCTCGTCTTGGTGGCGACCCCAGAGATACCGGAGATCGAGACGTGTGCGCCTCGAGTGCCATCGAGGAACTCGAGGTTGCAGAAGACGGGCGCACCGTCACGCCCCAAGCCGACGGGGATCTTTGCGTCCATCTGGTCGAAGTACAGAGCGCGATCGCGTTCGATGCCGGCGGCCCTGTGCGCGAGGCTCCCGGGGCGGGGCGGCACGTAGCACTCAGGGTCGACCCGGGTAGCGGTGACCTCGGCGACCTCCTGGATCTGACCAGGCATGATGCCTTCGGCGATCAAGAAGACATCGGATCCGAAGGTGGCGCCCTCGTGGCGGGACACGACGTCAGTCACGACGCCGGAGGTGACGACAGTGCCGACACCGGGCACGTCGCGCGAGCAGGTGACGACGTCGTCGAGCTGGAGGTACGCGTCCTGCGAGATGGCGACGTGGAACTTCAACGGGGTCGAATCAGCCGTGCCTGCGACCATCCCCACCTCGCTCGCGATGAGCTGGTGGCCAGTCTGTTGACCGTCACTCTCGGACGTGCTGCTCAACGGGTCCGGTGTCGACGGGGGCGACTGGCTGCTCATGCCGAACATGCTCCTGACTTGACGGGCTCCAGCGACGGGCGTCGCATCGGGTGGTGCTTCTGGCTCTCGCCACCGTAGGGACGACCCCCGACAGAGCTGTCCGCAGGTCGACGTCGTGAGGATGGCGAGGGGTTCCTCATCACGGCTCGTATCGGGCGACGATGCCCTGCAACAGGTCATCGGCAGGCAAGTTCGCAAGACGTGCATCGGGTCCGGCCATGCGGCGACCACTGGCCTCAGCGTGGGGGGAGATCCCGAGGTGGTCCCGGGCCTGTTTGAGCGTGGCTCCGCGGGCTCGTAGCGCGTTGACCGCGACTCCGTACCGTCGTGCCCGCTCCTCCCACGTGGCTGATATTCGGAGCTTGGCACCCACCTCCATGGACACGTTCTCCACGACGGCTGCCGGCACGGCGGGAAGGATCTCTGAGATGCGACGTTGCCGATCTTCGTGGGTCATGAGGGGGAAACGATCCAGCTCCTCGGCCCCCAGCTCCGCGAGTGCCGTCGCGACGAGGGCAGGAATCTCAGCTCGCGCGTTCGACTGCATGTCGCGCTTGGCATTCGATTGATGCTCCCGTGCGCGGAGGACCTCGGCAGGGCTGGGGCATCCCGGGACCAAGCGCACAACGTCTGGCCCGACCGTGCGGAGGTGATCGTCGGCCTCGAGGCAGACGTCCTCGGGGGCCTCCCTGACCGCCATGGACATCTTGCGCTGGTCGATCCCGAGCAGAGCGGCGGCGTCCTTCTTCGATACGCCGGCTGCGAGGAGTGCGCGGGCAACGGTCGCGTAACGGAGCTCCCGTTCGGATCGCTGCGGATCGAGCGATCGGGACACCTGCTGCGCCACGAGGCCGGCGCGTGCATGGCCGAGCTCGGCGTAGGCCGCCTCGATCGATCGACGCAGCTCGGCAGAGCTCGACATACCCAGCCGGTCGCGCTCTGCCGGGCTGAGGCTGCCGAGATAGTCGGCTGCGGTCATGGCCGCACGCGCCTCATCGCGCTCCTGGAGACCCGCCTTCTCGACCAATCGGCGAAGCCTCCTTTCGATCAGGCGAGCGACTCGGGGTTCCTCGTTCGAGGTCAGATCCCGTACGAGCGTGCTCGTCCGTTCGTGCTCGAGGTGGTCGAACGACTCGTCCGCGAACACGGCCGCGGCCAGCTTCTTCGCACGCTCGTCCAACGGCCCACCGACGCGACGCTCGTAGATGTCCTTCAACGAGCGTGCGAAGTGGAGCATCTCCTGGAAGTCCTCGACGACGTAGTCGAACCGGTCGCCCAACAGGTACGTCGGGTCGCTGACCAGGCGTTCGATCGCGGCGCGGTGCGCCGGGTGCAGAAGCGTGCGCGTCCTGACCACGTGAGCGGTGCCGACCCGGGCGAGGTCGGACCAGCGGCGGTTGCGCTCCCCGTCCACGGTCACCGGCCGGGAAGGTCCCGCGAGGAGGTCGATGTCGGAGATCGCGTCGGTGTCCGCGACAAGGCTCCCATCGGCCTCGATGTAGACGAACGGCCATTCGAGCAGGTGCTCGAGCGCGGTCCCGGGCGGTAGGGCCAGCTCCGGCAGTTGCAAGATCTCGGAGTCAGTGGGCTCCAGCCGCTGCAGTTCCTCGAGTGCCAGAGGCCGCCAGTCGATCCCCTCCGCCCAGCCGTCGGCCCGCGTCGCCCACTGATCGACGAGTCCGGGGACGGCGGCTGCGGCCACTTCCCCCACGTAGTGGCCGGTCGAGTCCGCGTGCTCGACGCTCCACGTGTCCAGATCGTCACCGGCCGGGCCGCTTGACTGGATGAACTCGTCGTCCGCGGTCCGGCGGGCTGCCACGAAGAAGTCCGCATCGCCGTCGCGGACAGCGGCACAAGCTGCGCGGAGGTCGTCCATCGTGGGCTTCTGGATGTCATCTTGACCGTCGACGCTCAGGTACCACTGCAAGGTCAAGGCCACCCACCTGTGAAGCCTGCTGCGCGCTGTGTGACCGCCCAGCAAATCCGGAGACTGCTCTTCGTCGCCCGGCCAGTCGGCCGAAACGCGCTCTTCTGTGCAGCCTAGTGAAGGAGGTCGGATGCCATGGGGGATTCGACGCGAATCGCGACTCAGTTGTGCCGGTTACGTCGAGATTCGGCTCAAAGCCGCGGTGTTGGCGCTGCCCAGTCGCTGGGCGCGGATGAGGCACGGGAGGTTGTGGTACACGAGCGAGTGGTGAGCCGATCGAGATGCTCGGCTATGTGCACCAGAGATGCAACGGGCCAACGCCCCGACAACGAGAAGCGCCGCCGAACGACCACGAAGGTCGCCGGCGGCGTTCTCCCCAGGTCAGCGATGGTCTCGATACGCCCGCGCCATGGCTCGAGCTACTCGACCACGACTGATCAGATGTCGTAATACAGCTCGAACTCGTGCGGGTGCGGCCGCAGCTGGACCGGGGCGATCTCGTGGGTGCGCTTGTAGTCGACCCAGGTCTCGATCAGGTCCGGGGTGAAGACGTCGCCCTTGGTGAGGAAGTCGTGGTCGGCCTCGAGGGCCTCCAGGACGGCACCGAGGGAGGTCGGGACCTGGGCGATCTCGGCCATCTCGTCCGGCGGGAGCTCGTAGATGTCCTTGTCGATCGGGGCGGCGGGCTCGATCTTGTTCTGTACGCCGTCCAGGCCGGCCAGCATGAGCGCGGAGAACGCGAGGTACGGGTTCGCCGACGGGTCGGGGAACCGGGTCTCGATGCGCTTGGCCTTCGGGTTGGTGCCGGTGATCGGGATGCGGACCGACGCCGAGCGGTTGCGCGAGGAGTAGACCAGCGAGATCGGCGCCTCGTAGCCGGGCACCAGGCGGTGGAAGGAGTTCACCGTCGGGTTCGTGAACGCCAGGACCGCGGGGGCGTGGCGCAGGATGCCGCCGATGTACCAGCGGGCCATGTCGGAGAGGCCGGCGTACCCGGTCTCGTCGTAGAACAGGGGAGACCCGTCCTTCCACAGCGACTGGTGCACGTGCATGCCCGAGCCGTTGTCGCCGAAGATCGGCTTCGGCATGAAGGTGACCGACTTGCCCTGCTCCCAGGCCGTGTTCTTGATGATGTACTTGAACTTCATGACATCGTCGGCGGCCTTGAGCAGCGTGTCGAAGCGGTAGTTGATCTCCGCCTGGCCGGCCGTGCCGACCTCGTGGTGCGCCCGCTCCACCTGCAGGCCCACGGCCTCCAGGTTGGCGCTCATGTCGGCGCGCAGGTCGGAGTAGTGGTCGTACGGCTCGACGGGGAAGTAGCCGCCCTTGAACCGGGTCTTGTAGCCCAGGTTGTCGCCCTCGGCGCCCGAGTTCCACCAGCCCTCGATCGAGTCGATGTGGTAGTAGCCCTCGTTCGCGCCGGTCGAGTAGCGGACCTGGTCGAAGATGTAGAACTCCGCCTCCGGCGCGAAGAACGCCGTGTCCGCGATGCCCGTCGAGGCTAGGTAGGCCAGCGCCTTCTTGGCGATGTTGCGCGGGTCGCGCGAGTACGCCTCACCGGTGATCGGGTCGTGGATGAAGAAGTTCATGTTCAGCGTCTTGCGCTTGCGGAACGGGTCCAGGTACGCCGTCGTCGGGTCCGGGAACAGCGCCATGTCGGACTCGTTGATGGCCTGGAAGCCGCGGATCGAGGACCCGTCGAACCCGAGACCGTCGTCGAAGACGGACTGGTCGAACGACGACACCGGCACCGTGAAGTGCTGCATGATGCCGGGCAGGTCGCAGAAGCGGACGTCGACCATCTCGACGCCCTCGTCCGCGATGAACTTGAGCAGCTCTTCGCTGTTGTTGAACACGCCTTCTCCTTGACTGAAGCGGGGCACTTTCGTTGCCTGGAAACCTACACCGGTGAAAACGGCATGCGGCCGCCGTCCACGGAGGACGACGGCCGCAGCATGATCAGCTCGCTCAGCGGATGAACAGCATCTCCTGGTACGTCGGGAGGTTCCACAGATCGTCCGCGACGACGGCCTCGAGGGCGTCGGCCGGCTCGCGGACCGCCAGCATCGCCGGGAGGACGACGTCCTTGACGTACTGCGCCTCGGCGAGGCCCTCGTGCTCGTGCTGGCCCGCGACGGCGTCCTGGAGACCCTTGATGGCGGCGCGCAGCGCGGCGACGAGCCCGGAGAGCTCGTTCAGGTCGGTCAGGTCGGCGTCGACACCGGCGGCCTTGAGGGAGGCCACGTTGGCGGCGAGCTCGGTCTGGTAGCGGACCGCGGCCGGGAGGATCGTCGTCTTGGCGATCTCCTCGGTCAGGTTGGCCTCGACGTTGATCGCCATCAGGTACTGCTCGAGGGCGACCTCGTAGCGGGCCTCCAGCTCGGCCTCGTTGAAGACGCCGTACTTGCTGAACAGCTCCTTGGCCTCGCGGGTCTGGTACTCCGGGAGCGAGTCGACGGTGGTGTCGAGCTTCTTCAGGCCGCGGGTCACGGCCTCCTCGTGCCACTCGCTGGAGTAGCCGTTGCCGTTGAAGACCGCGGCACCGTGCTGGTCGATGACCTTGGCCAGGACCTCCTGGACGGCGGCGTTGAACTCGGTGCCGGACGCGATGGATGCCTCGATCTCGGTGGCGAGGTAGTCGAGCGCCTCGGCCATGATCGTGTTGATCGTGATCATCGGCGCGGCGACGGTCTGGGCCGAGCCGACGGCGCGGAACTCGAACCGGTTGCCGGTGAAGGCCATCGGCGAGGTGCGGTTCCGGTCGCCGGCGTCCTGGGTGAGGACCGGCAGGCTGTCGACGCCGACGGAGAGGGCGCCCTTCTGCTTCGAGGAGGTCGCACCACCGTTCTTGATCTGCTCGAAGACGTCCTGGAGCTGGTCGCCCAGGAAGATCGAGATGATCGCCGGCGGGGCCTCGTTGGCGCCGAGGCGGTGGTCGTTGCCGGCGGACGCGATGGCGACGCGCAGCAGGCCGCCGTACAGGTGGACGGCGCGGATGACGGCGGCGCAGAACACCAGGAACTGGGCGTTGTCGTGCGGGCTGTCACCGGGGTTGAGGAAGTTGCCCTGGTTGCCGTTGCCGAAGGAGAAGTTGACGTGCTTGCCCGAGCCGTTGACGCCGGCGAACGGCTTCTCGTGGAAGAGCGCCTCGAAGCCGTGCTTCTTGGCGATCGCCTTGAACGTCGACATCAGCAGCTGCTGGTGGTCGGCGGCGAGGTTGGCCTTCTCGAAGACCGGCGCGATCTCGAACTGGCCGGGCGCGACCTCGTTGTGGCGGGTCTTGGCCGGAACGCCGAGCTTGAACAGCGCGCGCTCGGTGTCGAACATGAAGTTCTGGACGCGCTCCGGGATGGCACCGAAGTAGTGGTCGTCGAACTCCTGGCCCTTCGGAGGCTTGGCACCGAAGAGCGTGCGACCGGCGTTGAGCAGGTCGGGGCGGGAGTTGACGAAGGAGGTGTCGACCAGGAAGTACTCCTGCTCGGGGCCGCAGTAGGACACGACGTTGTCGATGTCCTTGTGGCCGAAGAGGGTCAGCACGCGCTTGGCCTGCTCGGACATCGCGTTCTGCGAGCGCAGCAGCGGGGTCTTGTAGTCGAGGGCCTCGCCGGTCATCGACACGAAGATGGTCGGGATGCACAGGGTCGAGCCGTTGTGGTTCTCGACGATGTACGCCGGCGACTGGACGTCCCAGCCGGTGTACCCGCGCGCCTCGAACGTGGCGCGGATGCCGCCGTTGGGGAAGGACGACGCGTCGGGCTCGCCCTGGACCAGGATCTTGCCCTGGAACTCCCAGATCGCGGTGCCGTCGCCGACGGGCTCCATGAACGAGTCGTGCTTCTCGGCGGTGAGGCCGGTGAGCGGGTAGAAGACGTGCGCGTAGTGCGTGACGCCCTTCTCCATCGCCCAGTCCTTCATCGCGGCGGCGACGACGTCGGCGATGGCGGGGTCGAGCTTCTCGCCCTTCTCGATGGTCGCTGCGACCGACTTGTAGACCGACTTCGGGAGACGCTTGGCCATCACCGGGAGCGAGAAGACGTTCTCGCCGAAGATCTCGGGCGAGTCGCCCTTGCCGTCGAAGAACGGGACCGGGGCCTCGTTGGCCTCGATCTCGCGGATCGCACCCAGGCGGGTGGGGTTCGCGGTCATGTACAGCTCCTCGCAGTGACGCGCAGTGCGTCGGATCGGTTCGGTTACTGACCGGACGCTACGGAGGTCAGGTTTCGCGGGATTGCCCGATTGTTTCGGGCATGTAAACAACTTTCGGAACGGGCGGCGGCACCGGCGCAGGTACGGCGTCCTACGCTCTACGCCGTGCCGACCACGACTGCGCCCACGACGATCCCCGACGCGTCCTGGCTGCGCCGGATGCTGGCGCTGGCGGTGGACTGGGCGCTGTGCATCCTGGTCGTCACGGCGTTCGTGGGCCCGACGGCGATCCCGTTCTACTCGGCGTTCCACCACGAGACCCCGGACCCCAGCTCCTCCGGCTGGGTCACCACGGTCTTCGTCATCGAGTCGACGGTCATGACCTGGCTGGGCGGGGGCTCGATCGGCAAGCTGCTCACCGGGCTCTGCGTCATCCCCGCCGACGGGCGGCTGCGGCGGCTGCACCCGGCGAAGATCATGCTGCGCCAGATCCTGATCCTGCTCGTGATCCCGCCGCTCGTCTTCCGCAACGACGGCCGCGGCCTGCACGACCTGGCGGCCGGTACGTCGACCGTCACGTTCGCCACGATGCGCGGCCTGATGGGTCCCCGGGGGAGGTAGGGCGACCACGTAGGCTCCCGGCCATGCGTGCAACCACAGCCCTCATCCGACGTACCTCCGTGGGCGCGGTCGCCGCCCTGCTCGTCTCGGGCCTCGCCGCCTGTGGCAGCGGAGGCAGCGACAGCCCGCTCGCGGCGGGCTCCACCTCGACCCCCACGACGTCGACGACCTCGATGGGGTCCGACCCGTCGCCGACCGCCGCGTCCAGCGCGCCGAGCGCCGCCGCCGGCTCCTCGCTCACGGCGGCCGAGATGACGGCCATCATCAAGAAGGGCGTCGGCGCGATCGACACCGCGCACGAGACCCTCACCATGGACACGACCGCCGCCGGGTCCTCGGTCCAGGTGCACGGCGAGGCCGACGTCCAGATGAAGCCGATGGCGATGACCATGACGATGACCATGGCGGGCACCAAGATCGAGGAGCGCTTCGTCGACGGCGCGATGTACATGCAGATGCCCGGGGCGACCACCGGTGGGAAGTGGATCAAGGTCGATCTGGCACAGGTGAGCTCGATGATGGGCGGCAGCGGGATGAGCGACGCTCTCACCAACCCGCTGGGGCTGATGGACAAGATGGCCGGCTTCATCGACTCGGCGACCTACGTCGGCCCCGACAGCGTCAACGGCGCGGCGGTCAAGCACTACAAGATGACCATCGACCTCAAGGCCGCGATGGCCCAGATGTTCCCGAACCTGCCGGGCTCGGCGTCCGCCAGCATCGGCTCGAAGGCCGACGAGGACATCTGGGTCGACGACCAGGGCCGCGCGGTCAAGACCGAGGTCGACTTCGGCACCGGCTCCATGACGACCGTCCTCAGCGACTTCGGCAAGAAGGTCAGCGTCCAGGCGCCGCCGGCGAGCCAGGTCACCACCGCTCCCGGCATGGGCGGCTGAGGTACCGCAGGGCCCGAATTCAGGGATTTGTCCCGATGCCGGAGGCGGGGTCTTAGGGCGAGCGTCGTCCTCAGTCAGCACCACTGAACTGAGGAGAACCCGATGTACACCCACCCCGCCTTCGACATGGCCCGCGTCGTCACCGAGGACCGCGTCCGCACCGCCGAGCAGCACCGCCTGGTGAGGATCGCCCGGCAGGCCCGTGCCGACCAGCGCGCCGACGCGCGGTCCGCCCGGGCCGCCGCCCGGATCGCCGACACCGCCGGTCGCACCCGCCGGCCGCTCCTCGCGGCGATCTTCGCCCACTGAGTCCTGCGATGCCCGGCGAAGAGGGCCGGTACGGCGGCATACTCGGCGACATGCGTTCCCGAGCGCCGCTGGTCGGCCGGGCGCCTGAGCTCCAGGCGCTCGAGGCCGCGCTGGCCGCCGCCGGGGAGCAGGCCGGGCAGGTCGTCCTGGTCGCCGGTGAGGCCGGCGCGGGCAAGACCCGCCTGGTCACCGAGCTGCTCGCCGCGCACCCGGAGGTCCCCGCACTGGTCGGCGGGTGCGTCGAGCTGAGCCAGGCGGCGGTGCCGTTCCTGCCGCTGGCCGGGGCCCTGCGCCGCCTCGCGAACGAGCGTGGGGACGAGGCCGCCGCGGCCCTCCTCGACGGCTCCGCCGCACCGCTGCTCGCCCTGGTCCCGAGGCTGAGCACCGGCGACCCGAGCGGGGCGGCGCAGGACCCGCTGCGGCTGTTCGAGGCCCTTCCGGTCCTCCTCGACCGGATCGCACCGACCGGGCCCGCCGTCCTCGTGATCGAGGACCTCCACTGGGCCGACGCCTCCACGCTCGACCTGGTCCGGTTCCTGGCCCTGACCGCGATGCCGGGCCGGCTCGTGCTGGTCACCTTCCGCAGCGACGAGATGCGCCGGCGGCACCCGCTGCGACCGCTGCTCGCCGAGCTCGCCCGGCTTCCCGTCGTCACGCGCGTCGACGTCCAACCACTCGGGGCCGAGCAGGTCACCGAGCTGGTCGGCTCGCTGGTGGGCGGCGCGGCATCGTCGCTGCCGCTGGACCGGATCGTGGACCGGGCCGAGGGCAACCCGTTCTTCGTCGAGGAGCTGGTGGCGGCGTACGCCGGGCAGGGGACTGCCGCACCGTCCCCGCTGGACGACGTGCTCGATGCGCGCCTCGACCGGCTCCCCGACACCGCGTGGGCCGCCGTCGAGGTGGTCGCCGCGATCGGGCGTCGCGCCTCGCACGCGCTCGTGCAGCAGGTCGCCGACCTCGACCCTGCGGCACTGTCCGGAGGCCTGCGCGCCGCCGTCGAGGACGGAGCGCTGGTGGTCGACCCGATCGGCTACACGTTCCGTCACGCGCTGCTGCAGGAGGCGGCGTACGCGAGGCTCCTCGCGGGCGACCGGATCGCCCTGCACCAGCGCATCGCCCACGCGCTCGTCGCCGACCCCGGACTCGCCGAGGGCGGTGCCCAGGCGGCCGCGGGGGAGATCGCCTTCCACGCCGAGCAGGCCGGCGACCTGGAGACGGCGTACGCCGCCTCGATCAGGGCGGCCGAGCGTGCCAGCGAGACCTATGCGATCACCGAGGCGCACGTCCACTACGAGCGGGCGGTGAGCCTGGCGTCGCAGGTGAGCGGGGACGCGGGCGAGCCGAGCCTGGGGGAGCTCCGCATCGCCGCGGGACTGGCCGCGTCGCGGGTCGGTGACAACGTCGCGGCGCGGGCCCACTACGAGCGCGCACTCGAGGCCGTCCCGAGGTCGGACCTCGCCACCGTGCTGGTCGCGACCCGGCTGCTGGCCGAGATGCTGTGGATCGTCGGCGAGCCCGGACGAGGCGACGAGCTGGTGCAGGCCGCGCTCGACGACATCGGCTCCGAGCCGGGCGTCGCCCGTGCCGAGCTGCTGGCACAGCAGGGCATGAAGGCGGTCGTCCGGGGCGCCTACGAGCTTGCCGAGGGGTGTGGCCGCGAGGCCCTCGCGCTCGCCCGGGCGCACGGATCGCGGTGGGGCGAGATCCGTGCGCTCGAAGCGACCGGGTGTGCGCTGGTGTTCCAGGGCGCCGACGTCGAGGAGGGGCTGGCGATGGCCCGCGAGGCGCTCGCCCTGGCCCTCGCCGACGGCGATCTCGACGCCTACGTGCACGCCGGCGCGAATCTGAGCACAGCCCTGGATTCGGCCGGACAGCTGGCCGAGTGTGACCGGGTCACCGAGGAGACGGTGCGGCTGTGCGAGGAGCGGGGATTCGCCGGCGCCATCCTCGACTTCCAGCGGCTCAATCTGTGCTGGACGCTCGTGCGCAGGGGCGACTGGGACGAGGCCGCCGCGATGCTGCGGCGGCTGCGGTTCAGCCGCCACGAGGGCATGATCCGCAACTTCCGCTGGGTGAACGCCGCGATCCTCGCCGCCCGCCGCGGTCAGTACGACGAGGCCCGGCTGTGCCTGGACGCGCTGGTCTCGTCCGGGGGCGCGGTCGGACCGCAGTGGGAGGGGCCCCAGGCCTGGATCCAGCTGCTCATCGGCCTCGGCACCGGCGACGAGCAGCTCCTCAAGCTGGGCACGGCAGCCCTGGTCGGCGCGCCCGTCGACCCCGCCACGATCGTCCACTACCCGACGGCGGCCCGCGCGCTCGCCGACCGGGCGCTGGCCGACCCGGGAGTGGCCGAGGAGGCGTTGGCGACCTGCGCCGAGCTCGCCGACCGGCTCGCGGCGCCGCCCGGCCTGTCAGAGCCGATGCGCCAGGAGCGGGAGCGGCTGCGGCGGACGATCGAGGCCGAGAGCGCTCGCGCGACCGGCACCGATTCCTCCGCGTGCTGGCAGGCGGTGCTCGACGTACCGAGTGAGGGGCCGGACGCGGCTGACTGCCTGTACGTCGCCTGGCGGCTCGCCGACGCCACGTACGCCGAGGGCGGCGACCCCTCCGCGATCCTCGTCCCGGCCTGGGAGCGGGCGACGGCGATCGGGTCGGTGCTGGCCGCCGACCTTGAGCGGTCCGCCCGCCGGGCCCGGGTGCGGCTGCCCGGCATGGCCCGCGACGAGACCGCCGGCGTCGTCGACCACGGCCTCACCGCACGGGAGCGCGAGGTCCTCGCGCTGGTGGCGCGGGGCGCGACGAACCAGGCCATCGCCGACCAGCTGTTCATCAGCGCCAAGACCGCGTCGGTGCACGTCTCGAACATCCTGGCCAAGCTGGGTGCGACGAACCGCGCGGAGGCGGGCGCGATCGCCCGCGACCTCGGGATCTGATCCACCGACTCCTTACGGCCGGACGCCTCAAAAGGTAGGGCGCATCCCCGATGCCCGGAGCCTCGTCTTAGCGCGAGCATCGGCCCCAGTCGACCCCGGTCGGGTCGGTGTCGCTCCCTGAAAGGACCACGTGATGAACAGACTCGATTCCTCCGGGCCACGGCTCGCCGCCAGATTCGTCGCGGCCGCGGCGCTGTGCGCGGCGTCGCTGGCCGTCGCCGTACCGGGAACCATCGCACCCGCCATGGCCGGTCCGGATGGGGCTCCGGCCCTTCCTGCCGGCGCGAGCGAGACCCAGGTCGCCCTGGCCTGGCAGGCCAGCACGACCCTGGCGACCGTGGGAAGGGCCCCTGCACTGCGGTCGGACGAGCTTCCGTCCGACTGGGGTGCCGGGAACCCGCCGCCCAGCTTCGACGGCGGCACCTCGCCGACCGAGGTCGGCGACGAGCCGCCGTCCGTCGGGATCACGCCGGTCCGGAACCGGCCCGGCGGCTTCGACGGCATCACCGAGCTGCAGCAGAAGCTGGCCGACGACGGCCACAACGCCGTCGGCTACCTGGGTGCCAGCCCCTCGGTGTGCGAGGGCAACGGCTTCGTGCTCGAGACCGTCCAGGACGCGGCCCGCGTCTTCACCACGGACGGCGCACCCCTCACCCGCACGGTCGCGATCGGTCAGCTGCTCGGGGACGGCGAGGCGGAGGTGTCCACCGGCCCGCTGGCCCTCGGGACCTACGCGCACGCCCACGAGCGCTGCTACTTCGACGCGGCCATGGACCGCTTCATGATCAGCACGCAGCGCTACTCGACCGACGGTGGTGCGTCGATCGAGCTGGCGGTCAGCCGGACCGACGACCCGCGCGGGAGCTGGGACGTCTACAACCTCCCGGTCAGCGGTGACGGCAGCGACGGTGCCGCTGCGGTCCCGGGTTGCTCCTGCACGCCCGCGCTGCTCGCGATCGGGGCCGACAGCAACGGGATCTTCCTGTCCACCACGCTGTTCGGGTCATCGGGCACGTCGTCCGGCTTCCGTGTCTTCGCGATCTCGAAGACACAGCTCGTCGACCGGACGGCCACCACGGCGGTCGCGATCACGGAGGCGCGACCCGCCGACGGCACGCCGTACCCGGTCGGCCCGACGCCGGCCCAGACGCCGCCGGGAGCGACGTACGCCGAGAGCCACGGGGGAACCGAGTACCTGACGGCCGCGTGCGGCCCGATGCGCGGCGCGGTCTTCGTCCTGGCGATCACGAACACGGCATCGTTGGCGGACGCGAACCCCTCGCTGTCCCTGGTGCAGACGAAGGTGGAGACCGAGGCCACGCAGGGCGAGGCAGAGGCCGTCGTACAGCGCGAGGGCGACCGCCCGCTGGCGCGCTACGTGCGTCGGCAATGGGGTCCCGCGCCGCTCGAGTTCATCCTCGACGCCGAGCGCTGCTCGGGCGCGGAGTACGCCGACGGGCGGCTGTGGGTCAGCCAGGCCACCCAGGTGCGGACCGGCCGGGGGCCGGCCACTGCCGGTGTCGCGTGGTTCCAACTGGTCCCCGACGTGGGCGACGGCACCCTGTCGGTGAACGTTGCCAAGCAGGGCTACCTCGCCGTCGCCGGCAACAGCGCGATCACCAGCTCCATCGCCGTCGACAGCACGGGGCACGGGGCCATCGCCTTCGAGCTGGTGGGCCCGGACTACTTCCCCTCGGCCGCGATCGCACCGATCGACGAGTCGGGCGCCGGGCCGGTGCGGATCGTCGGCCGCGGGCAGGTCCCGCTGGACAGCTTCGCCGGCTACGAGTGGTTCGGTTCCTCCGACCGCACGGCCAACGCCGACGACTTCTCGACGGCGAGCGTCGGGGCCGACGGCCGGATCTGGACCGCGGTCAGCTACCAGCCCCGGGTCGACCGCGAGCTGCTGACGAGCTGGTCCACGCGCATCACGGCCGTCGACGCCCGATCCGGTACGCCGGTCGCCACCGCGCGCACCGACGAGGCCCCCGACGCCCCGACGACCTTCAGCTCGGCCGTCGGCCCGACCGTGCCCTTCTTCGTCGGGCATCTCGACCAGGACGGCCGCCCCTCCCCGTACGCCTACCGGATGGTCGGGACGGACCCGAGGACGAGCCCGTCGACCACCCGGGTGCCGGCCGTCATCATCCCGCTGCGCCTGACGATGCCGGACGGATCGGTCTGGGACGCGACCTCGGACGCCGACCGCGCAGCCGCGTCACCCCTGTTCAGCGACGCGCAGTTCCCCTCGGGCAAGACCCAGTACGGCGACGCGATGATGCGGGCGCAGCTGTGGAGCGATGGTGGCAGCGACCCGGCGTACCACGTCGTGCTCGGCGATCCCGACGTCCACCCGGCGGTCGACCTGGTCGTGCCGCAGGGGAGTGGCGACGTCGTCACGAACCCGAACGGCACCCACAGCGCGGTCGTCGACAGGTCGTGGCTCCAGACGCAGATCCACCGGATCGTCAGCTCCGCGGGCATCTCACCGCGGACGCTGCCGATCGTCATCGGTCACCAGACGCGCACGCCGTCCTTCAAGGGCGAGCACGGCTGGTGGGATACCGCGGACGGCGGTCGGCAGACGTGGATCTACGGGTCGTGGTCCGACGACCCCAGCCCGCTCCCGGACGCGGCGGTCCTCAGCCACGAGGTCGCCGAGTGGTTCGCCGACCCGTTCACCGACAACATCGTGCCGAGCTGGCAGTCCCCGTTGCCCGGTCCGGCGAGCAGCTACGGATGCCAGCGGCTGCTCGAGACCGGCGACCCGCTCGTGGGCGCCACCCGGATCGTCGACGGCTACCACCTGCAGGACGAGGCCCTGCTGCCGTGGTTCACCCGGGAACAGCCGTCGTCCGCGTTGAACGGCGCGTACACGCTGTTCGGGACGTTCTCCTCGGTGGCGCCGAGCTGCTGAGGCTCAGCGCCCCCGCAGGCCTCCGCGCTGACCCTTCATCGAGGTGGGCACCGGTCCCTTCGGGATCGGTGCCTTGCCCCGCTGGGAGTCCAGCGCGCGCAGCCGGTTGAGCAGGTCGGTGATCTCAGCGGGCTTCACGTCGCGGCCCAGCTTCTGGATGTGCCGGACCAGCTTCGGCAGCGGGACCTGGCCCTCGTCGTTGCCGACGATGACGTCACGGACGGGGAAGTCGCCCGCGACCCGCTCGTGTCGCTTGTGCTCGCTGATCAGGACCGGCTTGATGCGGTTCGGGTTGCCTTCGGCGACCAGGACGATCCCCGGAGGGCCGACCACGCGGTGCACGAGGTCCTGCTGCTTGGTGAAGCCGACGACCTGCTCGACGTGCCAGCCCTTGCGCAGCATCGACAGCGCCCGCGCGGCGGCGCCGGTCTGGCCCTCGAGCTGCAGGTAGACGGCCTTCTGGGCGCGTCGGCTGAAGACGATCATCATCAGCAGGAAGCCGAGCAGCAGGCCCGAGACGATGGCGAAGATCAGGCTGACCGTGCTGCCGCCGGTCGGGAAGAACATCGCGGAGAAGCCGACGGCGGCGCCGACCACGAAGGCGCCGAGCATCCACCACACGACCGCCGGGTCGACCTGGCGGGTCATCCGGAAGGTCTCGCGGACCTGCTGGCGGCGGCTCATCTGGGTGGGGTCGAGATTCGACATCGGGTGATGCTGCTCCTGTGTGTCAGCGGACGGCGAGTCCGCGAAGTTCGGCTGCCTGACGGTACAGGCGTCCGGCGCGGTACGACGAACGCACGAGCGGGCCGGACAGCGCGCCGGCGAAGCCGATCTCCTCGGCCTCGGCCTGGAGCTCGACGAACTCCTCGGGCTTGACCCACCGCTCCACGGGGTGGTGGCGCAGGCTCGGGCGGAGGTACTGGGTGATGGTGATCAGGTCGCAGCCGGCCTCGTGCAGGTCGCGCAGCGCCTGCGAGACCTCCTCGCGGGTCTCGCCCATGCCCAGGATCAGGTTGGACTTCGTGACCAGCCCGAACGCCCGCGCCGCGGTCAGCACCTCCAGCGAGCGCTCGTAGCGGAAAGCCGGCCGGATCCGCTTGAAGATCCGCGGCACCGTCTCCAGATTGTGGGCCAGCACCTCGGGACGGGACTCGAAGACCTCGGCCAGCAGGTCGGGGTCGCCGTTGAAGTCGGGCACCAGGTTCTCCACCCCGGTGCCGGGGTTGAGCTCGTGGATGGCGCGCACCGTCTCGGCGTACAGCCACGCGCCGCCGTCGGGGAGGTCGTCACGGGCGACGCCGGTGATGGTGGCGTACTTGAGCTCCATCTTCTGCACCGACTCCGCCACCCGGCGGGGCTCGTCGCGGTCCAGCGGCTCGGGCTTGCCGGTGTCGATCTGGCAGAAGTCGCAGCGCCGCGTGCACTGGTCGCCGCCGATGAGGAAGGTCGCCTCGCGGTCCTCCCAGCACTCGAAGATGTTGGGGCAGCCGGCCTCCTGGCACACCGTGTGCAGCCCCTCGGACTTCACCAGGCTCTGCAGCGCGGTGTACTCCGGACCCATCTTCGCGCGGGTCTTGATCCACGACGGCTTGCGCTCGATCGGGGTCTCCGCGTTGCGTACCTCGAGCCGGAGAAGCTTCCTACCGTCGGGTGTGGTGCTCACAGCAGGCCAGTCTACTGACCGTCAGGGCACGTCCCTCCGGCGGAAGGCGGCGCCCCCGGCGAGCACGAGGGCCAGGCCGACGACGGCCCACAGCACGAAGCCCTGCGCGGCACCGATGTGGTGGACGCCGGCGTACCGGATGTCTCCCTCGAGGTGCCAGTCGTTGGTCGTGTAGGTGACGTTGTGGAACAGCACGGCCGCCGTGTTGAGGGCCGGGCTGAGCGCCTGGAGCCGTCCGGTGTCGAGGCCGTGGATGAAGGCGGTGCTGACGGCCAGCACGGCGAGGGTGGTGCCGAGCGCCGCGACGGTGTGCCGGACGAGGGTGGTGAGGGCGAAGGCGGCGATGCCGATCAGGGCCGCGAAGGCGGCCCCCTTGCCGGCGACCGCGAAGGCGTCGCCGGTCCACTCCGACTGCCATGGCAGGTCCCGCACCTGGGCGATGCCGCTGAACGCGATCCACCAGACCGCCTTCACCAGCAGGCTCACCGCCGCTCCCAGTACGCCGATGGCGACGAGCTTCGCGCCGTAGAGCTGGAGTCTTCGCGGGTTGAAGATCAGCTGGTTGCTGATCGAGCCGCTGGACCAGTCCGCACCGGCGTAGGTCATGGCCGCGAGGGCGATGGCGCCGACGACCAGGAGCGCGGCCGCGGGCGCGAAGCCCGCGACGGCGTCATGGGCCTTCATCTCGTTGTAGGACAGGAACCACTCGGGCCGGGGCCCCTGCTCGGCGATGCACTGGTCGCGCGTCGTCCCGGGCCCGTTCCAGCTCTCGGCCACGCAGCGGTCGATCTGGCGCTGGAAGGCCGGGGAGCTCATCTGCCGCTGCGCACGCGCTTCGGCCCTCGCCCATGCCTGCGCGTCGTGCGGCTTGGTGTTCGCCGTCCAGATGATCAGCATGGCCAGCGGCATGAGCAGCGCGATGGGGACCAGGACGCGGACCGCCCGGCGCCACCGGATGCGGTCGAGCTCCACGCGGATGAGGTGGCGCATCACGCAGCCCCCTCCGCAGCCAGGTCCTGGCCGCTGGTGAGCTCCAGGTAGACCGATTCGAGGTCGCGGCGTACCGGAGCGAGCTCGCTGAGCCACACGCCGGACCCCGCGAGCAGCTCGCTGACACGCTCGGGCGCGACGCCGTCGACGACCAGCGCCGCGCCGTCGCGTCGTACCGACAGGTCCGCGGCCGACAGCACTCCTTCAGCCCGGTCCAGGTCCGTCGGCACCAGGCGTACGCCGGTGGTCGGGGTCAGCAGGTCGCTGACCGGACCCGCCGCGAGGGTGCGCCCCCGGCCCAGGATCGTGACCGACGTGCACACCTGCTGCACCTCGGCGAGCACGTGCGAGGACAGCAGCACGGTCACGCCGCGCTCCGCCATCGCGCGGATCATCTCCCGGTTCTCGCGGATGCCGGCGGGGTCGAGGCCGTTGGAGGGCTCGTCGAGGATGAGCAGCTCAGGGTCGCGGAGCAGGGTCGCTGCGACCGCCAGCCGCTGCTTCATGCCGAGCGAGTAGCCGCTGTACCTCTGCTTCGCGCGCTGGCCGAGGCCGACCGCCTCGAGGGCCTCGTCGACCTTGCGGTCGGGGAGGCCGACCGAGCGCGAGAGCAGCAGCAGGTTGTGCCGCCCGGTCAGCCCGGGCGAGAACTTCGGTGACTCCACGACGGCACCGATCCGGCTCATGACGGCCGGTTGGTGCTGGGGGACCGGCTCGCCGAACAGCGCCATCCTCCCGGCGGTCGCGCGGCTCAGGCCGAGCAGCATCCGGATGGTCGAGGTCTTGCCGGACCCGTTCGGACCGAGGAACCCGTGCACCTCGCCGCGCGCGACGCGCAGGTCGACGCCGTCGACAGCCCAGCGGGCACCGCCGGCCAGGCTCCGGTACTGCTTGCGAAGACCCTCGGCGTCGACGACCAGCTCAGGCATGCGCCCGAGGCTACGCAGATGCGGGACGCAGCACGGGGATGCGGGGCATCTTCGCCGGGTCGGGGCGCGGCTCGTAGTCGGGGGTCGGCGTGTAATCGCCCCACGCGAGGAGCTCGTCCAGGTGGCGTCGTACGACGGGAAGCACCTCGGCGACCGTCACGTCGCGACCCAGCTCACGCGACAGCGACGTGACGGACGCATCGGCGATCCCGCACGGCACGAAGCGGTCGTACCAGCCCATGTCGACGTCGCAGTTCAGCGAGAACCCGTGCATCGTGACGCCGCGGCTGACCCGGATGCCGATCGCGGCGATCTTGCGCTCCGGGCCGTGCTCGTCGGCCCGCAGCCACACGCCGCTGCGGCCGGGCACGCGGGCCGTCGTCACGCCGAGCTCGGCGCACGCCGCGATGAGCGCCTCCTCGATCCGGCGCACATAGTCGACGACGAGGACGTGCTGGGGGAGCGTCACGATGGGGTAGCCGACCAGCTGCCCCGGCCCGTGGAAGGTGATCTTGCCGCCGCGGTCCACGTCGAGCACCTCGGCGCCGCCCGGGTCGGCCGGTCGCTCCCAGGGCTCGGTCCGCTTGCCGGCCGTGAACACCGGCGGGTGCTCGAGCAGCAGCACGGTGTCCTCGCGTGCGCCGCCCGCGACCTCGGCGTGGATGGTCCGCTGCAGGTCCCAGGCCGCCTGGTAGTCGACCTGGCCGAGCTCGACGTACTCAGTCACATCGATCAGGCTACTCGCCGCATTGGACCGAGCGCGTCTCCGGAGTCGCCGGCGGCGGCCACAGAACCGCTGACATCCCCGGCGAGGATCCCGCCGGCGCCTCCTCTCACCGCGCTGCCGGTCGGAGGCCTGTGGATGACCGGATGCGGATCTCGCCCGGACCGCGTAGGACTGGGGCATGCGGATCTCGGGCCTGCGCGCACTCGGCACCGGCGCTGTCATCGCCCTGGTGCTGGTGGTCGGTGCGCTGCTCCTCGGACTCGGCCGGCCCGACGCGGCGCCGCGACCGGTCGCCGACGTCGCACCGGCCGCCCGGTCGGCCGGACCCGTCGCCGCGGTCCGCGCCCTGGTGGTGCTGCGCGACTGGGACCGCGCCCGGGCGCACGCGTGGGCGCACGGCGACGCCACCGCACTGCGCCGCCTGTACGCCGACAGGTCGGCCGCCGGACGGCGTGACCTGGCCATGCTGCGGCGCTGGTCGGCCCGGGGCCTGCGGGTCCGCGGGATGTCGATGCAGCTGCTCGGCGTACGGCTCGAGGTGCGGACGGCCCGGCGGATCGTGCTCGTGGTGACCGACCGGCTGGTGGCGGCGTACGCCGTCGGCGGCGGCCACCGCTATCCGTTGCCCCATGACAACGCGTCGACCCGCCGGTTGGAGTTCCGGCGGGTCGAGGGGCGTTGGGTGCTGCGGTCGGCTCAGACCTCGAACTGACCGGCCTCGAGGCGCTTCTTGACCTCCTGCAGGAAGCGGCCGGCGCCCGCGCCGTCCACCAGCCGGTGGTCGTAGGTCAGCGCGAAGTAGCACATGTGCCGGATCGCGATCGTCTCGCCGAGGTGCTCGTCGTCGATGACGACCGGGCGCTTCACGACGGCGCCCGGGCCGAGGATCGCGACCTGCGGCTGGTTGATGATCGGGGTGTCCCACAGCGCGCCGACCGACCCGAGGTTGGTGATCGTGAAGGTGCCGCCGGACAGCTCGTCCGGACCGATCTTGTTGGTGCGCGTGCGCTGCGCGACGTCGGCGATCTTCTTGGCCAGGCCGGAGACGGACAGGTCGCCCGCGTCCTTGATGACCGGCGTGATCAGGCCCTTCTCGGTGTCGACCGCGATCGAGAGGTTCTCCCGGTCGAAGTAGGTCACCGTGCCGGCATCGGTGTCGATGGCGGCGTTCAGGGTCGGGTGCGCCTTGAGCGAGTCGATGGCGGCCTTGGCGAAGAACGGCAGGTAGGTGAGCTTCACACCCTCGCGGGCCAGGAACTCCTCCTTCACGCTCTCGCGCAGCCGGGCCACGTTCGTCACGTCGATCTCGACGACCTGGGTGAGCTGCGCGGAGGTCTGCAGCGACTCGTTCATCCGCTTGGCGATGATCGCGCGCAGGCGGCTGATCGGGACCGTCTGGCCGCGCAGCGGCGACGGCGAGGGAGCCGGTACGCCGCCGCTCGGGGCTGCCGCCGCGGGGGCAGCGGGGGCCTCGGCCGCGGGAGCCTTCTTGGCCTCGGCGGCCGCGATGACGTCCTGCTTGCGGATCCGGCCACCGACGCCCGAGCCGGTCACCGACGCGAGGTCGACGCCGTGCTGGTTGGCCAGCTTGCGGACCAGCGGGGTCACGTAGCTCGGGCCGTCCGCGGACGGCTCGGGGGCGGGCTTCTCGGCGACCGGCGCGGGCTCGGGCGGGAGCTGTGCGGCGGGAGCCGGCGCGGCCGGGGCCTCCTGCTTCGGGGCCTCCTGCTTCGGCGCCTCCTGCTTCGGGGTCTCCTCGGCGGGCGCCTCGGCAGCGGGAGCCGGGGCCTCGGGCGCGGCCGGGGCGGGCTCGGGAGCGGCGGGGGCGGCCGCCGGCGTACCGCTGCCGATGATGGCGAGCTCGGCGCCGACCTCGACGGTCTCGTCCTCGGCGGCCTTGATCTCCAGCAGCGTGCCGGCGACCGGCGAGGGGATCTCGGTGTCGACCTTGTCGGTGGAGACCTCGAGCAGCGGCTCGTCGACGGCGACGCTGTCGCCGACCTGCTTGAGCCAGCGGGTCACGGTGCCCTCGGTGACCGACTCACCCAGCGCGGGCAGGGTCACGGCGGTGCCACTGGCACCGGCGGCGGAACCGTCGGGGGCCTCGGTTCCCGCGGTCGCGTCGGGGGACGGCGTCTCGGGGGCGTCGGGCGCAGCGGGAGCGTCGGGGGTCTCGGCCGGCGCCTCGGCAGCGGCGGGCTCCTCCTGGGGCTCCGCGTCGGCAGCGGCCGGCGCCTCGGGCTCGGCCGCGGGGGCGGACGCGCCACCCTCGTCGGCAGCGCCGATCACGGCGAGCACGGCACCCACCTCGACGGTGTCGTCCTCGGCGGCCTTGATCTCCAGCAGCGTGCCGGCGACGGGCGAGGGGATCTCGGTGTCGACCTTGTCGGTGGAGACCTCCAGCAGGGGCTCGTCGACCGCGACGCTGTCACCGACCTGCTTGAGCCAGCGGGTCACGGTGCCCTCGGTGACGGACTCTCCGAGTGCCGGGAGGGGTACTTCAGTGGCCATGTTTCCTCGACTTCGTGGGTCGGTGTGCGACAGAAGCGCGCCAGACGTGGACTGCGGACCCCATCCTTGCACCACGTGTGACACAGCCCGCAACGGCCCGGACCGTCTCTCGGAACATCTGTGGCGGCGACGCCGGTCGGGCACACTGGGAGCATGGCGTTCTGGGATCGGTTCCGTCGCGCTCCGCGGATGAGCGGGCCCGCGCGTGATGCGACACGCACCGGCTCGACCCGCGTCCGCGCGGCCGACGAGGCGGACCAGGCGCACCTCGAGCAGTGGATCGGCTCCCACCGTGGCGTGGAGGGCTTCATCGAGCCGCGGACCGCGGTCAGCGAGGTCACCCTGCTGCTGGTCGCGCACGACGGCGAGTGGACCCGGCGCCGGGTGCCCTCGACCGAGTGGGCGCACAAGTTCTGCAACGCCCGCCAGGTGCCGTCGTACGACGCCGGGGTGGTCGGCATCCCGCAGCGGATGCGCGACTACAACTCCCGCATCACGCGGGAACGGAAGCAGCAGCGCCAGGAGCGTCAGCAGTAGCCAGGCCGCGCGCCAGCTCGACCAGCGTGGCGAGCCCGTAGCCGGTCGAGCCGGGCGTCAGGTGGCCGACCGGGCCCCCGCGGTTGAAGGTCGGGCCGGCGATGTCGAGGTGCGCCCAGGGCAGGCCGCCGGTGAACTCGCGCAGGAACGCCGCCGCGAACAGTCCGCCGCCCCACCGGATCCAGTCGTGCTGGGCGAGGTCGGCGATGCGGCTGGAGTGGATGCGCTCGTCCATGAAGTCGGGGATCGGCATCGGCCAGGCGTCCTCGCCGGCCGCGGCCGCCGCGGCGAGCACGGCGTCGACGATCGCGTCGTCGCCCATCACTCCAGCGATCTTGTCGCCTAGCGCCTGGACCATGTGCCCGGTCAGCGTGGCGATGTCCACGACCAGGTCGGGCCTGCGCTCGACGGCCAGGCCGAGGCAGTCGGCGAGGACCAGGCGGCCCTCGGCGTCCGCGTTCTGCATCTCCACGGTGGTGCCGCCGAAGATCGTGATCACGTCGCCGGGCCGCATCGCGGCGGCGCCCACCATGTTCTCGGCCAGCCCGACGAAGGCCGAGATCTCCACCGGCAGGCCGAGGCGCGCGACCGCCAGCGTGGCCTGGACGACCGCGGCCGCGCCGGCCATGTCCTCCTTCATGGTGGCCATGCTGGAGCCCGGCTTGATGGTGAGGCCGCCGGAGTCGAAGGTGATGCCCTTCCCGACCAGCGCGAGGTGCGCGACCGGGTCCTTGGGGCGGTAGCGCAGCTCGGCGATCCGTGGGGGTGCGGCCGACCCGGCGCCGACCGCGAGCGTGCCGCCGCAGCCCAGCTCGGCGAGCCGCTCCTCGTCGTACACGTCGACCTTGATCTTGGTCGCGAGGTCCTTGTTCGCGGCCTTCACCGCGGCACCGATGGCGTCGGCGAAGGCCGGCGGCGTGAGGTCGGCCGGAGGAGTGTTCACCCAGTCGCGCATGACGCCGGTGGCGTCCGCGATCACCTGGGCGTCCTCGACGGCCCGCGCGATCTCGGCGCGTCGCGCCGCGGGGGAGAGGAGGACGACCTCCGCCGGGGCCGTCGTCTCCGCCTTGCTCTTGTACGCCGTGAACGCGTAGCCGCCGAGCCGGAACCCCTCGACCACGGCGCGGGCCAGCTCGGGGGTGTCGGCCGGGAGCGCCAGCGCGATCGACGCCGCGGTGCCGGTGGCCCGGGCCGCGTTGCCGGCCGCGCGTCGTACGGCCTGCGCATCGGACGCGTCACCGAGCCCGACCAGCACCAGCAGCGGCGACCCGATCACCCCGTTGGTCGGCACCTTCGCCACCTCGCCCGGGCGGCCGGTCAGCGACAGGGTCGCGAGCAGGCCCTTGAGCTTGCGCCCGTACGCCGCCGCCACGTCCTCGCCCCCCGGCGCCAGCGCCGGGCCGGGCACGACGCCGACCACCACGGCCTCGGCCTTGGTCTTGGCGGGGCTCGCGGTGCGCAGGGCGTAGGTCGTCACGTCCCGCACGATATCTTCCGGGCTATGGCCGACGACCTCCTCCAGTCCCCGCTGCACGATCGCCACGTCGCCCTCGGCGCGAAGTTCGCCGAGTTCGGCGGCTGGTCGATGCCGCTGCAGTACGCCGGCGTGGTGCCCGAGCACACGGCCGTGCGCACCGGCGTGGGGATCTTCGACGTCAGCCACCTGGGCAAGGTCGTCGTGCGCGGGCCGGGTGCGGCGGCGTACGTGAACGCCCGGCTGAGCAACGACCTGGGCCGGATCGGGCCCGGTCAGGCGCAGTACACGCTGTGCCTCGACCCGGAGACCGGCGGGATCGTCGACGACATCTTCAGCTACTACAAGGACGACGACCACGTCTTCCTCATCCCCAACGCCTCCAACAACACCGAGGTCCACCGCCGGCTCGCCGAGGGCGCCCCGGACGGTCTCGAGGTGCTCAACCACCACCGCGACTACGTCGTGATCGCGGTGCAGGGCACCAGGTCGGACGAGACGCTGGACGCGGCCGGGCTGCCGGTCGGTCACGACTACCTGACCTTCATCGAGGCCGACTACGCCGGCGAGCCGGTGATCGTGTGCCGCACCGGCTACACCGGGGAGCGCGGCTACGAGCTGATCGCGCCGAACGCCGTGGCCGGCGAGCTGTGGGACGCACTGCTGAAGGCGGGCGAGCAGTTCGGCATCGCGGCCTGCGGCCTCGGGGCGCGCGACACGCTGCGCACCGAGATGGGCTACCCGCTGCACGGCCAGGACATCTCGCCCTCCGTCACCCCGAACGAGGCCCGCCTCGGCTGGGCCGTCGGCTGGAAGAAGGACGAGTTCTGGGGCAAGGACGCCGTGGCCGCGGAGAAGGCCGCCGGCCCGCGGCGCAAGCTGGTCGGCCTCAAGGCCACCGGCCGCGCCATCCCGCGCCCGCACATGGGCGTCTCGATCGGCGCCGACTTCCGGGTCGGCGAGATCACCTCCGGCACGTTCTCGCCGACGCTGAAGCAGGGCATCGCCCTGGCGCTGGTGGGCTCCAACGTGGCCGACGACGCCGAGGTCCTCGTCGACGTACGGGGCAAGCAGGAGGTCTTCGCCATCCACAAGCCACCGTTCGTCGACACGTCCGTGAGGGAGTCCTGACATGGCCGCACTGCCCGAGGACCCGCCGACCTTCCGCGCACCCAGCCCCGCCGACCGGCCCTGGTGGTGGCGGCTCGAGGACGCGTCGGGTGCCGTCGTCGAGGTCGCCGAGGAGCACGCCGGCCAGCGGTTCCCCAGCCAGGCCGACGCCGAGTCCTGGATCGGTGAGACGTACGGCGACCTCGCCGACGCCGGCGTCGTACAGGTGACACTCTTCGAGAACGACCGCGAGGTCTACGGACCCATGTCGCTCTCGGCCTAGGCTCGGGGTCGTGCGGCAATACCTCGACCTGGTGCAGCGCGTCCTCGACGAGGGGACGTCCAAGGGTGACCGGACGGGCACCGGAACGCTGAGCGTGTTCGGGCACCAGATGCGCTTCGACCTGTCCGCGGGCTTCCCGCTGGTCACCACGAAGAAGATCCACACCCGCTCGGTGTTCGGCGAGCTGCTGTGGTTCCTGCGTGGCGACACGAACGTGCGCTGGCTGCAGGAGCGCGGCATCACGATCTGGGACGAGTGGGCCGACGAGAACGGCGACCTCGGACCGGTGTACGGCGCCCAGTGGCGCTCGTGGCCGGCCCCCGACGGACGCCACATCGACCAGCTGGCCCAGGTGGTCGACCAGATCCGCACCACCCCCGACTCGCGCCGGCACATCGTCTCGGCCTGGAACCCGGCCCTCGTGGACGAGATGGCGCTGCCGCCGTGCCACTCGCTGTTCCAGTTCTACGTCGCCGACGGACGGCTGAGCTGCCAGCTCTACCAGCGCTCGGCAGACATCTTCCTCGGGGTGCCGTTCAACATCGCGTCCTACGCGCTGCTCACCCACATGGTCGCCCAGGTGGCCGGTCTCGAGGTCGGCGACTTCGTGCACACCCTCGGTGACGCGCACCTGTACTCCAACCACCTCGAGCAGGCGCGGCTGCAGCTCACCCGCGAGCCCCGGCCGCTGCCGCGGCTGGTGCTGAACCCGGAGATCAAGGAGATCGACGGGTTCGACCTCGAGGACATCGCCGTCGAGGGCTACGACCCGCACCCCGGCATCAAGGCGCCGATCGCCGTATGACCACCCCGGCGGGCCGACGGGTGACGATGGTCGCCGCCGTCGCCGAGAACGGCGTCATCGGCAACGGCCCTGACATCCCCTGGCACGTGCCCGGTGAGCAGAAGGTGTTCCGCGAGAACACGATCGGCACCGCGCTCATCCTCGGCCGCACCACGCACGAGTCGATCGGCCGCCCGCTGCCCGGGCGGACCACGATCGTGCTGACCCGCGACTCGTCGTGGTCGGCCGAGGGCGTGCTCGTCGCGTCGTCGGTCCCCGCCGCGCTCGAGCTGGCCGACGAGGTGCTCGCCGACCAGCCGCCGGAGACGCCGGTGACGATCGGCGGGGGAGCGGTGGTCTACCGCTCCGCCCTCCCGTACGCCGACGTACAGGTCATCAGCGAGATCCCGCTGTCGCCGGAGGGGGACGTCCGCTACCCCGAGTTCGACCCGGGCCGGTGGCGCGAGGCCTCCCGCGAGCCCCGCGAGGGGTTCACCCTGGTCACCTACGAGCGCGTCTTCGCCTGCGGCTGAGCGGTCAGCGGCGGAAGCTGCGGACGTACCCGTAGACCACCATCACGAGTCCGCCCGCGGCGCCCAGGCCGATCGACACCGGGAAGGACAGATCGGTGAGCAGCACGAGGAAGAGCGTCAGGAACCCGACCCACGCCAGGTAGAAGAGCGTGGCCAGGACCCACCACCCCGGCGTCCGGACGTCATAGGTCCGGGAGAACGAACCGCTCCAGGTCCTGCCGATGAAGAACGAGCGCTGCCCCCCGAAGATCCCCATGCGGCCATCTTGTCCCACTCGGCCGCAACCGAATCCCGGCGCCGCGCGTCAACAGGGCAGAACCCCCGTGACCGAGGAGTCCCCATGCTGCGCCGCATCGCCCTCCTGACCGTGCTCGTCGCCCTCTGCTCGACCGGTGCGTACGCCGTCGGGCTGGTGCACGCCGGCCGGCTGCCCTGGAAGCAGGCGGACGCCGCCACCGCGCCCCGGCAGACCGAACGGCCGACCCCGCGGCCGACGCCGGCGCCGGCGCCCACGATGAGCCCGTCGCCCGTCGTACCGGCCCCCGCGCCTCTGCTGGCGCCGGGTGACGACGGTCCGGAGGTCTCCGAGCTGCAGGC
This sequence comes from Nocardioides ultimimeridianus, assembly GCF_054777895.1. NCBI lineage: Bacteria > Bacillati > Actinomycetota > Actinomycetes > Propionibacteriales > Nocardioidaceae > Nocardioides > Nocardioides ultimimeridianus. The sequence continues at coordinate 179,775 of NZ_BAAHAB010000005.1, read as the reverse complement.
CCGTCTCGCCCAGATCGCCTGGTTCTCCGGCGCGCCCAGCGGCCACTACGGCGACGTCACCGAGGCGGCCGTGCGCGGCTTCCAGGCCAAGCGTGGGATCGCCGTGACCGGCGCGGTCGACCGGCGCACGATGCGGCGGCTGCTCGCGATGACCACGGCGCCGACCGCCGCGCAGCTCGACGACGACCCGCTGAACAACAACACCCCGGGCGCGCTCGACCCGCGCTGCGAGACGGGGCGGGTCATCTGCGTCGACAAGACCTCGAGCACGGTGCGCTGGGTCGTGGACGGGGTGGTGCGCAAGACCCTCGACGCGCGCTTCGGGGCGTCGTACTCCCCGACCCGGGAGGGCGTCTTCCACGTCTACTTCAAGAGCCGCGACCATGTCTCGCACCTCTACGGCTCCTCGATGCCGTACGCGATGTTCTTCTCCGGCGGGCAGGCGGTGCACTACTCCTCGGACTTCGCCGCCCGCGGCTACAGCGGCGCCTCCCACGGCTGCGTCAACATCCGCGACGAGGCAGGCGTCTCCTGGCTGTTCGACCGCGTGCAGGTCGGCGACGAGGTGGTCGTCTACCGCTCCTGAGCGGGCCGGCACGTGCGTGCCCGGCTCGACACTAAGGTCGGAGCATGGATCTCCGGGTGATGATCGAGCCGCAGCAGGGCGCGACGTACGACGACCAGTGCCGCCTCGCGCAGCTGAGCGAGGAGCTCGGCTTCGAGGCGTTCTTCCGCTCCGACCACTACCTGCACATGAGCGGGGACGGGCTGCCCGGCCCGACCGACGCCTGGACCACACTGGCCGGCCTGGCCCGGGAGACGACGACGATCCGGCTCGGGACGCTGATGACCAGCGCCACCTTCCGCCACCCCGGGGTGCTGGCGATCCAGGTGGCCCAGGTCGACGCGATGAGCGGTGGCCGGGTCGAGCTCGGCCTCGGCGCCGGCTGGTTCGCCCAGGAGCACACCGCCTACGGCATCCCGTTCCCGGACACGGCCGAGCGCTTCGAGAGGTACGCCGAGCAGCTCGAGCTGATCACCGGCCTGTGGCGCACCCCGGTCGGCGAGCGCTACTCCTACGCCGGCGCCCACTACCGCCTCGAGGACGGCCCGGCGCTGCCCAAGCCGGTCCAGACCGGCGGCCGCGCGGGCGGGCCGCCGATCGTCATCGGCGGCATGGGGGCGCGCAAGACGCCGGCCCTGGCCGCGGCGTACGCCGACGAGTTCAACCTGCCCTTCGTCGACGAGGAGGCCACCCGGCTGCAGTTCGGCCGGGTGCGGGCCGCCGCCGAGAGGATCGGCCGCGAACCCGACGATCTCGTCTACTCCAACGCGCTGGTGCTGTGCTGCGCGGAGAACGAGGCCGACCTCGCGCGCCGCGCGGCCGCGATCGGCCGCGAGGTCGACGAGCTGCGCGCGAACGGGCTCGCCGGCACCCCGCAGGAGGTCGTCGACAAGATCGGGCGCTACCAGGCGCTCGGCAGCCGGCGGATCTACCTGCAGACCCTCGACCTCACCGATCTCGACCACCTACGCCTGGTCGCAGCCGAGGTTCTGCCCCGGCTAGGCTGATTGCATGACTTCGGCACCTTTCGGCACCCTCCTGACCGCCATGGTGACGCCGTTCCGCGCGGACGGCTCCGTCGACCTGGACGCGGTGCAGAAGGTCGCGAGGCACCTGGTCGACAACGGCAACGACGGCATCGTGGTGTCCGGCACGACCGGCGAGTCGCCGACGACCACGACCGCCGAGGACGGCGAGACCCTCGCGGCCGTCAAGGACGCGGTCGGCGACCGCGCCAAGATCGTCGCGGGCGTCGGCACCAACGACACCCGCCACTCCGTCGAGCTCGCCCGCCAGGCCGAGAAGGTCGGCGCGGACGGGCTGCTGCTGGTGACGCCGTACTACAACAAGCCGAGCCAGGCCGGGGTGCTCAGCCACTTCCAGCAGGTCGTGACCGCCACCGACGTCCCGGTGATGCTGTACGACGTGCCCGGCCGCACCGCCACGCGGATCGAGCTCGACACCTACCGGGCGGCGCGCCAGTGGGACACCGTCACCTCCGTCAAGGACGCGACCGGTGACCTGGCCCGCACCGCCCAGCTGGTCGACCTCGGCTACGCCGTCTACTCCGGCGACGACGTCAACACCCTCGGCTACCTCGCCTACGGCGCGGTCGGCCTGGTCTCGGTCGTCGCCCACGCCGCCGGCAACGAGCTGCGCGCCATGATCGAGGCGTTCCAGCGCGGCGACCACGCCGAGGCGCTGCGGATCCACACCGGCCTGGTGCCGGCGTACGAGGCGGTCATGGGGGTGGCCAACTACGGCGCCACCACCGCGAAGGCGGCGATGGAGCTGCTCGGCGTACTCGACAACCGCGCGGTCCGCTCGCCGCTGGTGGCCCTCGACGACGCGGAAGTCGCGGCCCTCGCCACGGCTCTGCGTGCCGCCGGGGTGCTCTCGTGATCGACGAGAAGCTCGGGACGCCCCCGGCGCTCCCCGCCGGCGCGCTGCGCGTCATCCCGCTCGGCGGCCTCGGCGAGGTCGGGCGCAACATGACCGTCTTCGAGTACGACGGCCGCCTGCTCATCGTCGACTGCGGCGTGCTGTTCCCCGAGGACCACCAGCCCGGCGTCGACCTGATCCTGCCCGACTTCGGGCCGATCCGGGACCGGCTCGGCGACGTCGAGGCGCTGGTGCTGACCCACGGTCACGAGGACCACATCGGCGCCACGCCGTACCTGCTGCGCGAGCGCCAGGACATCCCGCTGGTCGGCTCCGAGCTGACCCTCGCACTGGTCAACTCCAAGATCCGCGAGCACCGGCTGCGCCAGACCTCCTTCACCACGGTGAAGGAGGGCGACCGGATGAGCTTCGGGCCGTTCGACCTGGAGTTCGTGGCCGTCAACCACTCCATCCCCGATGCGCTCGCGGTCGCGATCCGCACCGGTGCCGGGCTGGTGCTGCACACCGGCGACTTCAAGATGGACCAGCTGCCGCTGGACGGCCGGATCACCGACCTGCGTGCGTTCGCGCGACTGGGGGAGGAGGGCGTGGACCTGTTCCTCACTGACTCCACCAACGCCGAGGTCCCCGGCTTCACCACGGCCGAGCGCAAGATCACCCCGGTCCTGGACCAGGTCTTCCGCGAGTCCGAGCAGCGCATCATCGTCGCCTGCTTCGCCTCGCACGTGCACCGCGTGCAGCAGGTCCTCGACGCCGCGGTCGCGCACGGCCGCAAGGTCGCCTACGTCGGCCGCTCGATGGTCCGCAACATGGCGATCGCCCGCGACCTGGGCTACCTGACCGTGCCGCCGGGCGTGATGGTCGAGGCCAAGGAGCTGGCCCAGCTGGCGCCCGAGAAGCAGGTGCTGATCTCCACCGGCTCGCAGGGCGAGCCGATGTCGGCGCTGTCGCGGATCGCCAACCGCAGCCACAACTTCGTGCACCTCGAGCCGGGCGACACCGTCGTACTGGCGTCCTCGCTGATCCCGGGCAACGAGAACTCCGTCTACCGCGTGATCAACGGCCTGGCCAAGAACGGCGCCCGCGTCGTGCACAAGGGCAACGCCCTCGTGCACGTCTCCGGCCACGCCAGCGCCGGCGAGCTGCTCTACTGCTACAACATCGTCAAGCCGCGCAACGTGCTCCCGGTGCACGGCGAGATCCGGCACATGCTCGCCAACGGTGAGCTGGCCAAGCAGACCGGCGTCGAGAACGTCGTGTACGCCGAGGACGGCGTGGTCGTCGACCTCGTCGACGGTGTCGCGTCGCGGGTCGGGAAGGTCGACGTCGGCTACGTCTTCGTCGACGGCCAGACCGTCGGCGACGTCACCGAGACCGAGCTCAAGGACCGCCGGATCCTCGGCGAGGAGGGCTTCATCTCGGTCATCGTGGTCGTCGACTCGGTCGCCAACAAGGTCAGCGCCGGCCCCGAGATCCACGCCCGCGGCCACGCCTGGGAGGACTCGATGTTCGACGACATCAAGCAGCCCATCATCGACGCGGTCAACTTCCAGCTCTCCGAGGGCAACACCGACACCTACCTGCTGCAGCAGACCGTCCGCCGCACGATCGGGCGGTGGGTCGGGAGCGTCCACAAGCGCCGCCCGATGATCGTGCCGGTGGTCGTCGAGGCCTGACCCGCGAGGCGTCACCTCTGCACCCGCGAGGCGTCACCTCTGGACCCGCGAGGCGTCACCTCTGCACCCGCGAGGCGTCACCTCTGCACCCGCGAGGCGTCAGATCTGCACCTGCGAAGCGTCACTCCGGCACGCCGTGGGCCGCCGCTGACAAATGAGCGTGCACAGCTGACGTCTCGAGGGTGCACACGTGACGCCTCGGCGGTGCAGAGGTGACGCTTCGCGAACCCTCAACCCCCACCTGACCCTTCCGCGTGTTGCACCTGTGACTCAAGTGCCCAATGGGTAGGTTGTGAGCATGGCGACCCGTACGTCTTCCCCGACGGGTTCGCGCAGCCGCACGACCACCTCGTCCCGCACCGCCAGCAAGTCCGGAACCTCCCGGGCGAGCAGCGCCAAGGGACGGGGGACCAGCAGCTCGCGACCCCGTGGTACGACCAGCAACAAGAGCCGCTCGCGATCGACCGCGAAGCGGCCGGCACCGCGCGCCGTGCGCAGCGGGCCGGGACCCATCGCCACCTTCTTCACCGCCATCGCGCGGGGGATCGCCGCGGTCTGGCTGGGCATCGCCCACGCCGTCGGTGCGGTCGTGCGCAGCGTCGTCGGGGGAGCCCGCGACATCGAGCCCGAGCAGCGTCGCGACGGCGCCGGGCTGCTGCTGTTCGGCGTCGCGTTGATCGTCGCCGCCGCCGTCTGGTTCGAGGTGACCGGCGGCGTCATGGACTTCGTCCGCACCGTCACCTCCGGCACGGTCGGCAAGATCGCCTGGCTGGTGCCGCTGATGGTCCTGCTCGCCGGCTGGCGGCTGATGCGCGACCCGATCACCAACGGCCCCGCCGGCCGTCAGGTCATCGGCTGGACCGCGCTGTCCTTCGGCATCCTCGGCATCGTCCACATCTCGGCGGGCAACCCCCAGCCGGTGAACGGCGACACCATGCCGCTGCGCGACGGCGGCGGCGCGGTCGGGTACGTCGTCTCCGCCCTGCTGCTCGACCTCATGCGCAGCTCCTACGTCGTCGTCCCGCTGCTGGCGCTGCTCGCCTTCTTCGGCGTCCTAGTCATCACCGCGACGCCGCTGCACCGCGTGCCCGACCGGCTGCGCGACCTGTCCCACCACCTGTTCGGGCACTACCCGGAGAACGACCCCGACGCCACCCAGGCGATGCGCCTCGATGACACCTTCGAGCGCACCGGCGACCCGGCGTACGACACTCCGCTGCTGCGTGAGGACAAGCCCAAGCGCCGCAGTCGCACGAAGCCGGCCGAGGCGACGCCCGAGGAGTCGATGGAGCTCCTCGAGCCGATCGACATCCCGCTCACCGACGGCACCGACGGGGACGAGCCGACGCCGGCCGACATGGGCCCGCTCGAGAAGCGCGCCCTCGGCCGTCGCGGCGCCAACGCCGAGACCGGGCTGCCGGCCGCGTTCGTGCCGCCGGCCGAGGTCGAGGAGGTCCCGCCGCCGCACGCCGAGCTCCCGGTCCGCGCCGAGCAGCTCTCCCTGTCCGGCGACATCGTCTACACGCTGCCCGACGCCCAGGTGCTCAAGCCCGGTGACGCGCACAAGACCCGCAGCGCGGCCAGCGACGACGTCGTACGCCGCCTGCAGACCGTGCTCGACGAGTTCAACGTCGACGCCCAGGTGACCGGCTACACCCGCGGCCCGACCGTGACCCGCTACGAGATCGAGCTCGGCACGGGCGTCAAGGTCGAGAAGATCACCAACATCACCCGGAACATCGCCTACACGGTCGGTACCTCGGACGTGATGATCCTCAGCCCGATCCCCGGGAAGTCGGCGGTCGGCGTCGAGATCCCCAACGTCGACAAGGAGACCGTCTCGCTGGGCGACGTGCTGCGCTCGAACGCGGCGCGCACCGACCACCACCCGATGGTCGCCGGCCTGGGCAAGGACGTCGAGGGCGGCTTCGTGGTCGCCAACATGGCGAAGATGCCGCACCTCCTGGTCGCCGGCGCCACCGGCTCCGGAAAGTCCAGCTTCATCAACTCGCTGATCACCAGCATCCTGATGCGGGCCACGCCCGACGAGGTGCGGATGATCATGGTCGACCCCAAGCGCGTGGAGCTGAACAACTACGAGGGCGTCCCGCACCTGATCACCCCGATCATCACCAGCCCGAAGAAGGCCGCCGAGGCGCTGGAGTGGGTCTGTCGCGAGATGGACATGCGGTACGACGACCTCGCCAACTTCGGCTTCCGCCACATCAACGACTTCAACAAGGCCGTCCGCGAGGGCAAGGTCGAGGTCCCGCCGGGCAGCGAGCGCCAGCTGACGCCGTACCCGTTCCTGCTGGTCATCGTCGACGAGCTGGCCGACCTGATGATGGTCGCGCCGCGCGACGTGGAGAGCTCGATTGTCCGGATCACCCAGCTCGCCCGCGCGGCCGGCATCCACCTGGTCCTGGCCACCCAGCGACCCTCCGTCGACGTCGTCACCGGCCTGATCAAGGCCAACGTGCCGAGCCGGCTGGCGTTCGCGACGTCCAGCCTCGCCGACTCCCGGGTCATCCTCGACCAGCCGGGCGCGGAGAAGCTGGTCGGCCAGGGTGACGGCCTGTTCCTCCCCATGGGTGCGAGCAAGCCGATCCGCGTGCAGGGCTCGTGGGTGACCGAGAAGGAGATCCACTCGGTCGTCAAGCACTGCAAGGGCCAGCTCGAGCCGAGCTACCGCGAGGACGTGACCGCGCCGGCCGCGAGCAAGAAGGTCCTCGACGACGACATCGGCGACGACATGGACCTGGTGATCCAGGCCATCGAGCTGGTCGTGTCGACGCAGTTCGGGTCGACCTCGATGCTGCAGCGCAAGCTGCGGGTCGGCTTCGCCAAGGCGGGCCGGCTGATGGACATCCTCGAGAGCCGTGGCGTGGTCGGGCCCAGCGAGGGCTCCAAGGCGCGCGACGTGCTGGTCAAGCCCGACGAGATCGATGCAGTGATCTTCACCATCCAGGGGGAGGCGTGAGCTCCATGACCGACACCACCAACGAGCAGCTCAGCGGACCGAGCGGCGCCACCGGCGTCGAGGTCCGCCGCAACGTCACCCTGGCCGCCGCGGTCGGGACCCTCGCCGGTCTGCTGACCCTGGCCTTCGCCGTGCGGACCCTCGCCGGCCACGGGGGAGCCCTGGACTGGCTGGCGCTGGGCGTCATGGTGCTGGTCACCATCGCGTACGCCGGCACCCTGGTCGACTCCCGCGCGCCGCTGATGATCGTCGACGACCGCGGCGTCCGGCTGCGCCAGGGCGCCCGCTGGAAGGGCATCGCCTGGCCGGAGATCGAGTGCCTCGAGCACCTTCCGCGCAAGGCCCCGTTCCGCGACGGCCACCTCCTGGTGGTCGCGTACGACGACCGCCAGCTCGTCGTGCCGCTCACCATGGCCACGCGCGTGGTCGGCGCTCCGGCGGACTCGCTGAGCGACGTCCTCGCCGACCTGGCGCACGGTCGCGCGGACGTCGTCGAGGTGGTGCCGGGCTTCGACGCCGAGGACGAGATCCCCGAGGCCCCTGCGGCCCCCGAGATCTCCGCGGCTCCGGAGCTGGCCGACCTGCCGCCGGCTCCGTCGGCCCCGCCCGCCTCCTTCGCCCCCGCGACCGAGGTCGAGGACACCACCGACCTCACCGGGCACGTCCCGGTGACCACCGAGGACGACGAGACCGGCGAGATCGAGCCGGTCCGGGACGAGATCGTGGCCGAGGAGCCGCCGGCCCCGGGCCGCACCACCATCCTCGCGGCGCGCATCGACATGGCGGGCAGCGAGCGGCCCGCGACGCCGTACGAGCCGCCGGCGATCGAGCGCCATGACGATCACGGCGACCCCCACGAGTCGACCGTGGTGCTCGAGGAGCTCGCGGTCCATCCCGCTGCGATCCCGGTCATCGGCCCGCAGCTGGCCGTCGCGCGTCAGCGGCTGAAGCTGACCATCGACCAGCTCTCGGACCGCACCCGGATCCGCCCGCACGTCATCGAGGCCATCGAGGTCGACGACTTCGGGCCGTGCGGCGGCGACTTCTACGCCCGCGGCCACCTGCGCACGCTGTGCCGGGTCCTCGGCATCGACGCCGCCCCGCTGGTCACCATGTACGACGACAACTACGCCGACGCCCCGGTCGACCCGCGCCGGATCTTCGAGTCCGAGCTGGCCACCGGCCACGGCGGCTCGATCCGCAGCACCCGCGGCGGACGCAACTGGTCGGTCCTCATCTCCTCGGTGATGGCCGCGGTGCTGATCTGGTCGGTGGCGCAGCTGGTGCTGGGCGGCCGCGCGCCGATCGACAACGTCCCGCAGCTCAACCAGAGCGGCGGCCCGTTCCACAGCAACACGGCGAAGGCGGACCCGGTGAAGGTGGTGCTGAACGCCGCGGGCGGCGGCGCGAAGCTGGTCGTGCGTGACGCCAACGGACGCATCGTCCTCGACGGCCCGCTGGCCTTCGGCCAGACCGCGAACCTGTCCGTGGTGCCGCCGGTGCGGATCTGGACCTCGGACGGCTCGGTCACCGTGTCGATCGCGGGCAAGCCCGCCAAGGCCCTCGGCTCGACCGGCCAGGACGCCTCGGGCACCTTCATCGCCCGCTGACGTTTCCGCGCATGACCGGGCCACCCGGCATACTCAGGACCAGTCATGACCACTTCACCGCCGCTCTCCGTCGCCCTGCTCACGCTCGGGTGCGCCCGTAACGACGTCGACTCCGAGGAGCTCGCCGGGCGGCTGGCCGCCGACGGGTTCCAGCTGGTCGAGGATCCGGAGGACGCGGACACGGTCGTCGTGAACACCTGCGGCTTCGTGGACGCGGCCAAGAAGGACTCCATCGACACGCTGCTCGCCGCAGCGGACCTCAAGGAGACCGGGCGGCCGCAGGCGGTGGTCGCGGTCGGCTGCATGGCGGAGAGGTACGGCGACCAGCTCGCCGACTCGCTCCCCGAGGCCGACGCCGTCCTCGGCTTCGATGACTACACCGACATCGGCGCCCGGCTCCGCTCGATCCTGGCCGGCGAGAAGCCGCACCCGCACACGCCCAAGGACCGGCGGCTGCTGCTGCCGATCACCCCGGCCGAGCGCCAGGGGAGCGACGTGGCCGTGGCCGGCTCGTCCGGCACCCGCACCCGGCTCGACTCCGGCCCGATGGCGCCGCTGAAGCTGGCCAACGGCTGCGACCGGCGCTGCACCTTCTGCGCGATCCCGATGTTCCGAGGCTCCTTCGTCAGCCGGCGCCCCAGCGAGGTGCTCGACGAGGCCCGCTGGCTCGCGACCCAGGGCGTCAAGGAGCTGTTCCTGGTCAGCGAGAACAACACCTCCTACGGCAAGGACCTGGGCGACCTGCGGCTGCTCGAGACGATGCTGCCGGAGGTGGCGGCCATCGACGGGATCGAGTGGGTGCGCGTCTCCTACCTGCAGCCCGCCGAGACCCGCCCGGGCCTGATCGAGGCCATCGCCCACACCCCGGGCGTCGTGCCCTACTTCGACCTCTCCTTCCAGCACGCCAGCAACCCGGTGCTGCGCCGGATGCGCCGCTTCGGCGACGCCGAGAGCTTCCTGGGCCTGCTCGACCAGGTCCGCACCCTCGCGCCCACGGCCGGCGTGCGCTCCAACGTCATCGTCGGCTTCCCCGGCGAGACCGAGGAGGACGTGCAGATCCTCACCGACTTCCTGATCGCCTCGCGGATGGACGTGACCGGCGTCTTCGGCTACTCCGACGAGGACGGCACGGAGGCAGAGGGCTTCGACGGCAAGCTCGACGAGGACGAGATCCGCGCCCGGGTCGAGCACGTCACCGACATCGTCACCGCGGTCAACGCCGAGCGGGCCGAGGACCGCATCGGCGAGGAGGTCGTGGTGCTGATCGAGGCGCTGGAGTCCGACGAGGAGGGCCACGTCGAGGGTCGTTCCGCGCACCAGGGCCCCGAGGTCGACGGTACGACGTACCTCTCCGGGCTGGTCTCGCCGCGCATCGGCGACCTGGTGCGGGCCCGGGTGGTGGCCAGCGACGGGGTCGACCTGATCGCCGAGGCGATGGGGGAGTCCGCGTGAGCCAGGCCGAGACCGCGGCGAAGCCGTCCAACTGGAACGTCCCCAACGCGCTCACCACGCTGCGCATCGTGCTGGTGCCCGTCTACGGCTGGGCGCTGCTGCACCACGGCGGCGAGGACATCGGCTGGCGGGTGGCGGCGTACCTCATCTTCCTGGTGGCGATGATCACCGACAAGGTCGACGGCGACCTCGCGCGCAAGCACAACCTGATCACCGACTTCGGGAAGATCGCCGACCCCATCGCCGACAAGGCGATCACCGGGATGGCCTTCATCGGGGTGTCGATCATCATGGACACCTGGTGGATGTGGGCGATCACCGTGGTGGTCCTGCTGCGGGAGTGGTCGGTGACGCTGCTGCGGCTCTCGATCATGAAGTCGGTCGTGATCGCCGCCGCGCGCAGCGGCAAGATCAAGACGCTCACCCAGGCGCTCGCGCTCGGCGGACTGACGCTGCCCTGCCTGGAGGCCACCGGCGCGTGGGACATTCCCGGCAAGATCATCTACGTGCTGTCGCTGATCCTGCTCGCGGTCGCGACGGTCCTGACCATCACCTCGGGCTATGAGTTCTTCCGCGACGCGGCGCGGCAGCGGAACGCCGTACCTGAGAAGAACCTGAATTCGTAACCAAGCCGTTACCAACGGTTCTGGCCATTTCCATTGTCTGGTCCCGCCCGGCGTGATGAGGTCTGAGGACTTCCCCTCCGCCGGGCGAACTCGGGTGTCTCTGCGGATCTTTTTGTTCCCTCGACCTCGGAGTTCTGCGGATCATGCGCCTCTCGGCACGTAGCATCGCTGTTTTTCTCGCCCCCGTCCTCTCGATCGTGGGCGTCGCCGCGCTCGCGCCGAGCGCCTCCGCGAACGCCGCCGGCACCGGGCTGGTGATCAACGAGGTGTCGGTCAGCAGCAGCTACACGAACAAGTTCGTGGAGCTGTACAACCCGACCTCGTCGGCGATCGATGTCTCCGGCTACAGCCTCCAAGGCTTCGCTGCGAGCGCGACGGGGGGCTCCAACTCCTTCGTCGACCTGGTCGGCAGCGTGCCGGCGCACGGCAGCTACCTGATCCAGGGTGCAACGATCTCGGGAGGGACCGGCGCGCTGCCGACTCCCGACGTCGCGTCCACGGGTGTGGGCTTCGGTGGCACCGCAGGGCGCATCTACCTGCTCAACGTCTCGCCGAAGGTCGCGACGGCCGGGGCCGTCGTGCCGAGCACCGTGGTCGACCTCGTGGGCTACGGGACGCAGACGAACAACTCCTGGGAGGGCAGTGACGTCGCGCCCGCGCCGACGTCGCCGAAGTCGATCTCGCGCAACGCGTCCCACGCGGACACCGACGACAACAAGGCCGACTTCACGCTCGGCAGCCCGACGCCGACGAACTCGGGCCCCGTGGCGCCCGCACCCCTCGTCCTCACCAACCCCGGCGACCAGAACGCCCAGGCGGGCGTCGCGACGACGATCAGCCTCGCGAGCAAGGCCTCGGGCGGCACGGCGCCGTACACGTGGGGTGCGACGGGGCTCGACGCCTCCGGTCTCGGCCTCTCCCTCAACACCTCGACCGGCACCATCTCCGGCACCCCGGCCACCGCCGGCACCTACCCGGTGACCGTGACGCTGGACGACAGCGCCGCCTCGACCCAGCAGACGGCGAGCTTCAACATCGTCGTGGCGGCCGCCGCGACGGTGACGCCGATCCACGTCCTCCAGGGCACGTCCGGCCGGTCGACGTACGCACCCGCCTCGGGCACCGGCCTGGGCACCCAGGTCGTGAGCGCCGAGGGCGTCGTCACCGCGGTCTACACCAAGGGCTTCAACGCCTCCGGTACGGCGACCTGCGGCTTCTGCGGCTACGTCATCCAGGACCCGTCCGGCGACCTGACCGACAACGCCTCGGACGCGATCTTCGTGTACGGCGGCGCCGGCTTCACCGGGAAGGACTCGACGGGCACGGACCTCGCGCCGGGCCAGTCGGTCCGGGTCACCGGCAGGATCAGCGAGTTCGGCGGTGCGACCGACACCGAGACCCTGACCGAGCTCAACCAGTCGGCGGCGCCCGACCCGATCGCCTCGCTCGGCACGATCACGCCCCAGGCGACCGCGCCCACGACGTACGACGCACGCGAGGCGCACGAGGAGGAGCTGTTCGCTCCGACCGATCTGGTCATCACCGACCACTACAACTTCGAGGGCTTCGGCGAGCTCGGCATCGCGACGGGGAACGCCGTCCTGCAGCAGCCTGGACAGATCTGCCACGACGGTGACACCGCCTGCATCGCGGCGGCGCAGACCGACATCAAGAACCGTGGCTACTTCATGGAGGACGGCACCAACACGACCTTCCTCAGCACCGCGCAGCACTACCGTCCGCAGGACAGCAAGAACTCCGACATCCCGCTGCCGTTCATCGACAAGACCCACTCGGCCCGTGTCGGTGCTCAGCTCACCTTCCCGCAGGGTGCGGTGCTCCACTTCGCCAACAAGAAGTGGTACCTCGACCCGCCGCGTGCGGTGCTCGCCACCCACAACGCCGCCGCGCCCGACCTCGGCACCGACGTCGTGCACATCCAGGACACCCGCGCGGACAACCTCGCGCCGCGCCCGGCCCCGGCCGGCGCCAACATGCGCTTCGCGACGTACAACGTCGAGAACTTCTTCTCCGTGCCGATGGCCGACTACGCCGCCGCCAACCCCTGGTACGCCTCGTCGGGCAAGGGCTGCGAGTACGACTACGACCGCGACGGCAACGGCATCCTGGCCTACCAGTGCACCAACCCGACGGGGATGGCGACGGCCTGGGACCCGGTGACCGGCGCCGTCACGGCGTACGCGCCCGGCCTGGCGAACGCCCCGCGTGGCGCGGGTCGCCAGGAGGACCTGACCCGGCAGACGAACAAGATCGTCACCGCGATCAACAAGCTCGGTGCCGACGTCGTGGCCCTCGAGGAGATCGGCAACCCGAACAAGCTCAAGATGGGCGTCACCAACTCGCCCCTCAACCCGGACCTGTCCAACACCAAGGACCAGGGCCAGGGCTCCGCGATCGAGTGGCGTGACGAGACGCTGTCCTACCTCGTCGACCACCTCAACGCCGCGCTCCCGGCCGGTGCCGACCAGTGGGCGTTCGCGGCCTCCCCGGAGGAGACCACCGACTCGACCTCGGTGCCCGGCCTGTGCTCGAAGGTCCAGCCGAACGGCACCGCCGTGCCCGGCCCGGCCAACCTGGCCGGCACCTGCTCCTACGCCTCGGGCCAGGACGTCATCCGCTCGGCGTTCATCTACAAGGTCTCGAAGGTCGTCCCGGTCGGCCCCGGTGACCTGGACCTCCCGGGCTACACGGTCAACGGCACCCCGGACCCCTGGGGCAACCACGTCTTCTCACCGGCCGCCTCGCCGTTCGACAACGCCCGCGAGCCCTTCGCGCAGTACTTCAAGCCCGTCGGCGCCGCGAACGACGAGGGCTTCGCGCTGATCGTCAACCACTTCAAGTCCAAGGGCGACGCCGATGCTCCGGCTGGTCCCGCGACCGGTGGCGACGCCAACGACCCGCTGCACGGCGCCTTCAACGCGACCCGGGTGGCGCAGTCGAAGGAGCTGATCCGGTTCGCGAACGACTTCGCCAGCAAGCACCACACCGACAAGGTGTTCCTGCTCGGTGACTTCAACGCCTACTCGGGCGAGGACCCGATCACCACGATCGAGGACGCCGACAACACCGTCGACCCGCTGGACTTCAAGGAGATCCACTCCGACGACCCGAAGGACACCAGCTACGTCTTCACGACCACGGTCGACGGCGTCGGCTACGGCGGTGCGGGGTCCCTCGACCACATCTTCGCCAGTGCCGGTGCCCGCGGTCTGAGCCCGCGCACCGACATCTGGGAGATCAACGCCAACGAGCCGGACATCTACGACTACGGCCGCTACAACACCAACAAGACCGACTTCTTCGACGGTACGGCGCCGTGGCGCGGCTCGGACCACAACCCCGAGGTCGTCGACCTGGACCTTCCGAGCGCCGCTGCGCCGCCGAAGGTGACCGACGTCCAGATCGTCGGGATGAACGACTTCCACGGCCGGCTGATCGCGGACGCCTCGGACGGCGGCGCCTCGCCCCTGGCCAGCGGGGTCGCGTCGCTGCGCAGGATCTACGGCGCGGACCACACGGTCTTCGTCTCGGCGGGCGACAACGTGGGCGCCTCGATCTTCGAGTCCTTCACCCAGAAGGACAAGCCGACGCTCGACGCGCTGAACGCGATGGACCTGCAGGTCTCCTCGGTCGGCAACCACGAGTTCGACCACGGTGTGAGCGACCTGCTCGACCGGATCGAGAAGCCGAAGAGCGCCAGCAACCCGTACGGCGCCGACGACCCGCTGACCTGGGGCGACTACCTCGCCGCGAACGTCGTGTGGTCGACGACCGCGGACGGTCACACGGCCGGCGACCCGATCACGGCCCCGACCAAGATGATCTCGGTCCCGAACGCCCTCAGCGGCACGCCGATCAAGATCGGCTTCATCGGCGCGGTCACCTCCGACCTGCCGTCGCTGCAGAGCCCGGCGAACCTCGCCGGTGTCTCGGTGCTCGACACCGCCGACACCGTGAGCAAGATCAACGACTACGCCACGCAGCTGAAGAGCCAGGGCGCCAACCTGGTGATCCTGCTGGACCACGAGGGCGCGGCGACCACCGACTGCAGCACCATGCAGTCCGCCGGCACGGCGTTCTCCTCGGTGATCAACGGCATCAGCGCCGACGTGGACGCGGTCCTGTCCGGTCACACCCACCTGGAGTACTCCTGCTCCTTCGGCAAGGCTGCGACGGCCAGCAACCCGCTGACCACGCGCCCGGTGATGCAGGCGGCGTCGTACGGCACCGCCCTGGACCAGCTCGTCTACTCATTCGACGCCTCGAACATCCCAGTCGACCTGATCCAGGACAACGTCGGCATCAAGGGCCCGGGCGGCGCGCTGTTCGACTACGGCAAGAACGCCACCGTGCAGCCGATCGTCAACCAGGCGATCGCCGACTCGCAGGCGGCCGGGAGCCAGGTCCTCGGCAAGATGAGCGCCCCGATGTACCGGTCGAAGCTCAGCGACGGCACGGACAACCGCGGCGGTGAGTCCGTCCTGGGCAACCAGATCGCCGAGATCCAGCGGTGGGCGACTGCCGACCCGCAGCACGGCGGAGCGCAGATCGCGTTCATGAACCCCGGCGGCCTGCGGGCCGATGCGCTCGGCAACCCCGACGGCGGGGCGTACGACCTGACCTACCGCCAGGCGGCCGACGTGCAGCCGTTCGCCAACGAGCTCGTCAACCTCAAGCTCACCGGCGCGCAGATCAAGAAGGTGCTCGAGGAGCAGTGGCAGCGCGACGCCAGCGGCAACATCCCGGCGCGTCCGTTCCTCAAGCTCGGCACCAGCTTGGGCTTCACCTACACCTACACCGAGGCGCAGGACCCGGCGAAGCCGGCCGGCGCGATGCTCGGGACGGTCACCGGGATGTGGCTCGACGGCCAGCCCATCGACCCTGCCGCGACGTACTCGGTCACGGTCAACAGCTTCCTGTCCACCGGTGGTGACAACTTCTGGGAGCTGAACAACGGCGCCTCGAAGCAGGACACCGAGCTCACCGACCTGCAGGCGCAGGTCGACTACATGCAGCAGTACGCCACCACGCCGCTGCAGGTCGACTCCTCCCAGCACGGCATCCGGGTCACCTTCCCGGACGGCGCTCCGGCGGACTACGCGCCGGGCGACACCGTGACCCTCGACCTCGCCTCGCTCGACCTGAACGCCCCCGCGGCTGTCCAGGACGACACCGTGAGCATCAAGGTCGGCGGCACCGTCGTGGCGTCGGGCATCACCGTGACGCACGGCAACGGCACCACGCCCGACGACCACTGGGGCACGGCGCACGTCTCCTTCGTCGTCCCGGCGGACGCACCGCGGACGGCACGGGTCCACGTCGTCGGCGCGGCGACCGGCACCGATGTCACCCTGCCGGTGAGCCTGCGCGGCCTGCCGGCGCTCACGACGGCCACGCCGACGATCGACAACACCAGCCCGCGGGCCGGTGACGTCCTCACCGCGACCCCGGGGACGTGGGGTCCGGGCACGGTGGCGTTCAGCTACCAGTGGCTCGCGGACGGTACGCCGATCGACGGTGCCACTGCGGCGACGTACGCCGTCGGGACCTCCGAGGTGGGCAAGAAGATCACGGTCGCGGTCACCGGCACGGAGGACGGCTACGAGTCGTCGACCGTGACGTCGGCCGAGACGGCCGCGGTGACGCCGGCCCTGCAGGACATCCAGATCATCGGCACCAACGACTTCCACGGCCGGATCCTGGCCGACGGGTCGAACGCCGGCGGTGCGGCGGTCCTCGCGGGTGCGGTCGAGTACTACCGCAACCAGAACCCGAACACGGTCTTCGCGGCCGCCGGTGACCTCATCGGCGCCTCGACGTTCGAGTCCTTCATCCAGCACGACGAGCCCACGATCGACGCGCTGAACGCCGCCGGTCTCGACGTCTCCTCGGTGGGCAACCACGAGTTCGACCAGGGCTACGACGACCTGATGGGTCGCGTCCAGGACCGTGCGCACTGGAAGTACATCGGTGCGAACGTGCAGGGCCCGGCCGGGGGGCCGCAGCTCGCGAAGACCTGGACCAAGACGATGAACGGGGTGAAGGTCGGCTTCGTCGGCGCGGTGACCGAGGACCTCCCGTCCCTGGTCTCGCCGGCCGGCATGCAGGGCGTCACCGTCAGCGACATCGTCGACGCCACGAACAGCGCGGCCACGCAGCTCAAGGCGGACGGCGCGGACCTGGTGATCCTGCTCGTCCACGAGGGCTCGAGCTCCACGGACTGCACGTCGCCGCAGTTCACCGACCCGAGCACGGTCTGGGGCAACATCGTCCAGAACACCTCGCCGGACGTGGACGCGATCATCTCCGGTCACACCCACCTGAAGTACAACTGCTCGTACCCGGTGAGCGCGTGGTCCGGCCGCCCGGTGACCGACCGCCCGGTCGTGTCGGCCGGTCAGTACGGCACGTTCCTCGACAAGCTGGACTTCACCGTCGACCCGGCCACCGGCCAGGTCATGGCGAAGAGCCAGTCGAACGTCAACCTCACCGGCAGCGGTGTCCCCGGTACGCCGGACCCGGCGGTCCAGGCCATCGTGGACGCGGCCCAGCAGCAGGCGGCCGTGCTCGGCGCCAAGGAGCTCGGCACCCTCGGCGGGCCGTTCGACCGGGCGAAGTTCGCCAGCGGCTCGGAGAACCGGGGCGGCGAGTCGACCCTCGGGAACATGGTGGCCGAGGTCCAGCGGGCCCAGACCCCCGACAACGTCGGTGGTGCCGCGCAGATCGCGTTCATGAACCCGGGTGGTCTCCGTGCCGACCTGGTCGGGACCGTCGTGGACCAGGCCTACCTGGACGCGCACCCCGACTCCACGGCGGCGATCGGTGACCGGATCGTCACCTACAAGCAGGCCGCGACGGTCCAGCCGTTCGCCAACACCCTGGTGAACATGAACCTGACGGGGGCGCAGCTCAAGACCGTGCTCGAGCAGCAGTGGCAGCGCACGGCCGTGGGCGGCGTACCGACGCGGGCGTTCCTGAAGCTCGGCATCTCGAAGGGCTTCAGCTACACCTACACGCAGGCGCAGGACCCGGCGCAGGCCGCCGGCGTCATGAAGGGCACCGTCACGGGCATGTGGCTCGACGGCGTCGCGATCGACCCGAGTGCGACGTACTCGGTCACGGTGAACTCGTTCCTCGCCTCCGGTGGGGACAACTTCCGAGAGCTCGCCAACGGTGCGGCGAAGAAGGACACCGGCGTCACCGACCTGCAGGCGATGGTCGACTACCTGGCCGGCCTGAACGGGGCTGCCCTGCCGGTGGCCTTCCAGCAGCAGGGCGTGGGCGTCGCGTTCCCCGCGGACGCGCCGAGCCAGTACGGCCCGCTCGACCACGTGAGGTTCTCGCTGTCCTCGCTCTCCATGACCGGCCAGGCGGCGGGCGGCCCGAACGACACGACGGACACGTCGGTGACGGTCATGCTGGGCGGTACGTCGCTGGGCAGCTTCCCGGTGACGACGACGGTCAGCAGCTCGGCCGACGGCAGCGCCAACAGCAACGACGAGGCCGGTACGGCGTCGGTCGACGTGGTGCTCCCGGCCACCGTCGGCGCCGACCCGACCCTGACGGTCATCGGCGACACGACCAGCACGACGGTCCGGGTGCCGATCCACGTGGTGCCCGTGACGCCGGTCGCGACCGTGACCGGCACCGACACCACCCAGGTGTACGGCGAGGCCGGCTCGATGAGCGTGACCGTCGGCGGCAACCTCGGTACGCCGACCGGCACCGTGACGCTCACCTCGGGCGACGTCCAGCTCGGCAGCGCCCCGGTCGGCTCCGACGGCACCGCCACGGTCCCGATCGCGGCCAGGAGCCTGGCCGTCAGCGGTACGCCGTACCCGGTGACGGTCAGCTACGGCGGCGACGCGACGTACGCCGTCACCACGGGCACCGCCTCCCTCACGGTCTCCCCGGCGACGGCCACCGTCACCGGCGCCGACGTCACGCAGGAGTCCGGCCAGACCGCGACCATGCAGGTGACCGTCGCGGGGACGCTCGGTGCGGGCACGCCGACCGGCACCGTCAGCCTGGCGTCGGGCAGCGTGGCGCTGGGCAGTGCCACGCTCGGACCGGACGGCACCGCCACGGTGACGATCCCGGTGAACGACCTGGCGGCCGGCAGCACGGCGTACCCGGTGACGATCAGCTACTCCGGCGACGGCGCGTACGCCGCCGCGAGCGGCTCCGGGTCGCTCACGGTGACGGCCGCCCCGCCGGCCCGCGCCACACCCACGGTGACGGGCACGCCGGCCACCCAGCGGTACGGCCGGACCGGCTCGATGAAGGTCACCGTCACCGCCGCCGGCGTCACCCCGACCGGCACGGTCGCGCTGAGCTCGGGTGGGGTGCAGCTCGGTCAGGGCACCCTCGGCGCGGACGGCACGGTCGTGGTGTCCCTCGCGGCCAAGGCGCTCAAGCCCCGGGCCACGCCGTACCCCGTGACGATCACCTACTCCGGCGACGCCTCCGTGCTGAACGGCACCGGCACCGCTGCGCTGACCGTCACCAAGGGGTCGGTGAAGGTCACCGCCAAGGCGTCGACGAGCCACGTGGTGGTGAAGCGGACCAAGGTGGGCATCGTGGTCACGGTCGTGAACGCCGACCGGGTCGCCGCGACCGGCAAGGTCACCGTGTCCGGCGCGGGCATCGCGAAGGTCTCCGGGACGCTGTCCCGCGGCCGGGCGACCCTCCACCTCAAGCCGTTCGGCACCACCGGTGCGAAGCGGCTGACGGTGACGTACGCCGGCAGCACGTACCTGCTGGGTGGACGGGCCACGATCACGATCCGGGTGGTGAAGAAGTAGCCTGCGACGCATGACGGACCACCCTTCCGACCTGGTGGCGGCACTGGCCGAGCGCGGGCTGACCGTCGCCACCGCGGAGTCGCTCACCGGAGGCCAGGTCGCCGCCGCGCTCACCGGCGTCCCCGGATCCTCGAAGGTGTACGCCGGCGGCGTGGTCACCTACGCGACCCGGGCGAAGGTCTCGGTGCTGGGCGTCCCGGAGGTGCTGGTCGACGAGCACGGCGTCGTGAGCGGCGAGTGCGCCGCGGCGATGGCCGAGGGGGCACGGCAGCTGCTGGACACCGACATCGCGGTCAGCACGACCGGGGTGGCGGGGCCCGAGGAGCAGGAGGGCAAGCCGGTGGGGACCGTCTTCGTGGGCGTCGCGTCCTCGTCGGGGACCACTGTCAGCGAGCTGTCGCTGTCCGGTGACCGGGTCTCGATCCAGCAGCAGGTCGTCGACGCGGCGGTCGGTGCGGTGCTCGATCATCTCGGAGACGGGTGAGTCCTGCTCCGGAACATCCGGGCCTCGGGTAGCGTTGGCCCTCACAGCAGTTGTTGAGGGACCGATCGGTCGAGGGGAGACGATGATGGCGCTGTTCCGCGAGCGGCTCGGCGACGTGCTGCGTGGTCGCCGCACCGAGCTCGGTCTGACGCTGCGTCAGCTCTCCGCCCTGGCCCGGGTCAGCCTCGGCTACATCTCCGAGATCGAGCGCGGCCAGAAGGAGGCGAGCTCGGAGCTGCTCGCCTCGCTGTGCGACGCCCTCGACGTCCCGCTGTCGGTCGTCCTGCGCGACGTCGCTGACGCGGTCGCGATCGAGGAGGCCGCCTCGCTGCCCACCCCGATCAACCCGCGCATCCCCGCAGCGGTGGTGGCCTCCGCCGCATGATCGCGGCGGCGTGATCGCCGTCTCGGAACGATCCGGCGCTCGTCGTACGTTCTCCTGACATGCACAGCCACTTCAACGGACTCAAGACCGCCGGCCTGCTCGCCGGGATCTTCGCCCTGCTGCTGGCGGTGGGTGGCGCGATCTCCGGCGCGACCGGCAACTCCGCGTTCATCTGGCTCTTCGCGCTCATCGGCCTCGGCACGACCGCGTACGGCTACTGGAACTCCGACAAGATCGCCATCCGGGCGATGCGCGCCTACCCGGTCACGGAGGCGCAGCAGCCGGCGATGTACCGCATCGTGCGCGAGCTCTCCGCCACCGCCGGGCAGCCGATGCCCGCGCTGTTCGTGTCGCCGACCCAGGCGCCCAACGCCTTCGCGACCGGCCGCAACCCGCAGCACGCCGCGGTCTGCTGCACCGAGGGCATCCTCGGCCTGCTCGACGAGCGCGAGCTGCGCGGGGTGCTCGGCCACGAGCTGATGCACGTCTACAACCGCGACATCCTGACCTCCTCCGTCGCGGCCGCGATCGCCGGCGTCATCACCTCGGTCGCGCAGATGATGATGTTCGCCTCGATGTTCGGCGGCGGCAGCGACGACGAGGACCGCCCCAACCCGCTGGTCCTCATCCTGATGTCGCTGCTCGCCCCCATCGCCGCCTCGGTGATCCAGATGGCGATCAGCCGCACCCGCGAGTACGACGCCGACGAGGACGGCTCCACGCTCACCGGCGACCCGCTCGCGCTCGCCTCTGCGCTGCGCAAGCTGGAGTCGGGCACCGCCCGGGCACCGCTGGCCCCGACCCCACAGCTGCAGAACGCCGCCCACATGATGATCGCGAACCCGTTCCGGGCCAGGGACGTCTCGCGGCTGTTCTCCACCCACCCGCCCACCGAGGACCGGATCGCCCGGCTCGAGGCGATGGCGGGCCGGGCTCGCTGACCCGCGAAGCGTCACCTCTGCACCCGCGAAGCGTCACGACTGCACCCGCGAAGCGTCACATGTGCAGCCTTTGCGGGCATGCAGAGGTGACGTCTCGAGGGTGCAGTCGTGACGCCTCGGGCGTGCAGAGGTGACGCCTCGGTCAGGAGCGCAGCCGGAGCCCGCGAGGTGTCGCGACGAACCCCGCCGCTCCGAGCGCCTCGCGCAGCGGGGTGGAGCTGCCGAGCAGCGGGGCGCCGTCGGCCTTCTCGACGGTGAGCCGGCCCAGGTTGCCGCGGCGTACCGCCGTGGACAGGGCCTCGGCCGCGGGGGCCAGCAGGTCGGGCACCTCGGACCAGGTCAGGAGCGTACGGCCGCCGCGCTCGACGTACAGGACCAGCTCGCCGTCGACGAGGACGACGAGGGCGCCGGCCTTGCGGCCGGGGCGGTGCCCCTCGGTCGAGACCGGCCAGGGGAGGGCGGCGCCGTAGGGGTTGGCCGGGTCGGTCGCGGCGAGGGCGACGGCGACGGGCTTGTCGCCGACCGCGGTGTGAGTGCGCAGCCGGTCGACCGCGCCCGGGGTCGCGAACTGCGCGGCGCCGAGGCCCTCGACGAAGTAGCCGCGGCGGCAGCGGCCGGAGTCCTCGAACGCGGTCAGCACCCGGTAGACCGACGCGAACCCGCCCGGCACGCCCTCGCTCGTCACCGCCCCGCGCGTGACCACGCCGTGCCGGTCGAGCAGCCGCTCCGCGGTCGCGTGGGCGCGCCGGGTCGGGTCGGCATCGACCGGCGGCAGGAGCGACCAGCGGCCTGCGGTCTCGGGCGGTCCGGTGCGGCTGACCCGCCCCGGACGGGCGGTCGTGCGCCGGCTGCGGTGGGTCGCGGAGCCGTTGCGGGTGAGGGCGCGCAGCGGCGTGAGGGTGTCGTTGGTGACGCGCCCGGCCCAGACCAGGGCCCACAGCGCGGCACTGAGCGAGGCGTCATCGGGCGACTCGTCGCCGGCGGCCCGTGACGCGACTGCCACCTGGTCGCTGAGCTGCCGGAAGAACCACGCGCCGCCGGGCGACAGCGCGTCGACGATCCGCTGCTGCAGCGCGCCCTCGACCGGCTGCGGCTCGGGCAGGGTGAGCGCCGCCTGGTCGGCGAGGTGGAGCGAGACCCACCCGTCGGCACCGGCCAGCGCGCCGTGGCCGGTCCAGATCACCTCGCCGGTCGCCGTCAGCTCGTCGAGGTACGCCGGCTCGAAGTCGCGCACCCGCGCCCCCAGCACCAGCGACTCCAGTGCGCTCGCGGGCACCGGTACGCCGGCCAGCTGCTCCACCGCGGCGACCACGCCGTCGATGCCGCGCAGCGCACCCGACCCGGTCGAGACCCGCTGCCAGGACAGCGCGAAGCGGGCCAGCGTGGCGGGCGGGACCGGCTCGATCTCGTGCCGCAGCCGGGCGAGCGAGCGACGCCGCAGCCGGCGCAGCACCTCGGCGTCGCACCACTCCAGGCTGTCGGCCGACGCGGTCGGCCGGAACTCGCCCGACACCACCCGGCCCTGTCCCTCGAGCCGCTGCAGCGTGTGCCGCACCACCGCGACGCCCAGCCCGAGTCGGGCACCGACCTCGCCGACGAGGAAGGGGCCGTGGGTGCGGGCATAGCGCCCCACCAGGTCGGCGAGCGGATCGTCGACGGGCTCGGTGAACGCGGCCGGCACCCCGGGCGGCACGGGCACGCCGAGGCCGTCGCGGAGGCGGGCCACGTCCTCGACGACGGCCCACGCCTCGCCGTACGGCATCCGCACCTTGACCACGCGCCGGGCCGCGGCCAGGCCGGTGAGCAGGTCGAGGTCTAGGTCGTCGACGGACCTGGCGGCGATCTCGGAGGACGTGAGCGGACCGAGCAGCCGGAGCAGGTCAACCACTCCCTCGGCGTCCCGCGCCCGCCGATCGGCAGCGGTGCGCTGCAGCTCCGCCTCCACCTCGTCGAGCACGGCGGGATCGAGCAGCTCGCGCAGCTCGGCACGGCCCAGCAGCTCGGCCAGCAGCCCCTGGTCCAGGGTCAGCGCGGCGGCGCGGCGCTCGGCGATGGGGGAGTCGCCCTCGTAGAGGTACTGGGCGACGTACCCGAAGAGCAGGGTGCGCGCGAAGGGCGACGGCTGCACCGTCTCGACCTCGGCGACCGTGACCTCGCGGGAGTCGATCCGGCGCAGCAGCGTGGTCAGCCCGGGCAGGTCGTAGACGTCGTTGAGGCACTCGCGCACCGTCTCGAGCAGGATCGGGAAGGCCGGGTAGCGCGCGGCCACCTGGAGCAGCGCCGCCGCCCGCTGTCGCTGCTGCCACAGCGGCGAGCGGCGGCCGGGGTCGCGCCGCGGCAGCAGCAGCGCCCGTGCAGCGCTCTCCCGGAAGCGCGAGGCGAAGAGGGCGGAGCCGCCCACCTCCCGGGTGACGATCTCGGCGATCTCGTCCGCATCGAACACCACCAGGTCGGCACCGGGCGGCGCGGCGTCGGTGTCGGGGATGCGGATCACGATGCCGTCGTCGGCGGCGAGCGCCTGCCCGTCCACACCGTAGCGCTCGTGCAGGCGGGCGTTGATCGCCAGGGCCCACGGGCCGTGGACGGCCTGGCCGTAGGGGGAGTGCACGACGAGCCGCCAGTCGCCGAGCTCGTCGCGGAACCGCTCCACGACCAGGGTGCTGTCGGTGGGCAGCTGGCGGGTCGCCTCGGTCTGCTCGCGCAGGTAGGCGACCAGGTTGGCCGCCGCGTACTCGTCGAGGCCCTCGGCCCGCACCCGCTCGATCGCCTGTGCGTCAGGGATGGCTCCCAGCTCGCGGGTGAAGGATCCGATGGCCTCGCCGAGCTCGGCGGGGCGGCCGGGGTTGTCGCCCTTCCAGAACGGCAGCCGGGCAGGTACGCCGGGGGCCGGCGTCACGATCACCCGGTCGTGGGTGATGTCCTCGATCCGCCAGCTCGTCGCGCCCAGGGCGAACACGTCGCCGACACGGCTCTCGTAGACCATCTCCTCGTCCAGCTCGCCGACCCGGCGCCCGACACCCTCGCCGGCGATGAACACCCCGAACAGCCCGCGGTCGGGGATCGTGCCGCCGCTGGTGACCGCGAGCCGCTGCGCACCGGGCCGGCCGGTGATCCGCCCGGTGACGCGGTCCCAGGTGATGCGCGGGCGGAGCTCGGCGAACTCGTCGCTCGGATAGCGCCCGGCCAGCAGATCCAGCACCGCCTCGTACGCCGAGCGGGGGAGTGCGGCGTACGGAGCGGCCCGACGGACGGTCTCGAACAGCTCCTCGACGTCCCACTCGTCGACGGCCGTCGCCGCGACGATCTGCTGGGCCAGTACGTCGAGAGGGTTGGCCGGGATGCGCAACGACTCGATGTCCCCGGACCGCATCCGGCTGACCGACACCGCCGCCGGGACCAGGTCGCCGCGGTGCTGGGGGAAGAACACCCCGCGCGAGACCTCGCCGACCTGGTGGCCGGCGCGCCCGACCCGCTGCAGCGCGCTCGCCACGCTCGGCGGCGACGCGATCTGGACGACGCGGTCGACCGCGCCCATGTCGATGCCGAGCTCGAGGCTGCTGGTCGCCACGACGGCGGGCAGGCGCCCGGACTTCAGATCGTCCTCGACCAGCGCGCGCTGCTCCTTGGACACCGAGCCGTGGTGGGTGCGGGCCAGCAGCGGCGCCGAGCCGGCGGAGGCCCCCGACTGGGCCATCACCTGCGCCGGGGCCGTCACGCCGTCGGCCGACTCACCGGAGGCGATCTCGTTGAGGCGCGCGGTCAGCCGCTCCGCCGTACGGCGGCCGTTGGTGAACACGATCGTCGAGCGGCTCTCGCCGATCAGGTCGGCCACCCGCTGCTCGACGTGCGGCCAGATGCTGGGGCGCAGGGCCGGACCGTCCAGCTCCTCCTCGATCTCGCTCTGCCGGGGCAGCGCGGTCATGTCCTCGACCGGCACCTCGACCCGCAGGTCCCACTGCTTGCTGGCCGGGGGAGCGACGATCTCGACCGGCTCGGGACCACCGAGGAACCGCGCGACCTCCTCGGTCGGCCGCACGGTCGCGGACAGCCCGATCCGCTGGGCGGGCGCCGGCAGCAGGGCGTCGAGTCGGGCCAGGCTGAGTGCGAGGTGCGCGCCCCGCTTGGTGCCCGCGACGGCGTGGACCTCGTCGAGGATGACCGCCTCGACGCCGCGCAGCGTCTCACGCGCCTGACTGGTCAGGATCAGGAACAGCGACTCCGGCGTGGTGATGAGGATGTCCGGCGGTCGGGTGGCCAGCGCTCGGCGCTCGTTGGCCGGAGTGTCCCCGGACCGTACGCCGACGGAGAGCTCGGGCAGCTCCGGCAGCCCCAGCCGCGCTGCGGTCTGGCGGATGCCGGCCAGCGGCGCGCGCAGGTTGCGCTCCACGTCGACGGCGAGGGCCTTGAGCGGGCTGACGTAGAGCACGCGGGTGCGGTGCTTGCGCTCGGCCGGCGGCGGGGTGGTCAGCAGCCGGTCGATGCCGGCCAGGAACGCGCTGAGCGTCTTGCCCGACCCGGTGGGCGCGACGACGAGCGTGTGCCGGCCCTGGGCGATCGAGCGCCACGCCCCCGCCTGGGCAGGTGTCGGCTCGGCGAACGCCGCGCCGAACCAGGCACGCGTCGCCTCGCTGAAGCCCGCCAGGGCGTCGTCCTCGACCACCCGCCCATCCTCGCGCACGGCACCGACAACCCACCGATGACGGGGCGCCCAGTTGCCCGCACGCGACGCGACGGTGACACTGACCTGCGTGGGGTGGGAGATCGGGCCGACCGGGGAGGTCCTGCGGCGGCGTCGGAAGCGGCGCTGGCCGCTGCACCTGGCCGTGCACGGCACGCTGCTCGCCATCGCCCTGACCGCGTGGTTCCTGCGGCCGCACCACGCCCCGGTCTTCCCGGACATCCAGCTGGCGCCGATCGCACCGATGCCGGACCTCACCGCCGCCCGCGGCCCGTGCGCGCGCCCTCCGGCCCGGCCGTTCGTGCCGGCGTCGATCACGGTGGCCGGCCGCACTCAGGCCGTCCACCCGGTCGCCCGCACCGCGGACGGGGTGATGGGTGTCCTGCCCGACACTGACAAGACCGAGTTCGCGACCGACGAGGGCGGCGTGCGGGCCGCCGCGCGACACGGGCGGGTGCTGCTCAACACCCACACCTGGCCGGACGGTACGGCGATGGGCAACAGCCTGCTCGCCCGGCTGCACGTGGGCGACCGCCTCGTCCTCAAGGCGCACCGACGCGTCGCCTGCTACCGCGTGGTGTCGCGCGAGGAGGTCCTGGCCAGCGCCGGCTACCCGGGCTGGGACCGCAGGACCGGCCGGCCGCAGGCCGTCATCGTGGTCTGCTCCGGCACCCGGCTGGGCCCGGGGGACTGGACCCACCGGACCCTGTGGTTCGCCGACCCCTACTTCGGGGGCAGGGTCCCGGCGTACCCGACGCCGCGACCGACCCACTCCTGAAGCGCCGCGTCGTCGGTGATCGCGTCGTCGGCGACGCGCAGCCACCCGGTCATCGTCCGGCCGCGCATCTCCATCGGCTCGGCCTCGGTCGTCTGGATCAGCTCGTCGCCCTCGTCGGGGTCGACGCGCACCATCAGGCCGCCCTGGCCGCTCGCCGCGACGGCCATGTTGCCGCCGATCAGGAACGCCAGGCCGCCGAACATCCTCTTCTCGCTGAGCCCGGGCTCACCCTCGACCAGGTCGCGGATGCGGCCGGCCAGCACCTCGTCGTACGCCATGAGATGCAGGGTACGGCGAGGCGCGGACAGTCAGCCCGGACCAGCCCCGCTCAGGCCTGCCAGTGCGGGTCGCGGCCGATGAAGCCGAGGAACCGGTCCTGCGCCGATGCGTCGGCGGGCACCTCCACCCGCGCTCCGAACTGGTCGCCCTGGCGCAGCGCCGCGTCCATGGGCTCCATGGCGGTGAGGGCGGCCGCGCAACGGTCCTCGTCGAGGTCGAAGTCGTGGCCGAGGGCCTTGGCGAGGTCCCAGGAGTGCATCCAGACGTCGTTGGTGTAGAACCGGTCGATCGCCGCCCCGATCGTCATCGTGCCGAACATCGGGCTCTCGAAGGTCTCCTCGGAGCGTCGCTCCAGGACGTCCTGCACCTCGTCGCAGCGGTGCCGCCAGGCGTGCTCGAGATGGTCGAGGTCGACCGGCTCGAGGGTCACCCGGGCGCGCTCGAGGAACCCCGGCAGCCACTCGATCAGGTGCGCGACGACGTCGCGGGCGGTCCAGCCGGCGCACGGCGAGGGGTTGTCCCAGTCGCCGTGGTGCGCGGACTCGACGAGATGGGTGAAGCGGGCGGCGTCGTACGCGTGCTGCTCGGCGGGAGTCATGCCACCCATCCTGCCGTGCTCAGGCCGGCTCTGCGAGCAGGCGGTCGAGGGCGGCGTACCCCTCGTTGACGCCGACCTCCATGCCGGAGGCGAGCATCGCGTCGCGGGCCTCGATCGACTCGACCACCGAGGTGATCTCCAGCCGGGTGCGTCCGCCGGGCAGGTCGGTGAGCACGAGCGTCTCGAGGCTGACGGCCTCGGGCATCTCCTCGAAGCCGAAGGTCTGCACGATCCGCTTGTTCTCCTCGACGCGGTGGAAGGAGCCGTAGAAGTGCGCGATCTCCTCGCCCTCGCGCACGGCGGTGTAGCGGTACTCGCCGCCGGTGCGCACGTCCCAGGTCTCGAAGACGCAGCTCAGGCTGTCCGGGCCGAGCCATTGCGCCATCAGGTCGGGGTCGACGTGGGCGCGGTAGACGCGCTCGCGCGGGGCGTCGAACTCGCGGACGATGCGGACGACGGGGAGGTCCGGGACGGCCTCGATCGTGGTCTCGTGGGTCGTGGTGGTCATGACGCTGCTCCTTGGTGTGCTGTCGGTTTGTCGGTCCGCTGGTCGCCCTCGTCCTCGCCCATCCGGGCCAGCAGGTCGTCGAGGCGGCGGTAGCGCTGCTCGGCCTCGCGCCGGTAGCGCTCGATCCACTTCGTCATCAGGTCGAACACCTCCGCATCCAGGTGGACGTGGCGTTGCCGCCCCTCCCGCGTCCGCGTCACCACGCCGGCGTCCTCCAGCACCCCGAGGTGCTTGGAGACGGCCTGGAGCGAGATCTCGTACGGCGCCGCGAGCTCGCCCACCGTCGCGTCGCCGCCGGCCGCGAGCCGGGCGACCAGGTCGCGGCGGGTCGGGTCGGCGAGGGCCGCGAAGGCCCGGGACAGGGGATCGGATTGCTCAACCACAAGGTTGAGTGAACTCCGTCGCCACGCCGTTGTCAACCATCCGGTTGAACGTTTCTGGCGGCCCGTTCCGGGCTGTCGGTGGCGTGCGACAGGATCTGCTCGTGACCACCGCCGCCGATCCGGCCGACGTCCCCGTCGCGCCGATCGCCCCCACCCTCGCCGATGCCGACGCGCCCACCGGCATCTCCGTCCTCCAGGGCACGGCCCTCACCCTGGCCGCGGTGCTCGGCACCGGCGTCATCTCGCTGCCGGCCCTCGCCGACCGCGCCGCCGGCCCGGCCTCGCTGCTGGCCTGGGCCGCGCTGCTGCTGATCTCGGTCCCGCTCGCGGCCACCTTCGCCGCGCTGGGCGCGCGGCACCCGGACGGCGGCGGGGTGTCGACGTACGCGCGGCTCGCGTTCGGCGAGCGGGCCGCCAGCCTGGTCGGCTGGGCGTTCTTCGTGGCGATCCCGATCGGCGCTCCGGTGGCGGCGGGCTTCGCGGCGTCGTACGTCGCCGACGCGGTCGGTGGCGGGCGGCGGACCGAGGTCCTCGTGACGGTCGCGGTGATCCTGCTCGTGACGGTGATGAACTGGTTCGGCATCCAGCTGTCCGCCCGGGTCCAGGTCGGCATCGCCGCGGTGATCGCGACCCTGCTGCTGGCCGCGATCGTGGTCTCGCTGCCGCGTGCCGACGGCGCGAACCTCACGCCCTTCCTCACCCACGGCTGGTCGGGCGTGGGCTCGGCGGCGGCCCTGCTCGTGTGGGCCTTCGCGGGGTGGGAGATCGTCAGCTCGCTGTCGGCCGAGTACGCGCACCCCGCGCGCGACATCGCCCGCGCCACCTCGATCACCCTCGGCGTCGTCACCGTGCTCTACCTGGGCATCGCCTTCGTGACCGTCGCGGTGCTCGGCGAGCACGCCGGCCGGGCGCCACTGGCCGACCTGCTCTCCGGGGCCGTGGGCGGCTGGGCGCGGCCGGTCACCACCGTCATCGCGGTGCTGCTGACGGTCGGTGCGATCAACGCCTACTTCGCCGGCGCCTCGCGGCTCGGCGCCGCCCTGTCCCTGGCCGGCGCCATGCCCGCCTGGCTGGGGTCCGACCTGCGCGCGGGCGCGACCACACCCCGCCGGGCGCTGCTGGTCGTGGCCACCGGCGGCCTGGCCGTGACCGTCGGCGAGGCGCTGCTGGGCCGCCCCACCGACGCCACCCTGCTCGTCACCACCGGCACCTTCGCGCTCGTGTACGTCGTCGGCACGGCCGCAGCCGTCCGGCTGCTGCCCACCGGCTGGCCGCGCGCGGCCGCCGTGGTCTCGTTCGCGGCCTCGGTCGGCCTGGTGCTGCTGACCGGGCTGCCGGTCCTGGTGCCGATCGCCAGCGGTCTGGCCGGGGTCGGCTGGATGGCGTGGCGAGGTCGGCGCGACCTCAGTCGCGGTAGAGCGGCGGCCTGATCTCGGTGGCCGGTCCCCGGCGGTAGTGGGTCGGCCCCTCGCCCGGGACCGGCACCACGAAGCCGTCGGTGCCGAGCACCATCCGCTGGAACGAGCGCAGCTCCGGCGGCGTGCCCCACACGGCGGCGTACACCTGGCGCAGCTCGGGGAGCGTGAACGGCTCGCTGACGAACTCGCCGGCCAGGGTCGTGTACTCCAGCTTGGCCCGGACCCGCTCGAGCGCGTCGGCCAGGATCTCGGCGTGGTCGAAGGCCAGGTCGGGGAGGTCGTCGACGGCCCACCAGCGCGCGTCGGCGGCGTCGTCGCCGGCCTTCGGCTCGGGCAGGTCGGGGGCGAACGCGACGTGGGCGACCGAGACGGTGCGCATCCGCGGGTCGCGATCGGGCGCGGTGTAGGTCCGCAGCTGCTCGAGGTGGCCGGGGAACCTCTCCACGCCGGTCTCCTCGACGAGCTCGCGCCAGGCTGCGCTCTCCGCGTCCTCGTCGGGGTCGACGAACCCACCCGGCAGGGCCCACGAGCCCGCGTCGGGGTCCCGGGCGCGCTCGATGAGCAGGACCGACAGCCGGCCGTTGCGGATGGTGAACAGGGCGATGTCGACGACGACCGCGAACGGCGGGTACTTGGTGGTGTACATCAGCGCTCGACCTCCACACCGGCGGCCGCCAGGTCGCTCAGTGCGGCCTCGGAGGTCTCCGGTGCGACCCCGGCGTGCAGCCCCGCGAGCAGCCGTACGCCGAAGCCCGCGGCGCGCGCGTCGAGGGCGGTCGCGCGCACGCAGTAGTCGGTGGCGATCCCGGTGACGTCGACGTCGGTGACCCCGGCGTCGCGGAGCACGTCGGCGAGGCGCTCACCGCTCTCGGTGACCCCGTCGAAGGCGGAGTACGCCGGCACGCCCATCCCCTTGGTGATGTGGTGCGTGACGTCGCCGGTGTCCAGCTCCGGCGCGTACGCCGACCCGTGCTCGCCCGACACGCAGTGCACCGGCCAGGTGCTGGTGTAGTCGGGGTCGGTGCCCGGCGCGGCGAAGTGGCCGCCGTTGGTCTCGCCGTCCACGGGCGCATGGTGCCAGTCGCGGGAGGCCGCGATGACGGCGTACTCGGCCGCATGGACCGCGAGGTGCGCGGTGATGGCGGTGGCGACGTCCTTGCCGCCGGCCACGCCGAGGGAGCCGCCCTCGACGAAGTCGTTCTGCACGTCCACGACGATCAGGGCCTTGGTGGGCTGGCTCATCACTGCTCCTTGGGGTTGATCCGGTCGACGGTCAGGTAGGGCTCGCCCGCGGCGACGTCGCGGGCGGCGGGCGGGAGGGTGGCGAGGGCCGCGGCCGCGTGGTCGCGGATCTCGGCCAGGCTGGGCCGGTGCACGACCTCACCGGCCCGGACCAACGGGACCTGCGGCGACCGGCCGGGCAGCGGCTCGAGGGTGGTGTGCTCGGCGACCAGGGTCGTGCCGTCGTACTCGCGCAGCGCGTGCTTGTGCCCGCCCGCGGAGCCCTTGCCGGCGGCCTTCTTGGCCACCGGCCGCAGCTCGCCGCCGGGGGAGTCGCCCACCGCGACGAGCTTGTAGACCATGCTCGCGGTCGGGTGGCCCGACCCGGTGACCAGGCGGGTTCCGACGCCGTAGCCGTCGATCGGCGCGTCGCGCAGGGCGGTGATCACGAACTCGTCGAGGTCGCTGGTGACCACGATCCGGGTGCCGGTCGCGCCGAGCTCGTCGAGGAGGGCCCGCGCCTTCGCGGACTCCTCGGCCAGGTCGCCGGAGTCGATCCGGATCGCGCCGAGCTCCGGCCCGGCGACCTTCACGGCCGTCCGGATGCCCTCGGCGATGTCGTAGGTGTCGACGAGCAGGGTGGTGCCGACGCCGAGCGCCTCGACCTGGCTGCGGAAGGCCGACTCCTCGCTGGTGTGGGCGAGGGTGAAGGCGTGCGCGGCGGTGCCGACGGTCGGTACGCCGAAGCGCCGACCGGCCGCCAGGTTGCTGGTCGAGGCGAACCCGGCGAGGTACGCCGCCCGCGCGCTCGCCACCGCCGCCTCCTCGTGGGTACGCCGGCTGCCCATCTCGATCAGCGGCCGGCCCTCCGCCGCGTCGACCATCCGGGCGGCCGCGCTGGCGATGGCGGTGTCGTGGTTGAGCACGCTGAGGACGAGCGTCTCGAGCACGACGCACTCCCCGAGCGTGCCGGACACGGTGAGGACCGGGCTGCCGGGGAAGTAGAGGTCTCCCTCGGCGTACCCGTCGATGTCGCCACGGAAGCGGAAGCCGCGCAGGTAGTCGGCGGTGGCGGTGCCGATGGCACCCTCCGCGACCAGCCACTCGACCTCCTCGGAGGAGAACGTGAACTCCTCGACCAGCGGCAGCAGCCGGCCCAGGCCGCCGAGCATGCCGTAGCGGCGGCCCTCGGGCAGCCGGCGCGCGAACGCCTCGAAGACGGCCGGGTGGCCGGCGCTGCCGTCGCGCACCCAGGAGTCGAGCATGGTCAGCTCGTAGCGATCGGTGAACAGTCCGCTGCGGTCACTCACCCCCCTATTCTGCTCAGGTGGATGCGCGGGCTCGGGCAGAGGATGCCGCGACCGCCTACGAGCGGGGCCTCGCGTCCGACCCCGGGCGGCGCGGACGCGGCGCGTTCTACACCCCTCCGGCGCTGGTCGCCTGGGTCCTCGACCGGGCGCTCCCGCAGGAGGCGGGCCGGGTGCTCGATCCCGCCTGCGGGACCGGCCACTTCCTGGTCGCCGCCGCCGAGCGGGTCGGCGCGCGCGCCGTGTGGGGCAGCGACCTGGACGCCGAGGCGGTCGAGGTCGCCCGGGCCCGGTTGCACGCCCTCGACCCGTCGCTCACCGATGCCGACCTCTCCGAGCGCGTCCGGTACGCCGACGGCCTGACCTGCTGGGACGGGGAGGCGTTCGACGCGGTCGTCGGCAACCCGCCGTTCCTGGGGCAGCTGCGGCGGCGTACCGCCGGAGCCACGGGTGGCCTGGGCGCCTACACCGACACCAGCGCCGCCTTCCTGCACCGCTCCCTCGGTCTGGTCGGCGACGGCGGCACGGTCGCGCTGGTGCAGCCGCTCTCCGTGCTCGCCGCCCGCGACGCGGGCCCGGTGCGCGCGGAGGTCGCGGCGCGGGGAGCCGTCGTCGACTTCTGGTGCTCCGCCACCCCCGTCTTCGCCGACACCTCCGTGCTGACCTGCGTGCCGGTGGTCCGGGTCGGCGCGGGTGGGGGGCCGGGCCCGGACGACTGGGGCTCGCTCGCCGCCCCCACCTTCGCCATCCCCCCGGTCCACCTCGGTCGTCAGGTTGAGGGCGGCCCCAGGGCCGGTCACAACCTGACGACCCGGACGGTGGGGGACCTCGCCACCTGCACCGCCGACTTCCGCGATCAGTACTACGGCCTGGTCCCGCACGTCCGCGACGCGACCGACGGATTGCGCGACGACGAGGTCGCCCTCGTCACGACCGGCCTCATCGACCCGATGGTCTGCCGTTGGGGGAGCACCCCCACCCGCTTCGCGCGCCAGAGGTACGACGCTCCCGCGGTCCGCCCCGCCGACCTGCCCGAGCCGTTGCGGACGTGGGCGCGCACGCGGCTGGTCCCCAAGCTGCTCGTCGCCGGGCAGGGCCGGGTGATCGAGGCCGTCGCCGACCCCGCGGGCGAGCTGCTGCCGTCGGTGCCGGTGGTGTCCGTCGTACCCCACGAGCCGGCGGACCTCTGGCGGCTCCTCGCGGTCACCCTGGCTCCGCCGGTGGTCGCCCACGCGGCCGCGCGCTACCTCGGCACCGGCCTCACGCCCGGATCGGTGAAGGTGAGTGCCAAGCAGCTTGCCGCACTTCCGCTGCCCTCCGACGCGGACGCGTGGGACGAGGCCGCGGGACTCGCGGCGGGCGGTGCCGGCCTGGAGGAGATCGGCGCTGTGATGACCCACGCCTACGGCATCGACGACGCCGGACTCGTCGACTGGTGGTTGCGCCGCGCTGTCCGTGGCTCCCTCTAGTCTCGGAGGGGTGGACGCGATGATCGAGGCTCGGGGCCTGCGCAAGACCTTCGGCGAGGGCCAGCGGGCCTTCGAGGCGGTCAAGGGCATCGACGTCACGGTGCGCAAGGGCGAGGCGTTCGGCTTCCTCGGACCCAACGGCGCCGGCAAGTCCTCGACGATGCGGATGGTGGCCGCGGTGTCGCCGATCAGCGGCGGAGAGCTGCGCATCCTGGGCATGGATCCGTCGGTCGACGGTCCCGCGATCCGCGCGCGGATCGGCGTGTGTCCGCAGGAGGACACCCTCGACGCCGAGCTCAACGTGTTCGAGAACCTCTTCATCTACGGCCGCTACTTCGGCCTGTCGCGCGCCGTGGTGAAGGAGCGCGCCGAGGAGCTGCTGGAGTTCGCGAAGCTCACCGACCGGGCCAAGGACCGGGTGGAGGAGCTGTCCGGCGGCATGAAGCGACGACTGACGATCGCCCGCAGCCTGATCAACCGCCCCGACCTGCTCCTGCTCGACGAGCCGACCACCGGCCTGGACCCCCAGGCGCGCCACCTGCTATGGGACCAGCTGTTCCGGCTCAAGCAGGCCGGCGTCACCCTGGTCATCACCACCCACTACATGGACGAGGCCGAGCAGCTGTGCGACCGGCTCGTGGTCATGGACAAGGGCCTGATCGTCGCCGAGGGCACCCCGCTGGACCTGATCCGGCGCTACTCCACGCGCGAGGTCGCCGAGCTGCGCTTCCCCGTCGGCGAGGGCGCCGACGACAACGACGTCATCGCCGAGAAGATCGCCGACCTCGGCGACCGGCTGGAGGTCCTGCCCGACCGGATCCTGGTGTACGCCGAGGACGGCGAGGCCGTGCTCGCCGCGGCCCTCGAGCGGGGGCTCCGGCCGGTCGCCTCGCTGGTCCGGCGCTCCAGCCTCGAGGACGTGTTCCTCCGGCTGACCGGACGGACCCTGGTCGACTGATGACCTCGACCACCGGCGGGCTCCCGCTTCGCGACGGCGTGCTCCGCCAGGCCGACTACTGGGGCGTCCTCTGGCGGCGTACCTGGCGCGGCGTGCTCGCGACCTCGTTCCTCAGCCCGTTCCTCTACGTCCTGGCGATGGGCGTGCTGCTCGGCGGCTTCATCCACGTCGACCCGGCCCGGCTCGAGGGCGCCCACTCCTACCTGGCGTTCGTGGTGCCCGGCCTGATCGCGGCCCACGCCATGCAGCTGGCGGTCGGCGAGACGACGTACCCGGTGATGGGGATGATCAAGTGGCGCCCGACGTACCGCGCCATGTTCGCGACGCCGCTCGAGGCGCGCCACATCGTCGGCGCCCACCTCTCGACCGTCGCGCTGCACGTCGCGGCCGCGACTGGGATCTACTCGCTGGTGATGGCGCCGTTCGGCGTCTACGCGACCTGGTGGGGTGCGGTGCTCGCCTGGCTGACCCAGGTCGCTGTCGGGATGGCCTTCGCGGTCTGGGTCTACGGCCTGTCCACCCGGTTGCAGAACGAGGAGGGCTTCGGGCTGCTGTTCCGGCTCGGGGTCTTCCCGCTGTTCCTCTTCTCCGGGGCGTTCTTCCCCGTCGCGAACCTCGGCCACGTCGGTGCGGCCATCGCGCGGTGCACGCCGCTGTGGCAGGGCGTCAACCTGTCCCGGATGCTCACCCTCGACCACGTCACCTGGTGGGTCGCAGCGGTGAACGCCGCCGTGCTGGTGGGCCTGGTCGCGACCGGCTGGCGCTGGGCCGTCTCCGGCCTGGAGAGGCGGATGATCGCATGAGCATCCTGTCGCCGGGGGCGGTCGCGCAGCCTCTCGGCCCGCTCGCCGCGCTGCGGCTGCTGGTCTACCGCAACTACGTGGTCTACCGGCGCGCCTGGAAGCTGTTCCTCACCGGCTTCCTCGAGCCGTTCTTCTACCTGCTCTCGATCGGCATCGGCGTCGGGGCGCTCATCGGCGGCTTCGCCTTCCAGGGCCACCACGTCTCCTACAGCGCCTTCGTGGCGCCGGCGATGCTCGCGACCTCGGCGTTCAACGGCGCGCTCATCGACTCCTCCTACAACGTCTTCTTCAAGCTCAAGTACGTCAAGCTCTACGACCAGATGCTGTCGACGCCGCTCACGCCCGCCGACGTTGCGCGCGGCGAGATCGCCTGGGGACAGGTCCGTGGGGGCGCGTACGCCGCCGCCTTCCTGCTGGTCATGCTCGCGATGGGCCTGATCAGCTCGTGGTGGGCCGTGCTCGCGCTGCCGGCCGCGCTGCTGATCGGGTTCGCCACCAGCGCGGTGTGCATGGCGGCCACGACGTACATGCGCAGCTTCCAGGACTTCGACAAGATCACCCTGGTGCAGCTGCCGCTGTTCCTGTTCTCGGCCACGTTCTATCCGGTCACGACCTACCACGGCGCGCTGCGCTGGGTGGTCGAGGCGACGCCGCTCTACCGGGGCGTGGTGCTGTGCCGCGAGCTCACCCTCGGCACCCCCGGCTGGGCCTCGCTGGTGTCGGTGGTCTACCTGGTCGCGCTGGGCCTGGCCGGCTTCGCCGTCGTACGCCGCCGCCTGGAGACCCTGCTGCTGACCTGATCTCCCGGGTGGTTGGCAGGGAATCTCGTGTCGCACGGATCCTGCCGTCGACGATCCTGGGCGCATGACGATCGCACCCGACACCAAGGACTGGACCTGGGTCCTCGAGAAGGCCTGCCCCGAGTGCGGCTTCGACGCCGGGGCGGTCGACGTCGGCTCGATCGCCGCCGCGATCCGCGAGAACGCCGGCTTCTGGGCGAGCGCGCTCGCGCAGGACGGCGTCGAGCAGCGCCCCGAGCCGGGCGTGTGGTCGCCTGTCGAGTACGCCTGCCACGTGCGTGACGTGCACCGCGTCTTCGCCGAGCGCCTCGCGCTGATGCTCGCCGAGGAGAACCCGCTCTTCGCGAACTGGGACCAGGACGAGACGGCCGTCGCCGATCGCTACGACCTGCAGAGGGCGCCGGTCGTGGCGGCCGAGCTCGCCGTCGCGGCGGAGGCTGCCGCTGCGGCGTACGAGCGCGTGGTGGGGGAGCAGTGGCAGCGCCCCGGGCGCCGCAGCAACGGCAGCGTCTTCACCGTGACCACCCTGGGGCGCTACCACCTGCACGACGTCGTCCACCACCGCTGGGACCTGCGTCGGCTGTCCCTGTAACGATGGGGGCATGCGCCACACCGAGTTCTGGGAGCGGATGGACCGCCACCTGGGCGCCTCCTACTCCCGCTCCTGGGCCGACACCATCGTGATCCGCGCCCTCGACGGCCGCACCGCCGCGCAGGCCCTGGCCGACGGCTGGTCGCCCAAGGAGGTCTGGCGCGCGGTCTGGGAGGTCCTCGACCTGCCCGACTCCGAACGCTGACGCGACACGCCGGTCGCTCCTGCCGGAGATCGAACAGATGTTCGTCTAGCCTCATGCGTAACGACAGGGACCACTTCCTGTCCACAGGTACGACGTCGGACGAGCTTGTCCACAACCACGACCCGGCTGACCAGGCTGTGTCGGGACCTCGCTCTAGCGTCGCCGATGTACCTGGCTCGACGACGAATCAAGGAGATTCCCATGGCTGGCGACGACCGCTTCAAGGCACTGGACACCGCACTGCTCAACATCGAGAAGGCCTACGGCAAGGGCTCGATCATGCGACTGGGCGACGACACCCGTGCCCCCCTCGACGTGATCCCCACCGGCGCCATCGCGCTGGACGTGGCACTCGGCATCGGCGGCCTGCCGCGCGGCCGGGTCGTGGAGATCTACGGTCCGGAGTCCTCCGGAAAGACCACGGTGGCCCTGCACGCGGTCGCCAACGCGCAGCGCGCCGGCGGCATCGTGGCGTTCATCGACGCCGAGCACGCCCTCGACCCCGACTACGCCCGCGCCCTCGGCGTCGACACCGACGCGCTGCTGGTCAGCCAGCCCGACTCCGGTGAGCAGGCGCTGGAGATCGCGGACATGCTGATCCGCTCCGGTGCCCTCGACCTGATCGTCATCGACTCCGTCGCCGCGCTCGTGCCCCGCGCCGAGATCGAGGGCGAGATGGGCGACAGCCACGTCGGCCTGCAGGCCCGCCTGATGAGCCAGGCGCTGCGCAAGATGACCGGTGCGCTCAACCAGTCCAAGACCACCGCCATCTTCATCAACCAGCTCCGCGAGAAGATCGGCGTCATGTTCGGCTCGCCCGAGACCACCACCGGTGGCCGGGCACTGAAGTTCTACTCCTCGGTGCGCCTGGACGTGCGCCGGATCGAGACCCTCAAGGACGGCACCGACATGGTCGGCAACCGCACCCGGGTCAAGGTCGTCAAGAACAAGGTCGCGCCGCCGTTCAAGCAGGCCGAGTTCGACATCATGTACGGCCAGGGCATCTCCCGCGAGGGCGGCCTGATCGACGTCGGTGTCGAGGCAGGCCTGGTGCGCAAGGCCGGCGCTTGGTACACCTACGAGGGCGACCAGCTCGGCCAGGGCAAGGAGAACGCCCGCACCTTCCTCAAGGACAACCCCGACCTGGCCAACGAGCTGGAGAAGAAGATCCTCGAGAAGCTCGGCGTCACGCCCACGGTCGAGGACGAGCTCTCCGACGAGCCGATTGGCGTGGATTCGTTCTGATCATCGCGCGAGCGCGTCGCCGCTGATCAGCGCCTTGCCTCACCCGCGTCGTTCGACCCTCCGGTCGCTCGTTCCTCGCTCCCTCCGGATCGCCCGACGCAGGCTCGGCAACCGGCGCTGGCGGCGCCGCGCTGCCGCGCACGCGGTTGTCTTTCGTAGGTCCTGCCATGGTCTGGCGGCAAGCCTTGAGGAGATTTCGTGGTGACCGAGTTCGATACGAGGACGGCCGAAGAGCTTCCGGAGGCCGATCATGAGGCGGTCGCGCGCAAGATCCTGCTCGACCAGCTGACCGGGCAGGCGCGGAGCCGGCACGAGCTGGCGCAGCGGCTGGCGAAGAAGAACGTGCCGGAGGAGATCGCGGTGCGGCTGCTCGACCGGTTCGAGGAGGTCGGGCTGATCGACGACGAGGCCTTCGCCCGGGCCTGGGTCGACTCGCGGCAGCGCACCCGCGGGCTCGCCCGCACGGCTCTGCAACAGGAGCTGCGGCGCAAGGGGATCGACGACGAGACGACGCGGACCGTGCTCGCGGAGGTGGACAGCGACGACGAGGCCGCGACCGCCCGGGCGCTGGTGCGCAAGAAGCTGCGCTCCATGGCCGGGCTGGCGCCCGAGGTGGCGACGCGCAGGCTCGTCGGGATGCTCGCTCGCAAGGGCTACGGGCCGGGTCTCGCGTTCGCGGTCGTGCGCTCCGAGCTCGACGCTGCAGGGGTCGACCCGGACGACCCCTGTGACGGGGGCGACCTGACATGATCGGTGGGTGAGCTTCACCGACGCGCTGCGGCTGCCTGATGACGGAGCCTTCGAGCTGGCCGACCTGCCCACCGACTCCTCGCCCGCGTTCGACGGCGACAAGGACCAGGGCGCGCAGGCGCTGCTCGACCTGGGGCCCGAGCTGCTCGAGCTGCAGACCAAGATGTTCGCCCATCGCGGCCGCTCGACTGCTCGGGGGGTGTTGCTCGTCCTGCAGGGCA
This sequence comes from Nocardioides ultimimeridianus, assembly GCF_054777895.1. Classification (NCBI taxonomy): domain Bacteria; kingdom Bacillati; phylum Actinomycetota; class Actinomycetes; order Propionibacteriales; family Nocardioidaceae; genus Nocardioides; species Nocardioides ultimimeridianus. The sequence goes on along the minus strand of NZ_BAAHAB010000005.1, from coordinate 140,116 downwards.
TGGACACCTCCGGCAAGGGTGGCGTCCTCAAGCACACCGTCGGTCTCGTCGATCCGGTCGGCGTCCGGATCACCTCCTTCAAGGCACCCACCCCGGAGGAGCGCTCACACGACTTTCTGTGGCGGATCGAGCGCGCCGTGCCGGAGCGGGGCTACCTCGGCGTCTTCGACCGCTCCCACTACGAGGACGTGCTGATCGCGAAGGTGCGCCAACTGACCGACGCGCCCGAGATCGAGCGTCGCTACGGCGCGATCAACGAGTTCGAGCAGCGACTCACCGACCAGGGCATCACGGTCCTCAAGTGCATGCTGCACATCTCCCCGGCCGAGCAGAAGGCCCGCCTCGCGGCCCGGCTCGAGGACCCGACGAAGTACTGGAAGTACAACCCCGGCGACGTCGACGAGCGCCAGCTGTGGAGCGAGTACGCCGCGGCCTACCAGACCGCGCTGGAGCGCACCCACACCCCGCACGCCCCGTGGCACGTCGTACCGAGCGACAAGAAGTGGTACCGCAACCTCGCGATCGCGCACCTGCTGCGCCACGCCCTCGCCGGGCTCGACCTGGATTGGCCGGCGCCGGACTTCGACCTCGAGCACGAGAGGCAGCGGCTCGCGGAGGACACGATCTCGTGAGCCTGCCCGAGGTGCGGGTGATCCGGTACGTCGCCCCGCTGCGCGAGGGCGGCAGCCTCCCCGGGATCGTCGAGGCCGACGACCTCGGCACCTACGTGTGCAAGTTCCGCGGTGCCGGACAGGGCCTGCGCGTCCTCGTCGCCGAGGTGATCGTCGCCGGGCTGGCCCGCGCGCTGGAGATCCCCACCCCCGATCAGGTGGTGCTGGACCTGGATCCCGAGCTGGCTCGCTACGAGGCGGACGAGGAGGTCCAGGAGCTCATCACCAAGAGCGTCGGCAGCAACCTCGGCATCGACTTCCTCCCCGGCTCCTTCGGGTACGACGCTGCGACCGAGCCCGATCCCGACCGGGCCGGCCGCATCCTGTGGCTCGACGCCTACGTCGCCAATGTCGACCGCAGCTGGCGCAACCCGAACATGCTGCTCTGGCGCGGGCAGCTCAACGCGATCGACCACGGCGCCTCGCTGTACTTCCACTACTCGTGGCCCGGCGGGCCGGGCGACCCGGACCGCTTCGCAGCGCAGCCGTACGACGCCGGCGAGCACGTCCTTCGGCCCTACGCCGCGCAGGCGCACGCCCAGGACCAGGAGCTGGCCGCGCGCCTGGACCCCGCTGCCCTCGCGGCCGTGGTGGCCGACGTACCGGACGAGTGGCTGGAGCCGGTGCCCGGCGCGGGCACCGCGGCCGAGCTGCGCGACCGCTACGTCGCGTTCCTGTCCGCGCGCCTTCACGGCGGTCGCGCCTGGCTGCCGGCCGTCGAGGCGGCGCGATGAGTCCGTACCAGTACGTCGTCCTGCGCTGCGTGCCGCGCGTGGAGCGCGAGGAGTTCGTCAACGTCGGGGTGGTCCTCTTCTGCCCGGAGGAGAAGTTCCTCGACGTGGCGTGGGAGGTGAGCGCGGCGAAGCTGCACGCGCTCGACCCGGACCTCGACCTGGAGGGCGTCTGCGACGCGCTGCACGCCGTCGACCTGATCTGCCGCGGGGAGGCATACTCCGACGCGGCGACGGCGGTCCGCGCCACGGCGTACGGCACGCGCGAGGCCCTGGACACCCAGAGCACCCGGTTCGGGATGCTCAAGGCTCCGCGCAGCACGGTGGTCCAGCCGGGCCCCGTGCACGGCGGAGTCACCGCGAACGCCGACGAGACGCTCCAGCACCTGCTGGAACGCCTCGTGATGTGAGTCGTCAGGTTGAGCGGTGCGGAAGGCGCACCGCTCAACCTGACGACCCGTCAGACAGGGACGAGCTCGACAGCCCCGACGGCGTACCGCGCCAGCACGGTCCGCGCGATCTCCTGGTGCGCGCCCAGCGGCTCGGACACCGCCACGGCACCCGCCTCGAGCGCGAGCTCGGTGGCCCGGTCGACGAGAGAGCCGGGAGCCAGGAACAGCGAGGCCACGGCGACGTGCCGGCGCCCCTCGGCGCGGAACGCGCGGACCGCCTCGCCCGTCGCCGGGGGAGCGGCCGAGGCGTAGGCGGCGGTGACGGGCAGCTTGTGGTGCGCGCCCCACACCCGCGCCAGCCGGGCGACGGCCTGATTGGCCAACGGGTCGGTGGAGCCGGCGGCGGCGAGCACGAGGGCGTCCAGCTCGCGCACGCGGGCGTCCTTCAGCGCGGCGCGGAGCCGCTCGTCGAGGACCTCGAGGAAGCGGGGCTCCAGGCCGAGCACCTCGGTCCGGCGGATCTTGAGCCCGGGGTGGCGGGCCATCGCCTCCTCGATCAGGCTCGGGACGTCGACGCGGGCGTGGAACGCCTCGACGAGCAGCAGCGGTACGACGACGATCTCGTCGTACCCGGCCCTCACGAGCTTGTCGACCACCGTTCCGAAGGACGGCTTGGCGAGCTCGAGGAACGCCTTCTCGATGCGCAGATCCGGCCGGAGCGCCTTGACTTCGTCGACAAGGGCGGTCACGGTCGCGGCGGAGCGGGGGTCACGGCTTCCGTGAGCCAGTGCCACGAGTGCAGGTGCGGTCATCGGGTGTGCCTCCTTCCGATCAGGTGTGGATTCCGCATTCGGTCTTGTTCTGTCCGGCCCAGCGCCCGCTGCGCGGGTCCTCGCCCGGCGCCACGCGCGAGGTGCACGGCCAGCAGCCGATCGAGGGGTAGCCGTCGTAGACGAGCGGGTTGACGAGGACACCGTTGTCCGCGATGTAGCGCTCGACGTCCTCGTCGCTCCAGCGAGCGATGGGGGAGACCTTGACCTTGCCCTTCTTGGCATCCCAGCCGATGACCGGCGCGATGACCCGGTTGTGGGTCTCGGCGCGGCGCAGGCCGGTCGCCCAGGCGTCGTAGCCGTCGAGCGAGGTGGCCAGCGGCTGGACCTTGCGCAGCTTGCAGCACAGGTCGGGGTCGCGCTTGTAGAGGTCCGGGCCGTACTCGGCGTCCTGCTCGGCGACGCTCTGCACCGGGGTGATGGTGATCAGGTTGACCGGGAGCGTGTGCTTCACGGCGTCGGCGGTGCCGATGGTCTCGGCGAAGTGGTAGCCGGTGTCGAGGAAGACCACGTCGATGCCGGGCACGACCTTGGAGGCCAGGTGCGAGAGCACCGCGTCGCCCATGGACGAGGTGACGCAGAAGCGCTCACCGAAGGTGGCCGCGGCCCACTCGATGATGTGCTCCGCCGGGGCGAGCTCGAGCTCGGCGCCCATGTGCGACACGAGCTCGCGCAGCTCCTCCGGCGTACGTCCCTCGGTGAGGGTGCCCCGGTTGTTGCGCGCGGACTCGGTCGCGGAGGTGGTCATGCGACCGGCTCCAGCTTCTGGTCCCCGCGCAGCAGGGCCTCGTCGGCGCGCTCGATCCAGGCGGCGAAGCGCTCACCGTCGGTCCGGTCGGCCAGGTAGTTGCGCACGACCGTCTCGACGTAGTCGTCCAGGCCGGTGCTGGTCACCTTGTGGGCGCGCAGCTTGCGGCCCAGCACGGTGATCTCGCCGATCCCGCCGCCCAGGTGGACCTGGAAGCCCTCGACCTGGTTGCCGTCGTCGTCGAGCACCAGCTGACCCTTGAGGCCGATGTCGGCGACCTGCGAGCGGGCGCAGGAGTTCGGGCAGCCGTTGACGTTGACCGTGATCGGCACGTCGATGTCCGGGATCCGACGCTCGAGCTCGGCGATCAGGTCGTTGGCGCGCTGCTTGGTCTCGACGATCGCGAGCTTGCAGTACTCGATGCCCGTGCAGGCCATCGTCGAGCGGCGCCAGTTGGAGGGGTTGGCCTCCAGGCCGATCAGCTTGAGCTCGTCGACGATCGCGTCGACCTTGTCGGCGTCCACGCCGATCACCACGAGCTTCTGGTACGACGTCAGGCGGACACCCGCGGCGCCGTACTGCTCCAGCACGTCGGCGAGCTGGGTCAGCATCGTTCCGCTGACCCGGCCCACGATCGGCGCGGCGCCGATGTAGAACTTGCCGTCCTTCTGCTCGTGCACGCCGATGTGGTCACCGGGCCGCGTGGCGGCGACCGGCGACTCGTTGTCGATCAGGGCGCGGCCGAGGTACTCCTTCTCGAGCACCTCGCGGAACTTCTCCTTGCCCCAGTCGGCGACCAGGAACTTCAGGCGGGCCCGGGACCGGAGCCGGCGGTAGCCGTAGTCGCGGAAGATGCCGGCGACGCCGGCCCACACGTCGGGGACCTCGTCGATCGGGACCCACACGCCGAGCTTCTGGGCGAACATCGGGTTGGTCGACAGGCCGCCGCCGACCCACACGTCGAAGCCCGGGCCGTGCTCGGGGTGCACGACGCCCACGAAGGACACGTCGTTGATCTCCGGCGCGCCGTCCAGGCTGGGGTGGCCGCTGACCGAGGTCTTGAACTTGCGCGGCAGGTTCGAGAAGTCCTTGTTGTTGAGGAACCGGTGCCGGATCTCCTCCAGCGCGGGCGTGCCGTCGATGATCTCGTCGGCGGCGATGCCGGCCACGGGGGAGCCCAGGAACGGCCGCGGGCCGTCGCCGCAGGCCTCCAGCGACTGCAGGCCCACCGCGTCGAGACGCTCCCAGATCGCGGGGACGTTCTCGATGTCGACCCAGTGCAGCTGGATGTTCTGCCGGTCGGAGATGTCGGCGGTGTTGCGCGCGAAGTCGGTGGAGATCGTGCCGAGCGTGCGGACGGCCTCGGGGGAGAGCAGCGCACCGTCGGTGCGGATCCGCATCATGAAGTAGCGGTCGTCCAGCTCCTCCTCTTCGAGGGCGCCGGTCTTGCCGCCGTCGATGCCGGGCTTGCGCTGGGTGTAGAGGCCCATCCAGCGGAACCGGCCGCGCAGGTCGGCCGGGTCGATCGAGTCGAAGCCGCGCTTGGAGTAGATGTAGAGGATGCGGTCCCGCACGTTCAGCGGGTCGTCGTCCTTCTTGGACTGCTCGTTCTTGTTGAGCGGCTCGGTGTAGCCGAGGGCCCACTGGCCCTCGGCACGACGCGGCCGGGGGATCTCGGTGTACTGGGCCTTGCTGGCCTGGTAGCGCAGATCGGGCATGGTGGAAGCAGGTCCTTCGCTGACGGATCGCGCCGGATGCGGCGCGGAAGTTTGAGCGTGGTCGAGGTCGGGGTCAGCGAGGCCAACACATCGCGCTGCGCGTGCGCCCGAGGTCCACGTGGCGACGTACCACGAGGAAGGCGTGAGTTGCGGCGGAGACCATGTCAACAAGTCTCAGGTTTCGGACGGTCATCCCACAAACGGCAATCTCATGATGTGGATGCCAGGACCAATATGTGAGACGGAAGTTCCGCTCGTCAGGCGCAGAAAGAGGCCGGGTGCGACTCAGGTCACAGCCCGGATCCGGGCACCTGCCTGAGCGTCGGCCATCGCCACTAGTCTGTGCCGCATGAGCGAGTCGCCGTCCGTGAATGACGTGAAGAACGACATGAAGTTGGCCAGCAGCGCGTACCAGCAGGCCCTCGAGGTCATCGCCTCGGTCGAGCCGCGGATCGCCGAGGCCACCCGGCAGGAGCTGGCCGACCAGCGGGCCTCGCTGAAGCTGATCGCCTCGGAGAACTACGCCTCCCCGGCGGTGCTGCTCACCATGGGCACCTGGTTCTCCGACAAGTACGCCGAGGGCACGGTCGGCCACCGCTTCTACGCGGGCTGCCAGAACGTCGACACCGTCGAGACGATCGCGGCCGAGCACGCCAAGGAGCTGTTCGGCGCCGAGTACGCCTACGCGCAGCCGCACTCCGGCATCGACGCCAACCTGACGGCGTACTGGGCGATCCTGGCGCAGCGCGTCGAGGGCCCCTGGCTGGAGAAGGCCGGCCGCAAGAACATGAACGACCTCACCGAGGCCGAGTGGGAGGAGCTGCGCCACGAGCTCGGCAACCAGCGCCTGCTGGGCATGAGCCTGGACGCCGGCGGCCACCTCACGCACGGCTTCCGCCCGAACATCAGCGGCAAGATGTTCCACCAGAACCAGTACGGCACCGACCCGGAGACCGGGCTCATCGACTACGACGCGCTGCGTGCCAAGGCCAAGGAGTTCAAGCCGCTGATCCTGGTGGCCGGCTACTCGGCGTACCCGCGCCGGGTGAACTTCGCCAAGATGCGCGAGATCGCCGACGAGGTCGGCGCCACGCTGTTCGTCGACATGGCGCACTTCGCCGGCCTCGTCGCCGGCAAGGTGTTCACCGGCGAGGAGAACCCGATCCCGTACGCCGACGTCGTCGCCACCACCACGCACAAGTCCCTGCGCGGCCCGCGCGGTGGCCTGATCCTCGCGACCAAGGAGTACGCCGGCAACGTCGACCGCGGCTGCCCGATGGTCCTCGGCGGCCCGCTGTCCCACGTCATGGCGGCCAAGGCCGTGGCGCTGGCGGAGGCGCGGACCAACGCGTTCCAGACCTATGCGCAGAACGTCGCCGACAACGCCAAGAGCCTGGCCGAGGGCTTCCTCAAGCGCGGCGCCAAGCTCGTCACCGGCGGCACCGACAACCACCTGGTGCTGCTCGACGTCACCAGCTTCGGTCTCACCGGCCGCCAGGCCGAGCAGGCCCTGCTCGACGCGGGCGTCGTGACCAACCGCAACTCGGTCCCCGCGGACCCGAACGGCGCCTGGTACACCTCCGGCATCCGCTTCGGCACCCCGGCGCTGACCACCCGCGGCTTCGGCCACGACGAGTTCGACACCGTTGCGGACCTCGTCGTCAACGTCCTCAGCAACACCACGCCCGGCGTCACCAAGGACGGTGGCTCGTCGAAGGCGTCGTACACGCTGGCCGACGGCGTCGCCGACAAGACCAAGGCCATCTCGGCCGAGATGCTGGACAAGCACCCGCTCTACCCCGGTCTCGACCTCGCCTGAGCGTCTTTCGTCCCGGGTCCCGTAGCCCGGTCGGACCAGCCCGGATTTCCGGGCGGTCCGACCTGGCCGGATCGGCCGTCCGGGTGCAGACGTGGGGCGCTCGGATGCGCCAAGGTGTGCCCATGGCGAGGGATTTCGGACCGTGGGTACGGATGGACTGGTGCCCCCAGTGCTGCACGACGACCGAGCAGTCGCGGTGGCATTCGTACGTCGCTCCCGGCTCCCCGTTGAACGGTCTCAAGGTGCGCTGCAACGTGTGCCTGCAGGCCGTGCCGACGGGTCTGGGGGAGTTGGTGCTCGACCAGATCGATCCGGTCGCGGTCGCCGCCGGTGACGCACCCCGGGGACGTCACTCCCGCTGAGCTCCCTCGGAATCCGGTGCGGGGCATCCGATCTCGTCGTGTGGGTACCCCTGGAGTGAGTCCATCCAGAGGAGGAGACCCATGTCCAGCGTTCTGCACGACATCAAGCATGAGCTCGACGACCTGTCCAAGGATCTGCGGGCCGACCTGAAGCAGCTGGCCGAGGATGTGCGCCCGGTGGCCGGCAGCACCTGGCAGGACGCCCGCGAGCGCGGCGCCGCTGTGGGTGCGACCTTGGCGGGACACATCCCGGACCGCGTGATCGACCGGGTGCCCGACGCGGTCACCGACCGCCTGCCCGGTACGTCGACGTCGCACGGGTCGCGCGCGAAGAAGCTGCTCCTGCTCGGCGGCCTCGCGGGCCTGGCCGCAGCAGGGGTCGCGTGGATGCGCCGCGGGTCCGCCCCGGTCCAGCCGGCCGCCGGCGCCTACCCGCCCGCGCCCGCTCGTCCCACGACGATGGAGGACGAGGCCCTCGACCTGCCGGTCAACAACGAGCGTCCCTGATCCTGGGCTGACGCGAATCGGCCCGGACCCGCACTCCCGCGGGTTCGGGCCGTTCCTCTTTTTCGCGGGTTCACGGCCAGCCATCGCGCGGAGTGAACCCTTCTGCGTGAAGTCCGGACAAGTGTCGTGGGTGGCTGACATGCTGACGCCGAGCTTGCAGACCCGGGCGCAGTGGCGATGCGAAGGAGAGTTCTCGATGGTGGATCTCGCGATCCTGCTCGATCCGTCCCACATGACGTCGGACGAGGAGGGCGTGGCGCTGGTCGGACTGGTGGGCCCGATCGCCACGGAATCGGCCAACGAGGGGCCTAGCGAGCTCGCGGCAGCGCTTCGCGGGTCCATCTCGACGATGGCCCCGAGTCTGGTGAGCGCGTCCTTGGACTGGTGGTGCAAGGTCGAGCTCGGCGAGGTCGCCAGCAGTCACTGCTATCAGCTGCCCGACGAGTTCCGCTCTCCGTTCCGGGAGTCCGTCGAAGCACTCCGGGACGTTCACACGTCCGTGACCCCTGCCCGCTGGCGGCGGGCCATCGACGAGCTCGAGGCCGGACGCTCAGAGCTGCGGCCGGAGGCGGCCGGGCCTCTCGACCTCGACTCCTACGGCAAGTCGAAGCTGCCCGAGGAACGGACCGCATGGGATGCGCTGCTCGAGGAGCTGTCCTCCTCGATCGAGTCTCTGCGGGCCGGCCAGCCCGGACCGGAGATCGACGAGGTCGACGAGACGTTCGTGAAGATCCTCTCGACCACGACCATCCAACGGAACTCCCGGCGTTGGGATGAGATGGTGCGGCGCGCAGGCGAGCTGGTCGCGCGCCTGCAGGTCATCCGGGACGCAGCCGTGATCGTGGCTGGCCACGCGGGCGCCGCGCCGGCTCGGGTGGACGAGGTGCCGCCCAACCTGCGTGAGGGACTGGGGCCGGTGGCCGACGTCGTCTTCGCGTCCATCCTGCGCGATCCGGAGGAGGGGAGGCCGGCCGCGCGGCTCGCCGCGGACCTCGATCGGTTCGCGTCCACCCTTCAGCCCCAGGACCTGAACCGGATCGCAGCACTTCTACGCCCGTGGGTCGAGGCCCATCGGGTCACGATCGGCGCGCTCGACCAACCGATCCGGATGTTGCGGGAGATCGAGGACGCCGAGCGGGAGCTGGAGGCGGCGGGGGCGGATGTGGACGCCATCGGCGTCGAACGACTCGATGGCCGGTTCAGTGAGGCGCTCGAGCTGGTGCGGGAGCTGCACGGCCAGATGGAGCATCAGCTCGCCGGGCGCCGTCTGCATCGGGAGGTGCAGTCGGTCCGCAGGCGTTTCGAGAGCGCGGGGATCACGCCCGACGCCGACCTCGGGGCGCTGGAGGCGGAGCTCGACGGGCTGGTCGGTGACGGTCGGGTTCGTGAGGCTGAGACGCGGCTGGGCGCCGTGGCGGCCCGGTTCACCGACCTGCTCGATCAGGATCGCTCCCAACGTGCACGCGACCTCGTCGGCCGCCTCGAGGACCTCGGCGCGCCGCGCGAGCAGATCCTCGACATCGGCAAGGCGATCGACGCGGCGCCGCCCACCGCTGCCCGCATCACCGAGCTCGAGGAGGAGGTCGAACGCCTTCGTGCCGCGTTGCTGCGCGAGGCCGCCGCGATCCGTGAGCGCATCCTGTCCGACATCGAGGACGATGAGCGCGACGACGGCGATCTCGACGCTGACACCGCCGCGGAGTTCCGCCGCAGGGTCGGAGTCGTCGCGACCGAGGACGACCCCGACGAGGAGATCCGCAGGCAGGTCAACGCCCTCAGGGCCCTCGAGGCCGAGCTCGGTCGCCTCAAGGTCCGCCGTTGGCGGCCGGGCCGTGACACCGAGGCACAGCTGGTCAGCCACCTCATCGGGTTCTGCACCGAGCGGATCGACTACGCCGAGAAGGACCTCCGGCGCCTCTACGCCGCTCTCAAGACCAAGCCGTTCGTGATCCTGTCGGGCCTGACCGGGTCGGGCAAGAGCAGCATCGTTCGGCTGGTGGCCGAGGCCCTGGGCGCCACCCAGGGCAACGGCCAGTACCGGCGGGTGGCGGTGCGCCCGGACTGGATCGACCAGTCCGAGGTGCTCGGCTACATCAATCCGCTCTCGGGCCGATTCGAACCGGGATGGCTGGCCGACGTCGTACGTTCGTGCCAGGCCCAGCCCAACAAGCTGCACTTCGTGCTCCTCGACGAGATGAACCTTGCTCCCGTCGAGCAGTACCTGGCGGAGTTCCTGTCCGCGATGGAGTCAGCCAGGGCCGGCTTCGACGATGTCGTCATTCCCCTCTATACGCGTGGCGCATCGCCGGCCAACTCCGAGGAGTGGCCGGCAGAGCTGAGGTTCCCGGCCAACCTCTTCATGGTCGGCACCGTCAACGTGGACGAGACCACGCGGCCACTCTCGGACCGGGTCATCGACCGAGCGAACGTGCTGCAGCTCGACATGGTGTGGTCACGGCGCCACCACGAGCCGCCCGGTGAGCGCCTGACCCAGCCCTGGGTCGTCGATGCTGACGCGTGGGCGACACTCGTCGAGACCGTTCCCGCTGACGATCACCACGACCTGCTCGTGGACATAGCGCGCGGCGTCGAGGCTGCGGGCATCGGTGTGGGACTGCGTGCCCACGTCGAGCTGGAGCGCTTCCTGGCGAACGCCGAGCATGTGCTGGACCCGATCGAGGCACTCGACATGGGGATCCTGCAGCGGATCGTTCCGAAGATCCGCGGCTTCAAGCGAGAGCTGGAGCCCGCGCTGAGCACCATGCACGGGCTGCTCGTCCCGATCGGCTGCGTGAACACCATCGCGCTGCTCGACCATTGGCTCGACTCGAGTGTCTCCGAGGATGCCTTCCTCGACGGCACCGCGCCGCTGCGCAGCAGGCCACGGTGACGGTCGAGGTATTCGGTGCAGGGCGCTGGCATCCGCTGACCTCGACGCAGCCGGCGCCACGTGTGAATGAGAGCGACCTCTTCTCGCTGAGGGGCCTGGACGGTGTCGGATGGGTCGACATCGGAGGAGCGCACCTCGTCGAGGTCGAGGCCGGTGCGGTCCAGGTCAAACTGAGCCAGCGCGAGGAGCTTCGCGGACACATCGGACTCATCAAGGTGTACGGCGACGGCAGCCTGCTCGGCGAGATCGAGGTCGTTCCGGACAAGATGAGCGAGGCCGCGTACTCCCTGCTGCGAGCAGACCTCGAGCGGGTGTGGATCGGTTTGACCTTCGCCCCGGACGGCCCCTCTGCCGTCGAAGCGGGACCTCCGCCGCCTCGCGAGCTCTGGAGGCGCATCGAGACCGTCGTCGCCCAGATCGTCCGGCAGCCGCACGAGCACCTGGTCGACGTGGAGACCTATCGCCGCGCGCAGCTGGTCCGCACCCGACGGGAGCTGACTCCCGCCACGCTGCGCGCGCAGCAGTTCGGCGGGTCGGCTCGGGTGCGCACGCTCTCCCGCACGGTCGACACCCCGGAGAACCGCCTGGTGGCCGACACCTTGCACCGTCTCGTCGCCTATGCCCGTCGGCGCGGGGACCAGGAGACCCATGCCGCAGTCGTGGGGGTCCTCGGATCGGAGCTGTTCCGGTCGGTCGCCTCGACCGGCCGGGGCGAACGGCTCTACGTTCTGGACCAGCGCTACCGGCAGGTGCAGCAGGTGAGACGCCTGCTGACCCATCCGGAGCTCGAGCCGGTGGAGGGTCCGGGGGAGGTGCGCCTTGGCGTCCAGTCCCTCCCACGACTCTTCGAGTACTGGCTCTTCCTCAAGGTCCTCGAACAGGCGGCGACGACGTACGGCAGGCCGCTCGGTGCTGGGTTCTCCGTCCTCCGCGTCGACACGAACCAGCGACCGCGGATCGAGATCCCGCGTGGAGCGACGGTCGAGTTCCCCGGTGATGTCGTGGTTGCGTTCGAGCCCGAGATCCGCGAGAGCTCCATGGTCAGCTGGCAGGGCCTCGAGTACGTCCGCCACCCCGATCCTGCTGTCGTGCAGAGACTCGCCACGCCCGACGTCGTCGTTCTCAGGCGGGGCGAGGAGCCGCAGGCACTCGTCCTCGATGCCAAGTACGTCGCGCGCGGGCTCGTGGAGCTTCGAGCTGCCGAGGTCCATACGAAGTACGCCCGGATGCGGAGGGAAGGCACCCCTGTCGTCTCCAAGGTGCTGGCGGTGCATCCTCACCTGTCGTTCCCGGCGATGGCGTGGGCCGGCTACGGCCACCTGGCGTGCGCCCCGGGCGCGCCCGTCCCCGACTTCGGCCTGCCGGTACCGCGGTCCGTGACATCCGCACCGGTGGAGGTGCTCGCGCCCGACGAGGCCTCGGAGCTGCCGGACCAGACGCTCGTGATCCACCAGGGCTGGCTTCGCGATGCTCTCGGCCACCGTCGGCTCGACCTGGGACGGGTCCTCACGCTGTGGGGCACGGGCGAGCGAGTCGCGGCCATCGTCGTCATGCCGAGACTCGGCGCGCTCGCGGGGTTCGCCCACCAGATAGAGCGACAGGGGTGGGAGATCGCCTATACCGACGCGGCCGACTTCAGCGACGTCGAGCCGACCTTGGTCGAGCAGGTGCGGACCGGGCTTCTCGGCGGTGACGTCGTGCTGTTCTGCGGCGAGGAAACGGCCGAGGCGATGCCGCACAGCGACAGGCTTCACCTCGTCTCCGATGTGGCTGAGCTCCTCGACGTCGCCGAATTCAGGCCTTCGAGGTGACGCTGGCCGAGCGCCGGGTACGACGACGGACCCTTGGCATTCGCTCCCGCGGAGGCGCCGAGGAGGAGGAGGCAGTGGACCCGCCGGTATAGACCGGTCGGGCCTCACTGTCGGAGGTCCGGTGTGGAATCACGAAGGTGCGGAGGGGGAGGACGTGCTGACGGCTCCAGTGACCCTGACGGTCACGTGCAGGACGACGCGGATGGGCGGTCGTGGCAAGCAGCACCCGATCACGATCAACCCCGACTGGTCCGTGCAGACCCCGCACGACCTGGCGGCCGAGCGCGTCGCGATGGCCTTCGGGGGCTACCTGTCGTGCGTCGAGCTGGTCGACCTGGAGGTGCCGGCGCTGCGGGACTGGGTGATGCTCACCAACCGCGCCGCGCTCGCCGGCATCAGCGCCACGCCGAGCGGCTGGCGGGTCGAGGCGGTGGCGGGCTGCCGCTGCGCACGGACGGCGTACGACGGCGCGGCGACCGCGTTCGAGCATGTCCGCAGCGTCGACCACCTGGCCCTCAAGTACGGCGCCGATCGTCGTCGGCTCACCCGGCTCCTCGAGTCGTTCGAGGCCGGGGCGGGGACGACGCTGCGCCACCGGCCCGATGTGCCGCCCGAGGTGTGCGCCCGCATCCGCGAGCCGCACGGCGCTGAGCTGTTGTGGCGTGCCGGCATTCACGAGGACCGGGTGGCCGAGGCGCTCGACCTGGTGACCAGCGTGGAGGATGCGCTCCCCGTGACCTTCGTCGTGCGGGTCGTGTACGGCGGCGTCGACCGCCGATGGTTCGCCGACAACCTGCGCCACGCCCCCACGGCCGAGGCCGCGACCTGGTTGGCCTGGTGGGACGGCGAACGGGGCGACCATGAGGACTTCGGTCGCTGGCTCGGTCTCGGCGTACCGCCGCGCATGATCTCCCCGCTCATCGAGGTCGGTCTCAGCCCGGCGGAGGCGCTCGCCGCGGCCGCCTGGATCGATGCCGATGTCGGTGTCACCGCGCGCCGCATGGCCGCCTGGGCCGAGGTGGACTGCCGCGTCGATGGCCGCCACCTGGCCGCACTCGACCGCTACGGCATCGGCGCGCTCGTGCCCTCGCGCTCGGCCATTGGCGTACTCGATCAGCACGTCCGGATGTCGCGGGTCGCCAGTCCTGCGCGCGCCGACCTGGCCGTCCTGCTCGCCGTCTGCGGCACGACCGGTGCGGCCGCGATGGCGATCACGACCCGGGGCTTCGCGGGCATCGCCGACCTCGACGCGGCCATGGCGGCGTTCGGATGAGTGGCCCGCTCGTCGTGCACGTCGCCTGCGAGACCGGTGACCGCGATCCGACCAGTCACCCGGTCACGGTCACGGAGGATTGGGCACTGATCAGTCCACACGACCTGGCGGCCGAACGGGTGGGTGTCGCGTTCGGCGGCCGCTGCAGTTGCCTCGAGCTGGCCGATCGAGCGCTCCCGGCTGTGCGCCACTGGCTCGACCTGCACCTGCGCCGGCGCACGCCCGAGGTGCGCTACAGCGCCGCTCGCGGCTGGTGCGTCCCGGTGCGAGAGGGATGCGAGTGCGACTTCGGTCCGGAGTTCGGCCGGGTGGCGACGGTCGAGGCCGCTGTCGCGCACGCCACCTCGCCGCAGCACGTGGCCGCGGGGTTCGGTGCCCGGGTCGGGCAGATGACGTCGCTCGTCTCCGCGCTGCGCTCGCGCCACGCCGAGGAGGTGCGTCGGATGTCACGCTCGCCCGCCCTCGATGAGGCCGTACGTCGACCCGCGGCCGGACAGCGGCTGTGGGCGAGCGGGATCCACCCGACCGAGGCGCTCGACCTCCTCGGCCTGGTGCCGTCGGTGCGCGGCCGGGTGCCGATCTCGTTCCTGCTGGGCGTGACCTATCTCGACGGGTGGCCGAGCCGGCAGGCCGACCTCGCCCCGCTGACCGACGGCGAGCAGGCCTCGCGCCTCGTGTGGGCCCGCGCGTCGCCGTACCCCGCACGACCGCTCGCGTACGCCGCGCTGCTGGCGCCCGGGAGGCTCGATCCGGGTAGCGCCCGCGAGGTCATGGAGGCCGGCTTCGACGGGCCCACGATCCAGCGGTACGCCGAGGCGATCGAGCGCGTCCGCGGCCGTCCGGTAGGCCCCCGTCAGTGGGCGAGCGCGGCACAGGCCGTGCTCCAGTGGCGCTACGCCGGCTGCGAGCCCACGCTCGACGACCTCGTCGCGCTCGGTCCCGTCCGGCCCCCGTCGCCGGAGCTCGTCCGCTGGGCCTGCGACAGCTCTGCGGTGCGCGAGGCCGGGCTGTCTCCCACCGAGGTCGGCCTCCTGATCGCGGTGACGGGATCGGTCGAGGTCACCGACGACGCCGTCCGCAACGGCATACGAACCCCTGCGGGCCTCCGCAGCTGGCAACGACAGAGAAGAGATCACTGAATGTCCATCCGCACCCGCGCGCAGTACGAGCACGCTCTCCAGGCGACCGGCATCTGCATCAGCCTCCGCATCCCGGTGCTGCTCTGGGGAGCACCCGGCGAGGGCAAGACCGCCGTCGTCGAGTCGGCCGGTCGGTCCGGGTGGCATGTCGAGTCGCTGATCATCAGCCACTACGAGCCCTCCGACTTCGCCGGTCTGCCGGTCGTCAGACCCGACGGCTCGGTCGACCTGGCCCCGCCGTCGTGGGCCAAGCGGCTGGTGGAGGTCGACGGTCCGGCGATCGCGTTCTTCGACGAGTTCAGTACCGCGCCGCCTGCGCTCCAGGCCGCAGCGCTGAGGCCGCTGACCCACTACGAGGTCGGCGCGCTCAAGCTGCCCGACACCGTCTCCTTCGTGGCGGCGGCCAACCCCTCCGACGTCGCGGCCGCCGGCTGGGAGCTGGCCGCCCCGACGGCCTCGCGCTTCGTCCACCTCGACTGGAGCCTGCCCCTCGAGGTGTACGCCGAGGGCCTGGTCACCGGGGACTGGCCCGAGCTGCCGGTCTACCCGACTCCCGACGATCTCGATGAGCGCACGGCGGCCGAACGGGTGCTGGTGTCCGGCTTCCTGCGGGCCCGCGAGTCGCAGCTCAGCGCGATCCCCAAGGATGCGGCGGGCCGCGGCCGCGCCTTCCCGACCCCGCGTACGTGGGACTACGCGGCGCGGCTCTCCGCCTTCGCCCAGGCGGTCAGCGCGCCCGCCGACGTACGCCGCCTGCTCGTGGCCGGGTGCCTGGGCGAGGCCGTCGCCCACGAGTACCTCACCTGGGTCGCGGCCCTGGACCTGCCGGACCCCGAGGACCTGCTCGCCGACCCGTCGGCGACGTTCGCGGGGATGCGCGCGGACCGGGTCTACGTGACCCTGCAGGGAGTCCTCGCCGCGGTCACGAGGCGTCCCGGGGTCGACCGGTGGGCGGCCGCCGTACGCCTCTGCGCCCGCGCCGGGCAGGAGATCGGCCTGGACCCGGCGGTGCCGGTGGTCCGGGCGCTGCTCCGCCCCGGCGTACGACCGTCGGGTGCACCGGTGCCCTCGGAGATCAGCGTCTTCGCGCCGGCGCTCGCGCTGGCGGGCCTGCTCCCGGGTGCCGGTCGCTGATGGACCTCACCAAGCTCTCGGCCGCGAAGCTGTGGCTGATCAGCCCGCCGCCCGTAGGCGCCGAGCCGGCACAGGCGCCCCGCGGCCTGGCCTACCTCAGTCATGCGCTCTACGCCCTCGTGCCGGTCCCGTCCGACGACGTGCGCCGCATGACGGTGGACGAGCAGTGGCGCATCTACGTCAACCCGACCTGGCTGTCGCTGGCGAGCGTGCCGGACGTCGCGCGCGAGCTCGCGCACGTCACGTGGCACCTGCTCGCCGAGCATGCCGACCGCGCGCGCAGCCTGAACGTCGACAGCCGCACCGCGGAGTTCTGGAAGAACGCGGGCGACGCGACGGTGGCGGCGACCCTCGCTCCCGACGCGCTGCGTTCAGCCGATCTGCCCACCACCGAGCACCTGAGGCTCCCCGCGGGACGCAGCGCGGAGGAGTACTTCGCCATCCTCTCCAAGCTCCCGCCCAGCGATGGCGCGGGCACCGGCCAGCTCGGTCCGCAGGACGGCTGCGGCAGCGGCTGCGACGGCGTACCTCGCTCGCACGAGCTGCCGCCCGACGCGGACGCCGGCGTCGACGTACCCCAGGCCCAGGACATCCGTCGCCGGGTCGCGATCGACTACACGGCCCAGCACGGGCAGCGTGGTGATCGTCCGGGCGAGGCACTGCGCTGGGCGCAGCGGATCCTTGAGCCGACGATCGCCTGGGAGCCGCTGCTCGCCGGCCTCGTACGCCGAGCCGCGGGATGGGCGGCCGGCCGCGGCGACCGCACGTACCGGCGCCCGTCGCGCCGCCGCGTCGAGGGCGTCGTGCTGCCCGGCATGCAGCGGCCCGTGCCGCGGGTCGCGATGGTCATCGACACCTCGGCGTCGGTCGACGACCGGCTGCTCGAGCGCGCTCTCGGCGAGGTCGACGGCGCACTCCGCGGTCTCGGCATCGCCGGTGGCGACGTGACCGTCTACTCCTGCGACGCGGCCGTCCACGTCGTGCAGTCCGTACGCCGGGCCCGCGACGCGACCCTCGCGGGCGGTGGCGGCACGGACATGCGCGTGGGTCTCGCCGCAGCCGCCGCCCAGCGCCCGCGCCCCGACGTCGTCGTGGTCTTCACCGACGGCGAGACTCCCTGGCCGCCCCAGCCGCCCGCCGGGATCTCGGTGATCGTCGCTCTGCTCGGCCGCCGCCGTGCCGACCTGCCGCCCACGCCCCGCTGGGCCCAACGCGTCGAATGCCTGCTGGACTGACCTCGCGAGCGGCGAGAGCGAAACAGCCCCCGGCCTGCGTCTGCGCAGATCAGGGGCTGTTGTCGTGACGGTGGGTGATACTGGGTTCGAACCAGTGACCTCTTCGGTGTGAACGAAGCGCGCTACCACTGCGCCAATCACCCGTGCGGTGGACGACTCTAACGCATCCCCTGCAGGCACTTCACATCGGTGGGTGGAGGAGTGTCGGCTCATGCGCGCGCCAGGCGGCCATGGCCTCGCGGGTGACCGGCCCGGGGGCGGGGAGGTCGCGGTCGTCCCAGCGGCGCACGCCCTGGACGTCCCTCGTGGTGGACACCAGGAAGATCTCCTCGGCGGTCGCGCAGACCTCGGTGGGCTCGTCGACCTCGCGGCCGCCGTACCACTCCAGGACCAGGTCGCGGGTGACTCCGGCGAGGCACCCGCTGGCCAGGGTGGGGGTGCGGAGCTCGCCGTCGACGACGTAGAAGACGTTCGTTCCGGTGCCCTCGCAGAGGTTGCCGGCGAGGTTGCTGAAGATCGCCTCGCCGGCGCCGCGCTCGGCGGCGTGCGCGAGCGCGACCACGTTCTCGCCGTACGACGTGGTCTTCAGGCCGGCGAGCGGGCTGCGCTCGTTGCGCGGCCAGGGGACCGTCACCACAGCGGCGGTCTCGGCCGCCGGTGGCATCGGGGCCGCGACGACCACGGTGGTGAGCGGCGAGTCGCCGCGACCCGAGCCGAGCGGCGCGTTCCCGCCCGTGACGGTGATGCGCAGCCGGCCGAGGGGGAGCGGCTCGTCGGCGAGCACGGCGGCGACGCCACGGCGTACCCCATCGAGGTCGAGGCCGACGAGCCCCAGGCCCGTCGCGGAGCGCTCGAGGCGGGCGAGGTGACGGTCGAGGGCGAAGGGGAGACCGTCGATGACCTTGACGGCCTCGAAGACCGCGTCGCCCACCGTCAGGCCGTGGTCGGTGACCGGCACCGCGGGACTCGTCGGATCGGCCAGCAGACTTCCGTTCACCCACGCTCGCATGGCTGCACTCTAGGGCGGCGCACGCGGCGCGACGCACCGACGGGGACCCCGTTTTGGCGGCTTCTGGCCCATCGGCTAATGTTCTCGACGCAGCAAGGAACGGCCCGGAAACGGAACGTGAGCGGTTGCAATGCGGACGTAGCTCAGTTGGTAGAGCACGACCTTGCCAAGGTCGGGGTCGCGAGTTCGAGTCTCGTCGTCCGCTCGGAGTGGTCAGACCACTGGCTGACCCCGGCCAGATCAGACCACCGCGGTGGGTTGGCCGAGAGGCGAGGCAACGGACTGCAAATCCGTGTACACGGGTTCAAATCCCGTACCCACCTCGTAACAACTCAACAAGCTAGGGCGATTGGCGCAGCGGTAGCGCGCTTCCTTGACACGGAAGAGGTCACTGGTTCAAACCCAGTATCGCCCACCATGCCGACACCGGCCCCGAGCTGCAGGAATGCAGATCGGGGCCGGTTCGCATTTTGTCCGCGTACCACCTCCGGGCCCTGTGGACGACCGGCCCGCCTCCGCTCCTGACACGATGTCGGTGTGACGGATTGGCATGCGCTCCGCGACGCGTACGGGAGCGCCGGCGCGGTCCCAGACCTGCTCGACCGCGCGGAAGTCGGCGGGGATGAGGTCTGGGGCGAGCTCTGGTCACGCCTGTGCCACCAAGGCACCGTCTACCCGGCGAGCTACGCCGCACTGCCCCGCTTGGCCGCGCTCGCCGAGGCGGGCGAACCCGCGGGGCGCGTCGAACCGCTCCTGCTTGCTGGCAGCATCATCGCCTCGACCGACGGGCAGGCGACGACGGCCGTCGATGTCCGCACCGAGTACGCCGATGCCATCGACGTTCTCCACGACATCGCGGAGCGCGCGGTTCCGCGGGCGGGTGACGACACCGACTTCCTCTTCAGGGTCCAGGCCCTGACTGCCCTGGAAGGCGGCAGCACGTGGGGCCATCGTCTCGAGGCCCTGGCCGCCCAGGAGGTCGAGCTCGCGTGCCGCCGGTGCGGCGAGCAGCTGCTGATCGACCTCGAAGACTCGCCGGCGGTGGTCCGAGGATTCGACGATGCGTCGATCGGCACAAGGACGTTGAGCCCCGCAGATCCGTCACGTCTCTCGGCGAGCGAGGCGCGTGCCTACGAGCTCGCGACCGCACACGGCCGGACGCAGGTCGCCGGATGGATGCTCGAGCTGTTCGGCTGGTTCGAATGCCCCGGCTGCGGGTTCCGGGACCGAGCATCAGCGGCCCCCGCCTAGGCAGGCTGGGCTCTCGGAGGGCCGTGTGACCGCGGGTGAGGATGAGTCGTCGAGCTGCCGGTTGAACCATTGGGCGGGCCAGCGACGTGTTCTCTACAACGCGCCCCATCGGGGTTCTCGACACCACTTGTGAGGCAACAGATGTCAACCACCTTCGTACGCCGGATCGCGCTCGCCGCCGCCACAGCCGCCGCCGTCGCGACGCTCGCCAGCGGATGCGGCTCCGACTCCAAGACGCCGCCCGCCAGCGGCACGTCCCCGTCCAGCTCCGCCCCGGGAGGCGGCGGCGCGGCGTTCTGATCGCGCCGGTCCGGCAGGAGGTGCAGGACATGGTGCAGGAGACGTACGGCGCCGCGGTGCCGATGCGGGGGAGTGCCGAGACGCGCCCGGGCCGCCGATCGGTGGGCCTGGGGACCTGGCGGCGGGTGTCGGCCCGCGTCTATCTCCCGGCTCTGGCCGTCCCGATCGTGGCGGTGCTGCTGATCGGGCTCGGTCAGGCGACCCGGTGGGGCGGCGCGGACTTCGCGGGATCGATGACCAGCCTGCGGGTCGAGACCATCGGGCCGCTCGCCTCGGCGCTGATCGTGCTGTTCCTGGTGGCCGAGCGGGTGCGCCCCGCTCAGTCACGGCCGATCGTGGCCCGCGGCCATCGCCATGACCTCCTGTACGCCGCCCTGTACGTCGTGCTCGTGGTGCCGCTCGTCACGGCCCTGACGCTGGGGATGGCCGACGTGGTCCGGCAGGTGGCGCCGTGGGTGATCCTCCCCGAGCTCGGGGTGGTCCCTCGGTGGGCCGTGATCCTGGTGATCCTGGTGGGGATGGACTTCTTCAACTGGTGGGTGCACCTGGCCAACCACCGGGTGCGGATGCTGTGGCGCTTCCACGAGCTGCACCACTCGCAGGAGGACATGAACGTCCTCACCGTGTTCCGGACCCATCCGCTGATCCACGTGTCTTACCTGCTGGCCGTCGTCCCGGCGCTGGTGCTGCTCGCCAACGGCGAGCTGCCGACGCTGCTGCTCGTGCTCTACGGCGGTGCGGTCGCGTTCGCCCATTCCAACACCGACCTGAGCTTCGGGCCGCTGGACCGGGTCTTCGTCAGCCCGAACTACCACCGCATCCACCACCGGGTGACCGGTGCCCAGGACGTCAACCTCGCGTTCACGCTGACGATCTGGGACCAGCTCACCCACCGCGCGATCTTCCCCACGCCGGAGACGATCGGGGCCGACACCGGGTTGGCGCAGCGTCCGCTCCGCGTCGAGCAGGACGAGGACGGCGCGCACCACCTCAGCGTGTTCGCCGCGCAGATGCTGGGACCGTTCCGGCCGATGAGCGAGCCGGTGAGGCTCGCGTCGGTCAAGGAGCCCGCGCCGGCCTCGCCGGACGGCGCGCCGTCCGAGGCACGGTGGTGAGCGTGGCGGCGCAGCGTCGTACCGCGGCGGGGTGGGCACGCCTGTTGTTCGGTACGACGCCGACCGGTCTGGCGGTCGACCTCACGCTCCTGGCGGTGCGCGGCGTGCTGGCCTGGATCTTCATCTACTACGGAGCCGCGAAGCTGTTCGGGGCGTTCCCGGGGACCGGTGGCCCGCACGGCCTCCACGAGACCGCGAGCTTCATGGCCCAAGGGGCGCACCTCCACCCGGGGGAGCTCTTCGCCGTCATGGCCGGGCTGATCGAGCTCGGCGGCGGGCTCGCGATGGCGCTCGGCCTCTGCACGCGACTGGCCGGGCTGGCGCTGTTCGGCGACATGGTCATGGCGGCGATCACCGTCACCGGCGCCGAGGGGTTCAACCCGACGGGTGGCGGCACGGGCTACCAGCTCAACGTGGCGATCGCCGGGCTGGCACTGGCCGCGGCCGTGATGGGCGCCGGCCGGTTCAGTGTCGATGAGCGGATCGCCCGCGCGCTCGCTCCGGACGCCGGCTAGGCCCGCCCAGCGACCGTTCGGAGCCGCCGCGATCGCGGGCCGTGCAATCAGGTGCGCCGCATTCTGAATATTACGCGTGAGTAGCATCACAGTCCTGACAGGTGCTAACTGAGTGCAAACTCTTGTTAGCGTGACTCACTGTCATGAAGAAGAACACGTTCCTGTTCCGAGTGCTCGCCCTGCTCGCCGTCGTCTCCCCGTGGACCGCGCTGACGCCCGCGCCGGCGAGTGCCGCGGTGCCGCTGACCGCGCGCATCTCCCAGCGCGTCGTCCTCGTCGGCCGTGGGATGTCGGTTACCGGACAGGCCGCCCCGGGCTCGCGCGTCTCGCTGGCCTGGCGGCGCGGAGGCACCTGGCAGCACCTGCGCACCGTGGTCGCCGGCATCGACGGCGGCTATCGCGTCGCGGTCCCCACCTGGTGGATCGGTGACCGCACCGTCCGGGTGTCGTCGACCGACCCGACGACGGGAGTGCGCGCCAGCGACCGCCTGATGTACGACGTGAACACCACCTACCTGCCGCAAGGGAGCAGCACCAGCTTCGGCCGGTACGTCGGCGAGAACTACTGGGACCCGTGCGGCGTGGTCACCTGGAGGTTCACCCCCGGCGGCTACGCGGGATCGCTGCGGACCGTGAAGGCGGCGATCCGCAAGGTGTCCTCGGCGACGGGCCTCCGCTTCGCCTACCGGGGCACCACGCACCGGGTCGCCTTCCGCGACGGCGCACCCTCGGCCGGTGTCGACCTGCTCATCTCCTGGGCCACGCCGCGCCAGGTGCCGTCGCTGGCCGGGAGCGAGGTCGGCAGTGCGCTCAGCACCACCGGCTACGGGGGCTACTACGACGACGGCGAGCTGGCGCTGGACCGCACCGCCCACCTGCGGCACGGCTTCCACAGCAGCGGCGCGGTCGACTGGGGACAGGTCATGCTCCACGAGCTCGGTCACGTCGTCGGGCTGCGGCACGTCGGGTCGAGGTCGGAGATCATGTACCCGGACACCACCCGCCGGACCCACCGGTACGGCGCCGGCGACCTCGCGGGGCTCCGCGCCGTGGGCGCGCGCCGGCCGTGCGCGGCCTGAGCAACTCCTCAATCCCCGCGCGCGGGCGCGGGGCCGCTCGGTAGAGTCATCGCCAAGAGAGCGACCCAGCCGTAGGGGCCGCCGTACTGAACCATGAATGGTGAAGGTGACCGCCGTGAGCGACCTCGACATCCTCGTCCGCACCGTTGCCGGAGAGGAGAAGCGCAGCGTCGAGGCAGGGACCAAGGCCTGGCAGCTGTTCGCCGACACCCCCGACGTGATCGCCGCCCGCGTGGGCGACACGCTCAAGGACCTCTCCTACGAGCTGGCCGAGGGCGACACGGTCGAGGGCGTCGACATCGCCAGCGCCGACGGGCTCGCCATCCTGCGCCACTCGACCGCGCACGTCCTGGCCCAGGCGGTGCAGCAGGTCTTCCCCGAGGCCAAGCTCGGCATCGGCCCGCCGATCACCGACGGGTTCTACTACGACTTCGACGTCGAGATCCCGTTCGTGCCCGAGGACCTCGCGAAGCTCGAGACCGCGATGCGCAAGATCATCAAGGAGAACCAGCGGTTCTCCCGGCGCGTCACCACCGACGAGGACGCACTCGTCGAGCTGGCGGACGAGCCGTACAAGGTCGAGCTGATCGGTCTCAAGGGCTCCGCCGCGGACGCCGCCGAGGGCGCCGGTGCCGAGGTCGGCGCCGGCGAGCTCACCATCTACGACAACCTCAACCGCAACAACGAGGTCGCCTGGAAGGACCTCTGCCGCGGCCCGCACCTGCCGACCACCAAGCGCATCCCGGCGTTCAAGCTGATGCGGAGCGCAGCGGCGTACTGGCGCGGCGACGAGAAGAACAAGCAGCTCCAGCGCATCTACGGCACCGCCTGGCCGAGCAAGGACGAGCTCGATGCCTACCTCGAGCGGCTCGAGGAGGCCGAGCGCCGCGACCACCGCAAGCTCGGCCGCGAGCTGGACCTGTTCAGCTTCCCCGACGAGATCGGGTCCGGCCTGCCGGTGTTCCACCCCAAGGGTGGCGTCATCAAGCGCCAGATGGAGGACTACGTCCGGCAGCGCCACATCGACGAGGGATTCTCGTACGTCGGCACGCCGCACATCAGCAAGGACGGGCTGTTCCACACCAGCGGCCACCTTCCGCACTACGCGGACACCATGTTCCCGCCGATGGAGTTCGAGGGCGCGAACTACCAGCTGAAGGCGATGAACTGCCCGATGCACAACCTGATCTTCAGCAGCCGCGGCCGCTCCTACCGCGAGCTGCCCTTGCGGCTGTTCGAGTTCGGCAGCGTCTACCGCTACGAGAAGTCCGGCGTCATCCACGGGCTGACCCGGGTCCGTGGGTTCGCCCAGGACGACAGCCACTCCTACTGCACCCCCGAGCAGGCGCCGGCCGAGGTCAAGCACCTGCTCGACTTCATGCTCAGCGTGCTGCGCGACTTCGGCCTCAACGACTTCTACCTCGAGCTGTCCACCCGCGACGACACGAAGCTGGACAAGTTCATCGGGTCGGAGGAGGACTGGGCCACCGCGACGTCGATCCTGGAGCAGGTCGCGACGGCGTCCGGGCTGGAGCTCGTCCCCGACCCGGGCGGCGCGGCGTTCTACGGGCCGAAGATCTCGGTGCAGGCCAAGGACGCGATCGGGCGGACCTGGCAGATGGGCACCGTGCAGTACGACTTCAACCAGCCGGCCCGCTTCGGCCTGGAGTACACCGCCCCGGACGGCTCCAAGCAGCAGCCGGTGATGATCCACTCCGCGAAGTTCGGATCGATCGAGCGCTTCCTCGGCGTCCTGGTCGAGCACTACGCGGGTGCCTTCCCTCCGTGGCTCGCTCCGGTCCAGGTGCAGGGCATCCCGATCGCCGAGCGCCACGTGGACTACCTGTACGAGGTCGCGGGCCAGCTGCGCAAGCACGGCATCCGGGTCGAGATCGACGACTCCGACGACCGGATGCAGAAGAAGATCCGCAACGCGCAGCTGCAGAAGGTGCCGTTCATGGTCATCGCCGGCGACGCCGACGTGGAGGCCGGCGCGGTCAGCTTCCGCTACCGGGACGGCCGGCAGGACAACGGCGTGCCGATCGCCGAGGCGATCGAGCGCGTCGTCGCGGCGGTGCAGTCCCGCGAGCAGGTCTGAGATGAGGCGCGCGCTGGCTCTGGGGGCGGCCGCGCTGCTGCTCGGCGGCTGCGGCACGTCGGGCGGGAGCGACGGGGCCAAGCCCCAGGGACGGTCGACCCAGCAGGCCACCCAGGCCGTGCGGTCCGCCGCGCCCGGCGGGCAGGACGTGCCCACCGACGCCGGCGCCCTGGCCTCGATGGCCCAGTCGCTCGCCAACCAGACGAGCGTGCCGACCTCCGCCGGGCCCACCGGCCTCGACCCCGGCGCGACGACCGGCGGTGACGTCAGCTGGCCGCAGTGCTCGCCCGGCATGGGCATCCCGCAGAAGCGGTCCAGCGGCCAGCCGATGCCGCTCCCCGACGCGTCGTTCGTCATCGTCGGGCTCACCAACGGGCCGGGCTTCGTGCGCAACCCCTGCCTGAAGTCGCAGGTGCAGTGGGTGAAGATCCACCGGCTCAACCTCGCGGCCTACTCGGTGGTGACCTATCCGAGCGCCGCGGACCTGCACAAGTACGGCGCCGACGGCCCGTACGACGCCTCGACCGAGCTCGGGCAGCTGCGCAACGTCGGCTACCAGCAGGCGACGTACAACGTAGGCTCGATGGGGCTGGCCGGGCTGGCCACGCCCATCGTGTGGCTCGACATCGAGAGCGTGCCCGACTTCGACTGGCCCCGGAACAACACGCAGAAGAACGCCGCCGTCGTGCAGGGGGCCGCGAAGGGCTACCGCGACGCCGGCTACCAGGTCGGCGTCTACGGCACGCCCACCATCTGGGCCGGCATCGTCGGCGGGCTGACGCTCGGCGCCGACGTCCCGGAGTGGCGCGCGGCCGGTCAGACGTCCTCGACCGAGGCGGTGAACCGCTGCGGTGCGGACTGGTCCATCCAGGGCGGCCCCGCGATCCTCGGCCAGTGGGTCGAGCAGCGCCGCGACCGCGACATCGTGTGCCCGGGGGTCGCCGCCGATCTCAGCACGTGGTTCCATCAGACCTGACCGATCCGGGTCGGGACGACGAGTAGAGCGATGGTCGGAGCGGAGAGGTCGATGGCGGAAGCGAAGCCCGACGGGCGGCAGGTGCGCTGGCAGGAGCACAACGAGCAGCGCCGCCAGCTCATCGTCCAGGCCGCGATCGCGGTGCTGCAGCGCCAGTCGCCCGGTGATGAGATGCAGGTGCAGGCCGTCGCCGACGAGGCGGGCCTGAGCCGGACCGTCATCTACCGGCACTTCGAGGACCGCGCCGACCTCGACCGCGCGGTGCAGCGCACGATCTGCGACCGGATCGGGCTGGTCCTGCTCTCCGCGCTCACCATCGACGGCACGCCCGAGCAGATCGTCGCCAACGTCATCGAGGGCTTCGTGCGGTGGACCGTCGAGCAGCCCACGCTGTTCTGGTTCGCCGACCGCGACCTGGCCGACTGGGGGCCGAGCCCCATCGCCGAGGCGATGGAGCAGATCGCCGCGGGCGTCGAGGACATCATCGGCGTGGTGGTGGCGGCGCTGGGCGCGGAGCTGAACGAGAACGACATGGCCGGCCTCGAGCCCTGGGTGTTCGCGATGATCGGCGGTGTCTTCGCCGGCGTACGCCGTTGGCTCGGGCGGGCCGAGCGCGTCCCGGCCGTCGACGACTTCATCGCCATGATGGCCGAGGTGGTGTGGGTCCAGATCAACGGCATGGCGCTGTCGCGGGGCATCAGCCTGCCGGACCTGCCCGTCGCTGAGCTGCTCACCCCGCTGAGTGGGGCCGAATGACCGACCCGGACGGCCTGGAGCGGCTGTGGGCGCCGTACCGGATGGCCTACGTGCGCGGCGAGGAGAAGGCCGACGAGGTCCCTGCCAAGCCGGTGTGCCCGTTCTGCCGGATCACCGCCGACCCGGCCACCTCGACCGACGACTCGCTGGTGGTGCACCGGGGGAGCACCTGCTTCGTGGTGCTGAACCTCTACCCGTACAACCCGGGCCATCTGATGGTGCTGCCGTACCGGCACGTGCCCGACCTGACCGACCTCGACGACACCGAGGCCGACGAGCTGACCGCGCTCACCCGGGCCGCGCTGGTGGCGATCCGGCGGGTCTCCTCGCCCGACGCCTTCAACGTCGGGCTGAACCTGGGTGCGGCCGCCGGCGGCTCGCTGTCCTCCC
This sequence comes from Nocardioides ultimimeridianus, assembly GCF_054777895.1. NCBI lineage: Bacteria > Bacillati > Actinomycetota > Actinomycetes > Propionibacteriales > Nocardioidaceae > Nocardioides > Nocardioides ultimimeridianus. Next base: position 113,367 of record NZ_BAAHAB010000005.1, on the reverse strand, counting down.
ACCTGCACCAGCACGTCGTGCCGAGGTGGACCGGCGACGCCAACTTCATGACCGTGGTGGGCGGGACCAAGACCCTGCCCCAGGTCCTGGAGGACACCCGCGATCTGCTGATCGGCGCCTGGGAACGGTAGCGTTCGGCAGGTGCTCGAACGGTTCCGCGCTACCTGGACCAAGATCTGGGCTCCCGTCGCCCACCTGCTGATCCGGCTCGGGGTGACCCCGAACATGGTCACCTTCGTCGGCACCGTGGGCGTCTCCGCGGGTGCTCTGATCTTCTTCCCCACCGGCCACCTGCTCACCGGTGTCCTGGTCATCACCGCGTTCGTCTTCAGCGACCTGATCGACGGCTACATGGCGCGTACGACGGGCCAGGTGTCCACCTTCGGCTCGTTCTGGGACTCCACGCTCGACCGGGTCGGGGACGCCGCCATCTTCGGTGGCCTGGCGCTGTACTTCGCCGGCCCCGACGACAACTGGCTCTACCTCTGCCTCACCCTGTACCTGCTCGTCACGGGCAACGTGACCTCGTACGCGCGGGCCAAGGCCGAGTCGCTCGGGATGGATGCGAAGGGCGGTCTCGCCGAGCGTGCCGACCGGCTGGTCTCGACCCTGGTGATGACCGGTTTGGGTGCCTTGTTCGGCCTGCCGATCCTGATGTACATCACGCTCTGGGCGCTCGCCGCGGCATCGACGTACACGGTGTTCTTCCGCATCCTGAAGGTCTACCGGCAGTGCGTGGCCCGCGACACCGAGCTGCGTCTCGCGGCCGTCACCGAGGCTGCCGAGGCGGCGATCCCGGAGGCCGAACCCGAGGCGTGACGCCGCGGGCGCGCGCCGTAGGATCGGTCCCATGAGCGACCAGCAGAACCCGCAGTCCGGCACCGGTACCTCTCGCGTGAAGCGGGGGATGGCGGAGATGCTCAAGGGTGGGGTGATCATGGATGTGGTCACTGCTGAGCAGGCTCGGATCGCTGAGGATGCGGGTGCGGTCGCGGTGATGGCGTTGGAGCGGGTGCCGGCCGACATCCGGGCTCAGGGTGGTGTCTCGCGGGCCTCGGATCCGGACATGATCGACTCGATCATCGAGGCTGTCTCGATCCCGGTGATGGCCAAGGCGCGGATCGGGCACTTCGTGGAGGCCCAGGTGCTGCAGTCGCTGGGTGTGGACTACATCGATGAGTCCGAGGTGTTGACGCCGGTCGACTATGCCAACCACATCGACAAGTGGGCGTTCACGGTGCCGTTCGTGTGTGGTGCGACGAATCTGGGTGAGGCGTTGCGGCGGATCACCGAGGGGGCGGCGATGATCCGTTCCAAGGGTGAGGCCGGGACGGGTGATGCCTCGAACGCGGTGGGTCACATGCGGACGTTGCGGGCTCAGATCCGTCGCCTGACCGTCCTGTCTGAGGATGAGCTGTATGTGGCGGCGAAGGAGTTGCAGGCGCCGTACGAGCTGGTCAGGGAGGTTGCGTCCACCGGCAAGCTTCCCGTCGTGCTGTTCACTGCGGGTGGCATCGCCACCCCCGCCGACGCCGCGATGATGATGCAGTTGGGTGCTGAGGGTGTGTTCGTGGGTTCGGGGATCTTCAAGTCGGGCAATCCGGCGCAGCGTGCGGAGGCGATCGTGAAGGCGACGACGTTCTTCGATGACCCGGATGTGATCGCGAAGGTGTCGCGGGGTCTGGGTGAGGCGATGGTGGGGATCAACGTGGACGAGATCCCTCAGCCCCACCGGCTCGCCGAGCGCGGCTGGTAGGTCCAAGGGGGCCGGGTCCCGTAGTCCATCGGGACCATGTCCCGGGTCCCTTCGGTCGATAGTCCCTTTACCTTCGGGATCAAGTCCTCGATTTCGCTACATGGACTAGCCCGTCTCCCTTAGCGTCGTTGGCGCAACGGATGCCGCACCGGCATCGCCACGACACGTCGCCGGCTCGGGCCGGCGGAGACGGAGACCTCCATGAAGAAGACCACCAAGGGCGCGATCGCTGCCGGCGGCGCCGCCGTTCTGCTGATGGGCGGCGCGGGCACGCTGGCCTACTGGACCAGCACGGCCACGGTTGCCGGCACCAGCATCAGCACCGGCCACATGTCGCTCGACCTGGTCAGCTGCGGCGGCTGGAAGCTGGACGACGGCACGGCCCTCGCCAGCCAGAAGCTCGTCCCCGGCGACTCCATCAGCAACGTCTGCACCTACACGCTGAGCGCTTCCGGCAGCCACCTCGCGGCGACGCTGACGACCCCGGCCGCTGTGGCCGCGACCGGCACCCTCGCGAGCGCCGCGAACGTCTCGCTGCCCGTCACCTCGGCCTACAGCCTGGGCGGCACCGCGCTGAGCACCTCGGCGCCGGCGACGGTCACGTCCGCCGACAACGGCAAGACCCTGAGCGCCACCATCACGGTCAGCTTCCCCTACGGCACCGCCGACTCGACGCCCTCCTCGACCGACGGCACCAACGGCAACGCGACCCAGGACAAGGCGGCGTCGCTCAACGACATCACCGTCTCCCTGGTCCAGAACAGCCACTGATCCGCGTCGACGTCTGCCGGTGCGCACTACTCTCGGCTGGCTGGGGCAGGTCTTCGCCTGGCTGGTGATCCTCGGTGTGGTCGTGGCGCTGGCGGTCGCGGTCTTCGTACCTCGACTCGCCGGCGCCACGCCCTACACCGTGCTCACCGGGTCCATGCGGCCGCACTACCCGCCCGGGACGTTGGTGGTGGTCAAGCCGACCGACACCGACGACCTGCAGACAGGTGACGTGGCGACGTACCAGATCACCTCGGGCGAGCCGGAGGTGGCGACGCACCGCATCCTCGCGGTGGGCGTCAACCTCAGCGGGGACCGGGTGTTCACGTTCAAGGGCGACGCCAACGATGCTCCTGATCCGAGGCCGGTCCTCCCGGTACAGATCAAGGGCAAGCTCTGGTACGCGGTGCCGTACCTCGGATATCTCAACAACGCTCTCAGTGGCGGCCAGCGGCAGATCGCCGTCTGGGTCGTCTCGGCCCTGCTGATCGGGTACGCCGCCTTCATGTTCGTCGGCGCCATGCGCGATCGGCGGCGAAGGCCGGAACAGCCCGCACGGCTCGAGCCGGTCGCAGCCACGGGGAGCACGACACCGGTCCGCGGTCCCTACGTCCCGCGGCCCCCGGACGCGGTGCCGCTGCTGCTCGTCGGCGGCGGAGCCGCAGCATTCATGGTGGTCGCCGGCTTCATCAACAGATCTCGACGCCGATCAACCACCTGATCCTCCCCCTCACCAACGACATCGAGGAGTCCCACCGATGATCCGCAGCTTCGTCGTCAGCCTGACGATCGCCCTCGTGGCGCTCGTCGCGGCTGCGCCGGCGCACGCGGACAACGAGCTGGGACTGAGCAGCGACGGCGTGCACTGGTCCTCGGCGCTGGCATCGCCGCTGTTCCCCGCGAGCCTGCACCTGGTGCCCGGCGAGTCCGAGCAGTCGACGTTCTACGTCCGCAACCAGGGGCCTACCAACGGACAGATGACGATCAACGCCTTCTCGACCGATGCCCAGCACCTGCTCGCCTCGGGATCGCTGGTCATCGCCGCGCGGGTCGGCTCCGGCGCGTGGACCAGCCTTCGGGTCGGTCGTACCCGCGTCCTGCCGGCCGTGCTCAAGATCGCCCGGAACGCCACGAGCAGCGTGACGGTGAAGGTGACGCTGCTGGCGTCGACCACCGCCCAGATGGACCTGGCGGCGGCGTTCCGGCTGCGGATCTTGATGTTCCAGGGCGACGTCAAGGGCATCAACACCGGCCACGGCGGCAATGGGAACGGCAATGGGAACGGCGACGGCAACGGCAACGGCGGGGGACAGGTCAAGGGGATCAACGTCGGCAACGGCGGCGGGCTGCCGAACACCGGCTCGCCGATCACGATGATGTGGATCTGGATCGCCGCCGGTCTCATCGGCTCGGGCATCGCGCTGGTGGCGCCCCGGCGTCGGCGGGAGGCCAGGGATGACTGAGCGCCCGCAGCGCCGGTGGTTCGGCCACGGCCGGACGCGCGCCCTGCTCGCGACGGGCCTGCTCCTCGGGACCGGAGCCGTCGCGACCTCGGCGTACTGGACCACGAAGAAGACCGTCACCGGGACGAGCTTCACCACCGGCACGATGCACATCGTGCTCGGGTCCACGTCGCTGAACCTGAGCGGCATGACCGCAGGATCGAGCGCAGCGTCGCTGTTCCCGGTGTCGAACACCTCCACCGGTGCCGTCGCGTTCTCCTACCGGATCAAGGCCTCGGCGACGAACACGCTCGGGTCCGCCCTCACCACGACCGTCCGCGTGGGCGGGTCGGTGAGCGGCAGCACCTGCACCGGAGGAACGCTGGTCGGCAGCGCCGGGGCCGCGTTGAACGGCTTCAACCAGCCGGCCGGAGCCGACCTCGCGCAGGGCGGAGCGGCCAACGTGTGCATCCAGGTGACGCTCCCCAGCACGGCCACCGTCGCCCCCGGCTCGACGTCGACCGTCACCTTCACCTTCCCCGCGACCCAGAAGCCATGATGACTGCACTGACGACGACCAGGCGGATCGCCCGCGAAGCGGCGCTGTGGACCGGTGGGGTCCTCGGCGCACTCTGCGCGATCGCCCTGCTGCTGGGCTGGGTCCTGCACGTGACGCCGCTGGTCTTCGCCTCAGGGTCGATGAGCCCGGCGTACCCCGTCGGCTCGCTCGGTGTGGCGCACGAGGTGCCGGTCACCGACCTGCGGATCGGTGACGTCGTCAGCGTCGTCAACGACCAGGGCGTGCGGGTCACGCACCGCATCGTCGCGATCGAGCCGCATGCCGACCTGGCCGCGCTCACGCTGCAGGGCGACACCAACGACGTACCCGACGACCAGAGCTACCTGGTCGGTGCGGTCCCGCGGGTCTCCTTCGGCATCCCGTACGCCGGCTACGTCCTCAACGCCGCAGCCAGCCCGTACGGAGTGGCCGTCACCGCGGCCGCCGTCATCGGGCTGCTGTTCCTCGGCTTCGGCTCGAGCAGTGGTACGCCGGGCGGCCCGGCCCGCCGGCGTACCCGCACCCTGATCCCGGTCGGCGTGGTGTCCGTCCTCGCCGTCGGCGGTCTGGCCGGCGCGAGCGGCGCGGCGCCGTGGGCGTTCACCTCGGCGTACTGGACCGACTCGGCGAGCCTCACGACGACCGCCACGGTCGCGGGCCCGGTGGACACGACCGCCCCGGTCCTGACCAACCCGCTGCCCGCCAACGGCGCCAAGGCCTCCTCGTGGGCGTCGCTGAGCACGTGCTCGGCGACCAGCCAGCTCTGCGTGAGCGCGACCGACACCGGGGGCTCGAACCTCAGCACGGTGACGGTCAAGCTCGTCCGCACGAACACCAACGAGTGCTGGAACGGGACCTCGTTCGTGAGCGGCACCGGGTGCGCGGCCCAGACGATGGTCGTGAACTCCGGCAGCCAGTACCGCACGTCGGGCCTCACCGCGGCGGCGATGACCGTGGGCGTCTACCAGGCCACCTACGTCGCGACCGACGGGGCGGGCAACACGACCTCGCTCGTCACCACCTTCGCCACCGACAACACCGCGCCGACGATCAGCGCCTCGGGCCCGGTGGCCGGCGTCCGGTACGCATCGAGCAACAGCGGCACGAACTCCTGGCGCCAGGCGTGCACCGCCGCCGACAGCGTCGTCTGCGTGACGGCGACCGATCCGGGCGGCGTGGGTGTGGACGTGAGCGCGACGACCTTCACGCTGGTCAACACGACCTCGAACACCTGCTGGAACGGCACCGCCTTCGTCGCCGGCTCGAGCTGCTCGGTCAGTGCGACCAACACCAACGCGACCTTCCCGAACGTCATCTACAGCGGACCGATCGACCCGAGCCTGCTCGGGAACGGCAGCACCACGTTCAGCTACACGCTGACCTGGCGGGTGAAGGACCTCGCGGGCAACCTGCAGACGGTGAGCATCGGCTTCACCCTCAAGTAGCACGCTGAAGCCTCAACCGGGACCTCAGGGTGCCGATAGGTGGGCATGAAGTCCCACCGCCGACGCCGCGTCGCGCCGCTGATCTGGATCAGCGGCGGGCTGGCCGCGGTACTGCTGATCCTCGGGGTCAGCGGCACGCTGTCCAGCTGGACCCGGGCGATCATCACCAACGACACCAACACCGTGCAGGCAGCCGACTCGCTGATCCTGCAGGAGTCCGGCCCCAACAGCGCGGTCTGCAACTCGACCGACAGCGGGGGCGTCGGGAACAGCTTCACCTGCTCCACGATCGACAAGTACGGCGGCATCGCTACCCCGCTCGCGCCCGGTGACGACCAGAGCGTCACCGTGACGCTCAAGAACACCGGCACCACCAGCGGCAAGCTCGACCTGGCGCCCGGGACCTGCGTCAGCACCGGTGGGAGCGTCACCGCCTCGGTGAGCATCTGCGACGTCGCGCAGGTGACCGTCGCATGCACGGCGCCGAGCGCGCTCGACACGACGGCCACGCCCGTGATCCTGTCGTCCTTCGCGAGCGCCACCGTCGTCGTGACGCTGCCGAAGAACACCTCGACCGACTGCACCTTCGACGTGACCGTCCCGTCGGACGCGAACCCGCAGATCGCCGGCCAGGTCGCCACCCAGCCCCTGGTCTGGACGCTGAGCTGAGGGACGGGTCATGGCACAGCACGCAGCACGACGCAGGCGCAGGCGCCGTCCCGGTCCGCGCAGCCTGCTGCTCGGCGCCTGCGCCGTCGCAGCCGCCCTGCTGACCCTCAGCGTCAACGGCACGCTGTCGGACTGGACCACCGCGGTGCTCTCCAACACCACCAACACCGTGGCCACGGCGACCGCCGTGATCCTCCAGGAGGTCGGCCCCGACGGCACGGCCGGACACGTCTCGCAGACCTGCCGCTCGAGTGACGCGGCGAGCAACTCCGCCACCTGCACCACCATCAACAAGTACGGCGGCACGACCTCCCCGCTGAGCCCCAACTCCAGCCAGTCGACCGATGTCGTCTTCACCAATCTCGGCGCCGCGAACGCGACCAGCTTCGTGCTGACGCCCGGCACCTGCTCCTCCACCCCGTCCAGCGGGACGCCCACCCCGAACAACCTGTGCACCACCGACCTGACGGTGGCGGTCAGCTGCTCGAACGGCGCGACCTACGCGGCCGGCTCGGCCTGGACCGACCTGGTCTACGCGGCGGGCGCCGTCAACAGCATGGGCACCCTGACCCACGCGGCCGGGCTGGCCTCCGGAGCGTCGGCGACCTGCCGGATCACCGTGGCGCTGCCCACCAACGCCTCGGTCCTGGACCAGGGCCTCACGCTGAGCCAACCCCTGAGCTGGACCCTGAACAAATGAGCCGGGGCCGGCACCGGCGGCGGCACCGCGCGCCGGGCCGCTGGATCGCCGCGACGGCGGCGGTCGCGCTCGCCGGGCTGACCTGGGGAACCTCGACCACCTTCTCCGGCTGGGTCGCCGGCTCGGTGACCAACGGCACCGACAGCGCGGCGATGGGCACGCTCGCGGTGACCCACGCCTACACCGGCGGTCCCTGCGTGGGTGGCCCGCGGATGTCGACCGTGCCGTGTGCGGTCGCGCTCGCGCCGGCCACGAGCCCGGCCGGGACCCTGTCGGACTCGATCACCAACAACAGCGGGGCCGCGATCACCCAGAGCCTGGCCGCGTCGTCCTGCGCCCCGGTCCGCTTCCTCAACAACCAGCAGGCGAGCGACCCGCTGATGCCCCGCAACGCCGTCGCCTTCCAGCAGGCCGACCCGTGGGGGAGCGCCACGGCGGCGGGCTTCAGCGGCTCGGGCTACGCCACCGACCTGGTCGGTACGTCGGGCAGCGGGCTGCTCGGGCTGCTGTCGAACAGCTACAGCATCGGGGTGTGGTTCAAGGCGTCCGACGCCCAGGGCGGCGGGCTGATCAGCCTCGACGCCAGCTACTCGAACGCGACCTCGGCCACCGGCAACCCGATGGTCTGGCTGGACACGACCGGCCACGTGAGCTTCTCCGCCAACGGGACGCTCGGGCTCAACGTCACCGGGACCAGCCCGGCGGCGTACTCCTCGGGCTGGCACCTGGTGGTGCTGACCGTCGACACGACCGGTGTCATCACGCTGACCAAGACGGTGAGCCTGTACGTCGACGGTGCGCTGGTGAAGAGCGCATCCGGCCTGACCCTGCTCACCAGCACCACCGGCATCTGGCACCTGGGCTGGGCCGACTTCACCAACCTGACCGCGCCGACGTCGGCGTACTTCCACGGCACGCTGGCGGGCGGCTTCGTCAACCAGTCGGCGGTGCTCACCGCCGGCCAGGTGAGCACGCTCTACGCGAGCGCGTCGGCGACGGCGTACCGGACGTCGCTCGCGGGGATCGGCGGCACGGCATCGATCTGGATGCTGGGCGACGACGGCATCACGACGTACGCCGGCGTGCTGCCCAGCCCGATGACCGACCCGTGCGGCCAGGTGAACGTCGCGCTCGCCTTCACCAACCCCACGGCCAGCGTGGCCTCGATGACCCTCAACGCCTTCGTCAGCGGCGGCAGCAGATCGATCGCAGCGCCCGCGGCAGGGGCGACGCAGAGCCTGACGGTCAGCACCTCGAAGGCGGGCGGCTACAGCAACGACATCGCGGGGCTGCACCTCTACGTGCCGCTGACCTTCACCTACGGGACCAGCCCGGCGACGGCGTGGACGATGGCGATGCAGTGGTCGGGCGATCCGAGGGACGTGTTCCTCGGATGAGCCGGCGACTCCTCACCCTCGCGCACTGGCTGCTGCTCGCCGTACTCGTCGGCGCCGTCGCCACGGCGGGCGGGTGGCGCCTGACCGGCGGCCGGTGGGAGCGCGTCGAGACCGCGTCCATGGGCACCGTGGCGCCGGTCAACACGCTGCTGTGGGTGGAGCCGGCATCCTTCGAGACGTTGCGGCCGGGGGACTTCATCACCTTCCACCCGCCCGGGCACCCCGACCTCACCTACAGCCACCGGGTGGCGGTCGTCGACGCCGACGGCACGATCCAGACCCAGGGCGAGATCACGGCACGCGACCCGTGGCGGCTGACCCGCGGCGACCTGGTCGGGAAGGTCGTCCTGCGGTGGAAGGGCGTGGGCTGGCTGATCGTCGCCGCACCGGTCCTCCTCGGCGGCGGGCTGGTGCTGTGGGTGCTGGTGTGGTCGGTCCGCGACCGCAGCTGGCGCGCGCCGGTCGCGATCGTCGGGGGAGCGCTGCTGCTGAGCGTCGCGATCGTCGTCTACCGGCCGCTGATCCGGGCCGAGCAGCTCGGCTTCGGCGAGGCGCCGGGCGGGGCGCGGGCGACGTACGTCTCGACCGGACTGGCCCCGATCCGGCTGCAGGCCTACCGCGGCGCGCACGTCGACCTGCGCGACGGCCAGGTCGGCTCGGTGACGATCACCCAGAAGGATCCCAGCGGGCGGTACGGCGTCGCGGTGCACCCGCACCTGCCCCCGTGGTGGTGGCTCGCGATCGTGGCCGTCTGCTTCCTGCCCGCGCTTTGGACGCTCGTGATCGGGCAGCCGGACCGGGCCACGCCGAGGCGCGGACCCACTCATAGAATGGCCGATCGTGCCCTCGATCGGAGTCTTCGCCCTGCAAGGTGACGTCCGCGAGCACCTCGTGGCGTTGACCGCCCTCGGTGCCGACGCCTTCACCGTGCGCCGCCCCGCCGAGCTCGAGCGCTGCGACGGGCTGGTGCTGCCGGGCGGCGAGTCCACGACCATGTGGAAGCTCGCGCGCGCCTTCGACCTCCTCGAGCCGCTGCGCGAGCGGGTCCGTGGTGGCATGCCGACCTTCGGCACCTGTGCCGGGATGATCATGCTCGCCGACCGGATCGTCGGCGGCACGCCCGACCAGGAGACCATCGGCGGCCTGGACGTGACGGTGCGGCGCAACGCCTTCGGCCGGCAGGTGGACTCCTTCGAGGACTCCCTGACCGTCGTGGGGCTGGACGACCCGGTGCACGCGGTGTTCATCCGTGCGCCCTGGGTCGAGCAGACCGGGCCGGACGTCGAGGTGCTGGCGACCGCGATGGATCACCCGGTCGCCGTACGCCAGGGGCACCTGTTGGCCACGTCCTTCCACCCCGAGGTCGACGGCGACGGCAGGATCCACCGAATCTTCCTCGACCTGGTGGCTGGATAGGATCGCTGGGATCGTCGTACGGGTAGGGAAGTAGGGAACGGAAATGTCTGGCCACTCCAAGTGGGCAACCACCAAGCACAAGAAGGCTGCGATCGACGCCAAGCGGGCCAAGAGCTTCGCGAAGCTGATCAAGGTCGTCGAGATCGCGGCCAAGGCCGGCGGCGCCGACCTCGCGGGCAACCCGGCGCTCGTCGACGCCGTCCAGAAGGCCAAGAAGTCCTCTGTTCCCAACGACAACATCGATCGCGCCATCAAGCGCGGTGCCGGCCTCTCGGGTGACGCGGTCGCCTACGACACGATCATGTACGAGGTCTACGGCCCGTCCGGTGTCGCGCTGCTCGTCGAGTGCCTGACCGACAACAAGAACCGCGCCGCGATGGAGGTCCGCACCGCGGTGTCCCGTAACGGCGGCACCATGGCCGACCCCGGCTCGGTCTCGCGTCTCTTCACCCGCAAGGGCGTCGTCGTCGTCGCGAAGTCGCAGGACGGGAAGGACGTCTCGGAGGACGACGTGCTGGAGGCGACCCTCGACGCCGGTGCCGAGGAGGTCAACGACCTCGGTGAGTCCTGGCAGGTCCAGTCCGAGGCGACCGACGTCGTCGCGGTGCGTACGGCGATCCAGGACGCCGGCCTCGACTACGACTCCGCCGACGTCGAGTTCGTCGCGTCGATGGACATCCCGGTCGGCGACGTCGCCACGGCCGAGAAGGTCATGAGGCTCGTCGACGTGCTCGACGACCTCGACGACGTGCAGAACGTCTTCAGCAACGCCGACATCCCCGACGAGGTGCTGGACTCGATCGACGCCTGATCGGAGTGTCGCGGTCGGCCGGCCGACGCGTCGGACTAACGTTCCCTACGAACACCTGTGCGGACGGAAGGCGGCTGCGATGCGTGTGCTCGGGATCGACCCCGGCCTGACCCGGTGCGGCCTGGGGGTCGTCGACGGTGCCGTCGGACGGCCCCTGACGCTCGTCGACGTCGGGGTGGTGCGTACGCCGGCGGACTGGTCGGTCCCCGAGCGCCTGGTCTTCATCGAGAAGGGCATCGAGGCCCGTCTCGACGAGTACGGTCCCGACGCGGTCGCCATCGAGCGGATCTTCGCCCGCAGCGACGTCTCCACGATCATGGGCACCGCCCAGGCCGCGGGCATCGCGATGGTGTGCGCCGCGCGCCGTGGCCTGCCGGTCGCGCTGCACACGCCCAGCGAGGTGAAGGCCGCGGTCTCGGGCAGCGGCCGCGCCGACAAGGCGCAGGTGGGTGCGATGGTCACCCGCATCCTCCGGCTGGACGCCATGCCGAAGCCGGCCGACGCCGCCGACGCGCTGGCGCTGGCCATCACCCACATCTGGCGCGGAGGCGCCCAGGCCCGGATCGACGCGGCGCTGGCCACGGCAAGGAGCAACCGATGATCGCCTTCGTCCGCGGCCGGGTCGCCGACCTGACGCTGAACAGCGCCGTCGTCGAGGTGGGCGGCATCGGGCTGGAGCTGATGTGCACGCCCGGGACCCTGGCGGGGCTGCGGCCCGGCCAGGAGGCGACGCTGCCCACGAGCATGATCGTGCGCGAGGACTCGATGACGCTCTTCGGCTTCGCCGACGAGGACGAGAAGGCCATCTTCGAGCTGGCGCAGACCGCCTCCGGCGTCGGGCCCAAGCTGGCCCAGGCGATCGTCGCGGTGCTCTCCCCGGACGGCGTCCGCACCGCCATCGCGACCGAGGACGTCAAGACCCTCACCAAGGTCCCCGGCATCGGGCAGAAGGGCGCGCAGCGCATCATCCTCGAGCTCAAGGACCGCATCGGCGCGCCCGTCGGCGCCGGCGGTCACGCCGCGATGCCGGTGGGGGAGCCGTGGCGCGACCAGGTGCTGCAGGGCCTGATCGGTCTCGGCTACAACGCCAAGGAGGCCGAGAAGGCGGTCGAGGCCGTGGGCGACGAGGCCGCCTCCGGCGTACCGAACGTGAGCGGGCTGCTGCGCTCCGCACTGCGGGCACTGGCGCGTTGACATGGCCTTCCACGAGGACGAGCTGGCGGCTGCCGAGGAGACCCACCTGCGGTCCCTGACGACCGCCGAGGCCGACGGCGACGAGCGGGCGGTCGAGGCGGCGCTCCGTCCGCGCACGCTCGACGAGGTCATCGGTCAGACGCGGGTGCGCGACCAGCTCGGCCTGGTGCTCGAGGCCGCCAAGCAGCGTGGGCGGGCGCCCGACCACGTCCTGCTGTCCGGTCCGCCCGGCCTGGGCAAGACGACGCTGTCGATGATCATCGCGGCCGAGATGGCCGCCGCCCTGCGCATCACCAGTGGTCCCGCCATCACCCATGCGGGCGACCTCGCCTCGATCCTGTCCGGCCTCAACGAGGGCGACGTGCTCTTCGTCGACGAGATCCACCGGATGTCGCGGCCGGCCGAGGAGATGCTCTACCTGGCGATGGAGGACTTCCGCGTCGACGTCGTCATCGGCAAGGGGCCCGGCGCCACGGCGATCCCGCTGGAGATCCCGCCGTTCACGCTGGTGGGCGCGACGACGCGGGCGGGCCTGCTGCCCGGACCGCTGCGCGACCGGTTCGGGTTCACCGCCCACCTGGAGTTCTACGAGCCGCACGAGCTCGACCTCATCGTGCACCGCTCGGCCGGTCTGCTCGGCGTCGAGCTGACTGACGAGGGCTCCGCCGAGATCGCGTCCCGCTCCCGTGGCACGCCGCGGATCGCGAACCGCCTGCTGCGGCGGGTGCGCGACTTCGCGCAGGTGCGTGCCGACGGGATCGTGACCCGTGGCGTCGCCGAGGCCGCGCTCGACCTGTACGAGGTCGACCAGCTCGGCCTCGACCGGCTCGACCGCGCCGTCATCGACGCGCTGTGCCGCCGCTTCGGCGGCGGGCCGGTGGGCGTGTCGACGCTGGCCGTGGCGGTCGGCGAGGAGCGGGAGACGGTCGAGGAGGTCGCCGAGCCGTTCCTGGTGCGCAACGGCTTCCTGGCCCGTACGCCGCGGGGGCGGATCGCCACGCCGGCGGCCTGGCAGCACCTCGGGCTGGCCCCGCCCGTCGTACCGCCCGAGGGTGGGGACGCGACCCTCTTCTCGGACTGATCCGGACGCGAACAGGTCCGATTGCGGGACGCGAGGGCCCTGCTGGCTATGCTTGCCCGTCGGTCCAGCGGTCCACCCGGGAGAAGGTCTTTCAACAATGCAGCAACTGCTCAGCTGGCTGCCGATCCTGCTGATCGCGGTCGTCTTCTGGCTGCTGATCATCCGGCCCGCGCAACGCCGTCAGTCGGCGACCCTGACCATGCAGAAGACGGTGGACGTCGGCGACGACGTCGTGCTCACCTCGGGCATCTTCGGGACCGTCGTGGAGCTGACCGACGACCACGTCGGGGTCGAGGTCGCCGAGGGCGTCACGCTGCGCGTGCTGCGCGGCGCTATCGGCTCGAAGGTCCACAAGGACGAGGCCGACGACCAGGCCGAGCAGGCCGACGAGCTCGACCCGGCCGACGAGGCCGACGGCGACACGATCCCCGGCAGCGACGACGTCGTCGTTGCCGATCGAGAGGACTGAGACCTTCCATGGCGGCACGACGCCACCGGCCCGGCCGGACGCTCATCATCTTCTTCCTCGGCGTTGCGGTGCTCTACGGGCTCGCGGCTCTGACCGGCACCTGGAAGCCGGCCCTCGGCCTGGACCTCCAGGGCGGCACCCAGATCACGCTGACCGCCACCAAGACGCCCTCGAAGGCGAACCTGGACGAGGCCCGCTCGATCATCGACCGCCGCGTCAACGCGTCCGGCGTGTCCGAGGCATCGGTCACGACCCAGGGCAACAACCACATCATCGTCTCGATCCCCAAGTCGACCAGCAACGCGGCCCAGCTCGAGGAGACCGCGAAGCGTCAGGCCGTGCTCCGGTTCCGGATGGTCGCGTGCCCGCTGATCGACGCGAACAACAATCCGATCGCGTCGCCGTGCGACAGTTCCGCGCCGTCGGGCCTGGCCGCCAACGGCCGACCGGCCCCGGCGTTCGGGAAGGTCGCCGCGAAGCCGACCGCCAAGCCCACCAGCAAGCCGACGGCCAAGCCCTCGGCGACCGCGACCGCGACGCCGCTCGCGACCTCGTCTGCGACGGCCGGCTCCGCCTCCGGCACGCCCTCGTCCGACCCCAACTCCGCCGAGGCCATCATCGCGTGGACGGCCGATCCCGACGCCGCGGCGAAAGCGGAGTACAAGGCGTACAGCTGCGTCCTCCGGCAGGTCAATCCAAACGGCTCGTCGACCGATCCCGGCAACTATGTGACCGAGCTGGTCAAGCCCGGCACTTCGACCGCGGTCCGGTTGCCTGACGATGCCAGTCGACCGCTCGTAGCTTGCGATGCCCCTTCGCTCAACAACGCCGGTACGGCGATGGCGACGCCGCAGAAGTACCTGCTGTCGCGGTCGGTCGTCGAGGGCACCGAGCTGACCGACGCCAAGGCCGAGGTCCCGCAGAACCAGATCGCCTGGGAAGTCGCGATCACCATGGGCAACGACAAGTCCAAGGCGTTCCCGCCCGGTAGCACCGGCGCTGAGGACGACTTCGCCACGATCACCAAGAAGTACAACGGCACGGGCCACCAGTTCGCGGTCGTCCTCGATGGTCAGGTCATCTCCGCCCCGACCATGAACGCCTACATCTCCGACGGGCGCTCCACCATCCAGGGCAACTTCAACGAGGAGTCCGCCCAGTCCCTCGCGACCAGCCTGAAGTACGGCTCGCTGCCGATCGCCTTCGAGCAGCCCAGCACGGAGACCATCGGTCCCTCGCTGGCCGGCAACCAGCTCCACGCGGGTCTCCTCGCCGGGGCCATCGGTCTCGCGCTGGTCATGCTCTACTGCCTGCTCTACTACCGCGGCCTGGGCATGGTCGTCGTGGCCTCGCTGTTCGTGGCGGCCTCGATCACCTACGCGATGGTGCTGCTGCTGGCGAAGGGCGCGGGCTTCACGCTCACCCTTCCCGGCATCGCGGGCCTGATCATCGCGGTCGGCATCACCGCCGACTCGTTCGTCATCTTCTTCGAGCGCATCCGTGACGAGATGCGCGAGGGCAAGTCGATGCGGGTCGCCGTCGAGTCCGGCTGGCATCGCGCCCGGATCACCCGGCTCGCGGCCAACACGGTCTCGGTGCTCTCCGCGCTGATCCTCTACATCTTCGCCAGCGGCGTGGTGAAGGGCTTCGGCTTCGCGCTCGGCCTCTCGACGCTCGTCGACCTGGCCGTGCTGTTCTGGTTCACCAAGCCGATGGTGTCCTACCTGGCGCAGTTCAAGGCGTTCAACTCCGGTCGGAAGTGGTCCGGCCTGAGCCGCGAGACACTCGGCATGGACACTGCGCGCACCGCGGGAGGGGAGGCCTGATGGGCAAGATGTCCCGTCTGGGCAACGACCTGTACCAGGGTCGCAAGTCCATCGACTTCATCGGCAAGCAGTGGCTGTGGTACTCCGTCTCCCTGACGCTGGTCACCATCGCCCTCCTCTCGGCCTTCGTCTTCAAGCCGTTGCACTACGGCGTGGAGTTCAAGGGCGGAACCTCCATCTCGGTCAACGTGGGTGCCGGCAACGCGACCCAGGCCAACGCCGACAAGCTGCAGACCGACATCGGCGACGCCCACATCCAGCAGGCCGGCTCCCCGGTGGTGACCACGGCCGGCGACAAGGCGCTGAGCGTCCAGGTGGAGAGCCTGAACCCCGCTCAGCAGCAGCAGGTCGCGAACGTGATCTTCAAGGACTTCCCGCAGGCCGGCAAGACCGTCGACGACCTCTCGATCACCTCCATCGGTCCGAGCTGGGGCAAGGAGGTCGCCAACCGCGCTGCCCTCGGCGTCGTGGTCTTCCTGATCGCCGTCGTCATCTTCATCTGGGTCTACTTCCGCGAGTGGAAGATGTCGGTCGGCGCCATGGTGGCGCTCGTCCACGACTGCGCGCTCACCATCGGTGTCTACGCACTGTCCGGCTTCGAGGTCACGCCGGCCGCCGTCACCGGCCTGCTCGCGATCCTCGGCTTCTCGCTCTACGACACCGTGGTCGTGTTCGACAAGATCAAGGAGAACACCACCAAGCTGCGCACCAAGACGCAGACGTACGGCGACGCCGCCAACCTCGCCGTCAACCAGACCCTGGTCCGCTCGATCAACACCTCGATCGTGGCGCTCATCCCGATCGGTGCGATCCTCTGGGTCAGCGCCGTCATGCTCGGCGCGAGCACGCTCAAGGACCTCGCGCTCGCGCAGTTCGTCGGCATGGGTGCGGGTGTCTACTCCTCGGTCATGCTGGCTCCCCGGGTGATCGTGCACCTCAAGTCGCGCACCAGCGAGGAGCAGGAGCGCGCCAAGCGTGCCGCCCGGGCCCGCAAGGCCCAGGTCGACCGCTACGCGTCGGTCCCGTCCTTCGCCGAGGACATGCCGGTCGTCGACCCGGACGCGCCGGCTGCCCGTCCGTCCCGCGACGGGGAGTACGACGACCGCGTCGCGCCGACCACACCCCGGCCCGAGCCGAAGACCTCGCCGATGGGCAAGGGCCGCACCCTGCCCACCCAGCACCGGCCGGTCGGCGAGAGCGGCGCCTCGGGCCGCACCCAGCCCGAGCGCAAGCCTCGCTCCAAGCGCGGCAAGTAGCCGGGATGCCCGAGTCGTCGACCGACGTACTCCAGCGGCTGGTGCGGGACGTCCCTGACTTCCCGCAGCCGGGCGTGATGTTCAAGGACATCATGCCGCTGCTGGCCGACCCCGAAGGCTTCCGCACGGTCGTCGCGACGCTGGCCGACGCCGGCCGCGACCACACCGGCGCGGTGGTCGTGGACAAGGTGATCGGCATGGAGTCGCGTGGCTTCATCCTCGGGGCGCCTGTCGCGCTGGCACTCGGTGTCGGGTTCGTCCCGGCCCGCAAGCCCGGCAAGCTGCCCGGTGAGACGCACGCCGTGTCCTACGCGCTGGAGTACGGCGAGGCCACCCTGGAGATCCAGGGCGACGCGCTGCGCCCGGGCGAGCGGATCCTGGTCATCGACGACGTCCTCGCGACCGGCGGTACGGCGCGGGCGACCTGCGAGCTGATCGAGCGCGCGGGTGCTGTCGTCCACCGCCTGGCCTTCCTGATGGAGCTCTCCTTCCTGCCCGGCCGGGATGCGACGGCCGGCCACGACGTCACGGCCCTGCTCACCGTCTGATCTCGGTCCATCCCCGTGCGGTCCTCCGGACGGGCTCACTAGACTGGGCCAATGGCTGAGGAACGCACCGCCCCGCGTCCCTCGGCGGTGCGCGCCCGCCTGGCCCGGATGGGCACGCGGAGCAGCGCCAACCCGGTGCTCGAGTCGCTGTTCCGCGCCGTACGGGCCAACCACCCGAAGGCCGATCTCGCGCTCCTCGAGCGCGCCTACACCACTGCCGAGCGGCTGCACGGCGACCAGAAGCGCAAGAGCGGCGACCCGTACATCACCCACCCGCTCGCGGTGACCACCATCCTGGCCGGCATCGGCATGACCGAGGCGACCCTGGTCGCCGCACTGCTGCACGACACCGTCGAGGACACCGAGTACACCCTCGAGGAGTGCCGCCGCGACTTCGGTGACGAGGTCGCCCAGCTCGTCGACGGCGTCACCAAGCTGGACAAGGTCGTCTACGGCGACAGCGCGCAGGCCGAGACCATCCGCAAGATGATCGTCGCGATGTCGCGCGACATCCGGGTGCTGGTCATCAAGCTCGCCGACCGGCTGCACAACATGCGCACGCTGCGGTTCGTCCCGCAGAAGAGCCAGGAGCGCACGGCCCGCGAGACGCTGGACATCTACGCCCCGCTGGCCCACCGGCTCGGCATGAACACGATCAAGTGGGAGCTCGAGGACCTCGCGTTCGCGACCCTGCACCCGAAGATCTACGACGAGATCGTGCGGATGGTCGCCGAGCGGGCGCCGTCGCGCGACCAGTTCCTCGCCGAGGTGATCAACCAGGTGGAGGCCGATCTGCGCGAGGCCAAGATCAAGGCGACCGTGACGGGGCGGCCGAAGCACTACTACTCGATCTACCAGAAGATGATCGTCGGCGGCCGCGACTTCTCCGACATCTACGACCTGGTCGGCATCCGGATCCTGGTCGAGCAGGACCGCGACTGCTACGGCGTCCTCGGGGTCCTGCACTCGCGGTGGAACCCGGTGCTCGGCCGGTTCAAGGACTACGTCGCGATGCCGAAGTTCAACATGTACCAGTCGCTGCACACGACCGTCATCGGCCCGCAGGGCAAGCCGGTCGAGATGCAGATCCGCACCTTCGCCCAGCACCGGCGCGCGGAGTACGGCGTCGCCGCGCACTGGAAGTACAAGGAGGACGGCCGCAGCGGCACCGACACCGAGAAGCGCGGCGACCTCGACGACATGTCCTGGGTGCGCCAGCTCCTCGACTGGCAGAGCGAGGTCGAGGACCCGGGGGAGTTCCTGGAGTCGCTGCGCTTCGAGATCAACCAGGCCGAGACCTACGTCTTCACCCCGCGCGGCGACGTCATCGCGCTCCCGACGGGAGCGACGCCGGTCGACTTCGCCTTCGCCGTGCACACCGAGGTCGGCTACAAGACCATCGGCGCCCGCGTGAACGGGCGCCTGGTGCCGCTGGAGTCCACGCTCGAGAACGGCGACGTGGTCGAGGTGTTCACGTCCAAGGCGCCGACCGCCGGCCCGTCGCGGGACTGGCTGACCTTCGTGAAGTCCCAGCGCGCGCGCTCCAAGATCCGCCAGTGGTTCACCAAGGAGCGCCGCGAGGAGGCGATCGAGCGCGGCAAGGACGAGATCGCCAAGCTGATGCGCAAGGAGGGCCTGCCCCTCAAGCGGCTGCTCAGCCACGACTCGCTCTCGCAGGTCGCCGAGCAGTTCAAGCTGGCCGACGTCTCGGCGCTGTACGCCGCCGTCGGCGAGCACAACCTGGGCGCCCAGACCGTCGTACGCAAGGTCATCGAGCTGCACGGTGGCGACCAGGGGGCCCAGGAGGACCTCGCCGAGGCGGTCACGATCACCGGGCGCCGGCACCGTTCCCGGCTCGCGGGCGGAGGTGACGTCGGGGTCATCGTCAAGGGCGCCCCGGACGTCTGGGTCAAGCTCGCCAAGTGCTGTACGCCGGTCCCGCCCGACGACATCCTCGGCTTCGTGACCAAGGGCGGGGGAGTCTCGGTCCACCGCAAGGACTGCACCAACGCCGCGAACCTGCTGGGCCAGCCGGAGAAGGTCCTCGACGTCGAGTGGGCGCCCACCGGCCAGTCGACCTTCCTGGTCAACATCCAGGTCGAGGCCCTCGACCGGTCGCGGCTGCTGACCGACATCACTCTCGTCCTCTCCGACGCCCACCTGTCGCTCCAGTCCGCGAACCTCACCACCTCCCGGGACCGGGTCGCCAAGCTGCGCTTCACCTTCGAGATGGCCGACGCCAAGCACCTCGACACGGTCCTCAACGCGGTCCGGTCGGTGCCGGGGGTCTTCGACGTGTACCGGGTCACCGCCTGACTCGCGAGCCGTCACCTCTGCACCCGCGAGGCGTCACCTCTGCACCCGCGAGGCGTCACCTCTGCACCCGCGAGGCGTCACCTTTGCACTGCCGAGGCGTCACCAACGCCTCGGCGTGTACGACGGCCGTAGCGCCAGCCGCAGCTCTCGCAGCCAGGCGTCGAGGCGCGGACCGCTGAAGTCGCCAGAACGGACCACGATGACGGTCCAGTGGTTCTCGCGCAGCCACGCTGCGCGCTCGGCGTCGTTGTCGACCTGCTCGGTCGTTCGCTCGTGCGCGTCGAAGCCGTTGTACTCGATGCACACCCGCTGAGCGACGTACGCGAAGTCGAGCCTGTACGTCGGGACGCCGTCGATCACGATCCAGTGCTGGGGCTCGGGCGCCGCGACTCCCGCGTCGATGATCGCCAGGAGCGTCCATGCCTCGCGCGGCGACTCGAGACGCGCATCGACCAGGGGGAGGAGCTCGCGAAGCTGGATGACCCCACGCCGACCGCGGAAGCGCGCGAGCTCCGAGCCCATGCTGTGCTCGTCGATGCCGTAGGCGCGAGCGAGCCCGCAGAGCGCGGCGAAGGCTTCCCGGCGCCGGAGGTTGCATCCGAGATCGAGGGCCGTCCGCAACGGACTGGTGCACGGGATCCCCGCGACGTCGGTGATGTCGGCCGGAAGAAGGTCGCGGGAGCGTCCCCGGACCGAGGTGTGCCGGCACCGCGTCCCGCCGCGGAGGACGCAGACCTCGGCCTCGGCACCGTGCGACTGCTCAGCGGCCGTATAGCAATCGACGCCCAGCAGCCACGCTGCCGTGCGATCAACCACGACCTGGTCCGGAGCGAGAACCAGACGGAGCGCCGCCACCCGGAGGTCGAGGTCATCGGGAGTCGTCGCGCCGACGTACACGTTGCGCAGGATCCGGCGTAGCGCACCTTCGGCCAGCAGCTTGCTCAGTCGAGCCCGACTCAGGCCCAGCTGCTCGAGCTGGTCTCGGGTGAACGGCCGCCCCGACGCGATCGGATCCATGGCGTGAGCGTGCCCGCCCGAGGACCGCCGAGCCAGAGCTCCGCAGCCGCCTGTGGATAAGTCGTGCACCCGCGACGGCCGACTGCCGCCCCCGAGATGCAGAAGCGACGCTTCGTAGGTGCAGACGTGACGCTTCGGTGGTGCAGAGGTGACGCCTCGCGGGTCAGCCGGAGAAGTCCTCCGAAGCCCGCCGCGCCATCTCCAGGAAGGACCGACGACCCTCGAGGTTCTCCTCGAGCTCGCGCACCTTCTTGGCGTCCCCGGCGGCCCGCGCCTTGTCGAGCTTGGCCTCGGCGTCGGCGATGGCGGTCTCGAGCTTGGAGACCATGTCGTCGGCACGCGCCGACTTCTCCGGGTCGGTACGCCGCCACTGCTCGTCCTCGACCTTGCGGATCGCCTGCTCGACGGTCCGCATCCGGCCCTCGAGGTCCTTGATCCGGTCCCGCGGGACCTTGCCGGCCGCGTCCCAGCGCTCGGCGATGTCGCGGAAGGCGGCCTTCGTGGCGGTCAGGTCGGTCACCGGCAGCAGCGCCTCCGCCTCGAGGAGGATCTGCTCCTTGACCTCGGCATTGGCGGCGAACTCCTGGTCCAGCGCGGCGTTCTCGGCGTCGCGCGCCCCGAAGAACCGGTCCTGCGCCCCGCGGAAGCGGGCCCACAGCTCGTCGTCGACGCTCTTCGGCGCCGGGCCGGCCGCCTTCCACTGCCGCATCAGCTCGCGGTAGCGGCCCGCGGTCGGACCCCACTCGGTCGACTCGGCGATCTTCTCGGCCTCGGCGACGAGGCGCTCCTTGATCACCTGCGCGCCGGCGCGCTTGCTGTCCTGCTCGGCGAAGTGGGCCTTGCGGGCCTTGGTGTAGGCCGACCGGGCGGTCGAGAAGCGCTTCCACAGCGCGTCGTCCACGGCCCGCTCGAGACGGGGCAGCGCCTTCCACTCGTCGAGGAGCTCCCGCAGCCGGTTGGCGCCGTTGCGCCAGTCGCGGCCGTTGGCGATCTTCTCGGCCTCGGCGGCGAGCTTCTCCTTGGCCTCGCGCGACTCGTTCGAGCGGGCGGCCTTCTCGGCCTTGCGGGCCTCGCGCTGGATCGCGATCACCGGGCCGAGCTCGTCGAGCTTGGCGCCGAGCGCGGCGAGGTCGCCCACCGCGTTGGCGTCGACCAGCTGCGCGCGCACGGTCTTCACCGAGGCGGCCGCCTCCTCGGGGGAGAGCAGCGCCGAGGAGACCCGCTTGTGCAGCAGGTCCACCTCGAGCGCGAGCGCTTCGTACCGGCGGGTGAAGAAGGCCAGGGCTTCGTCTGCCGAGACATCGGGCACCTGACCGACGGCGCGTTCGCCGTCGCTCGTCTTCACATAGACGGTGCCGTCGGAGTCGACGCGTCCCCAGTCGGAGGTAGTCACGGTAGGCAATGCTAATCGGGCCCGGCGCGGCCGATAGGCTGGGTCGGTGCTGATCGCCGGCTTCCCCGCAGGACCGTGGGGCACGAACTGTTATGTCGCGGCCACCTCAGCCGGCGCCGAGTGCGTCGTGATCGACCCCGGCAAGGACGCAGCCGCCGGGATCGCCGAGATCGTCCGCGAGCACCGGTTGAAGCCGGTCGCGGTGCTGCTCACCCACGGCCACGTCGACCACATGTGGAGCGTCGCCCCCGTCGCCGGGACGTACGACGCCACCGCATGGATCCACCCCGCGGACCGGCACCTGCTGACCGATCCGGTGGCGGGCCTGTCGCGCGAGTCGGCCGGCATGCTGCTCGGCGGCGACTACGAGTTCACCGAGCCCGACGACGTCCGCGAGCTCACCGACGGCGCCGCGCTCGAGCTGGCCGGGATCACCTTCACCGTCGACCACGCCCCCGGCCACACCGAGGGATCGGTGGCCTTCCGCAGCCCGTACGGCGGCGACGTGCCCGAGGTGATGTTCTCGGGTGACCTGCTGTTCCAGGGCTCGATCGGCCGCACCGACCTGCCCGGCGGCGACCACGCCAAGATGCTGGCGAGTCTGCGCACCAAGGTGCTCCCGCTGGCCGACGACATCGTCGTGCTGCCGGGCCACGGCGGGCAGACCTCCATCGGCCAGGAGCGGGCCACCAACCCCTTCCTCCAGGACCTCCTCGACGCGGGCACGACCGCGGCGCCGACGCGGGGGCTGTGATGGCCAAGCCCACGCCGCTCAGCGGCTTCCCCGAGTTCCTGCCGGCCGACCGGGTGGTCGAGCAGCAGGTGATCGCCACCTTGGCGCGGACCTTCGAACTGCACGGCTTCGGCAACGTCGAGACGCGCGCGGTCGAGCCGATGGACCAGCTGCTGAGCAAGGGGGAGACCTCCAAGGAGGTCTACGTCCTCAAGCGGCTGCACGACACGGACAAAGACGCCGGCATGGGCCTGCACTTCGACCTGACGGTGCCGTTCGCGCGCTACGTGCTGGAGAACGCCGGGAAGCTCGAGTTCCCGTTCCGCCGCTGGCAGATCCAGAAGGTCTGGCGCGGTGAGCGTCCCCAGGAGGGGCGCTTCCGCGAGTTCACCCAGGCCGACATCGACATCGTCGGCCGCGACGAGCTGCCGTTCCACCACGACGTCGAGGTCGCGCGCGTGATGGTCGAGGCGCTGTCGCAGCTCGCCTTCCTGCCCGGCTTCCGGCTGCAGGTCAACAACCGCAAGCTGATCCAGGGCTTCTACTCCGGCATCGGTGCGCCGGACGTCGAGAAGGTCATGCAGGTCATCGACAAGCTCGACAAGCTGCCCGTCGAGAGGATCCGCGAGCTGCTGCAGGACGACGCGGGTCTCGACGAGAAGCAGGCCGACCTGTGCCTCCGGCTCGCGACGATCGAGGCCGAGGACGACTCGTTCGTCGAGCAGGTCCGGGCGCTCGGCGTCGTGGACCCGCTCCTCGACGAGGGCCTCGAGGAGCTCGCGGCCGTCGTCGCGGGCTGTGCCTCGGTCACGTCCGACACGGTCAAGGTGGTGGCGGACCTGAAGATCGCCCGCGGCCTGGACTACTACACCGGCACCGTCTTCGAGACCCGGCTCACCGGGTTCGAGGGCCTCGGCTCGATCTGCTCCGGCGGTCGGTACGACGCGCTCGCCTCCGACGGCCGCAGCACCTACCCGGGCGTCGGCATCTCGCTCGGGCTGAGCCGGCTGCTCGTGCCGCTCGTCCAGAAGGGCGGGCTCACCGGCTCCCGGCCGGTGCCGAGCGCGGTGCTCGTCGCGCTCAACGAGGAGGACTCCCGCTTGGCCGCCGATGCCGTGGCCCAGCGGCTGCGCGCATCCGGCGTACCCACCGAGGTCGCCGCGAGGGCCGACAAGTTCGGCAAGCAGATCCGGTACGCCGAGCGCCGCGGTATTCCGTTCGTCCTCTTCGAGCGGACCGGCGAGACTGGCACGACGTACGAAGTCAAGGACATCCGCTCGGGCGAGCAGGTCACGGTCGACCCGGCCACCTGGATGCCGCCCGCAGTCGACCTGCGCCCGCAGGTCATCACGAAGGAGAACAAGTGATCCGCACCCAGGACGCCGGCACGCTGCGTGCCGAGCACGTCGGCCAGACCGTCACGCTCGCGGGCTGGGTGGCGCGGCGGCGCGATCACGGTGGGGTGGCCTTCATCGACCTGCGCGACGCCAGTGGCGTGGTGCAGATCGTCTTCCGCGACGAGGAGGAGGCGCACGCGCTCCGCAGCGAGTTCTGCATCGCCGTGACCGGCGAGGTCATCGCGCGGACCGAGGCCAACGTCAACCCGAACCTGCCCACCGGCGAGGTCGAGGTCGTCGTCGCGAAGCTCGAGGTCCTCAACCCGAGCGCGCCGCTCCCGTTCCCGATCGACGACGCGACCAGCGCCGGCGAGGTCGGCGAGGAGTCGCGGCTCAAGTACCGCTACCTCGACCTGCGCCGCAGCGGCCCCGCGGCCGCCATCCGCCTGCGCAGCAAGGTCAACAAGGCCGCCCGCGACGTGCTCGACGCCCACGGCTTCGTCGAGGTCGAGACGCCCACGCTGACCCGCAGCACCCCCGAGGGCGCGCGCGACTTCCTCGTCCCGGCGCGCCTGCACCCGGGCAGCTGGTACGCCCTGCCGCAGAGCCCGCAGCTGTTCAAGCAGCTGCTCATGGTCGGCGGCCTGGAGCGCTACTTCCAGATCGCGCGCTGCTACCGCGACGAGGACTTCCGCGCCGACCGCCAGCCGGAGTTCACCCAGCTCGACATCGAGATGAGCTTCGTGGACCAGGAGGACGTCATCGCCCTCACCGAGGACGTCCTCTCGGCGATGTGGGCGCAGATCGGCGTCACGATCCCCACGCCCATCCCGCGCATGACGTACGCCGACGCGATGCGTCTCTACGGCAGCGACAAGCCGGACCTGCGGATGGGCCAGGAGCTCGTCGAGTGCGCTGACTACTTCAAGGACACGCCCTTCCGCGTCTTCCAGGCCGAGTACGTCGGCGCGGTGGTCATGCCCGGCGGCGCGAGCCAGCCCCGCAAGCAGCTGGACGCGTGGCAGGACTGGGCCAAGCAGCGCGGTGCGCGCGGCCTGGCCTACGTGCTGGTGCAGGAGGACGGCGAGCTCGGGGGACCGGTCGCCAAGAACCTGTCCGAGGACGAGAAGGCCGGTCTGGCCGCCCACGTCGGCGCCCAGCCCGGTGACTGCATCTTCTTCGCGGCCGGTGCCACCAAGCCCAGCCGCGCCCTGCTCGGAGCGGCCCGCCTGGAGATCGGCCGCCGGTGCGGACTGATCGATGAGGACGCCTTCGCGTTCACGTGGGTCGTCGACGCCCCGATGTTCGAGCCCGCCTCCGACGCGGTCGCCTCCGGCGACGTCGCGGTCGGTGCCGGCGCCTGGACCGCTGTGCACCACGCGTTCACCGGCCCCAAGCCGGAGTTCGCCGACACCTTCGACACCGACCCGGGCAGCGCCCTGGCGTACGCCTACGACATCGTCTGCAACGGCAGCGAGCTCGGTGGCGGCTCGATCCGGATCCACCGCGAGGACGTGCAGAAGCGCGTGTTCAAGGTGATGGGCATCGACGACGACCAGGCGCAGGAGAAGTTCGGCTTCCTGCTCGACGCGTTCAAGTACGGCGCCCCGCCGCACGGTGGCATCGCGGTCGGCATGGACCGCATCGTCGCGATGCTCGCCAAGGTGGACTCGATCCGCGAGGTGATCGCCTTCCCGAAGTCCGGTGGGGGCTTCGATCCGCTCACTGCGGCGCCCGCTCCGATCACCGCGGAGCAAAGGAAGGAAGCGGGCGTGGACGCCTCGCCGACGAAGGATGTCCCGCCAGAGGCGTGAAGCGGGCGAAAGTCGCCTGAGGACGGTTGATATCGAACCGTTACGTGTCAGGCACCGTTCGGTGATCGTTCGAGCCATACAGTGGCGCACGGCACACCCGGACAGGGTTGGTGTGCCCTGATCGAACGAGGAGACATGCCGACCTTGGCAGCGACGTCGTCCCTGACGGGCCGAGTGCGATGAGCACGGTCCCGGACACCCATAACGAGAACGCCGCCGAGGAGATCGCTCCCGTCGCCGTCAAGGAGGGCGGCGGGACCGTCGCGCTCTCGCCGACGAAGCTGGCCTGGCGCCGTTTCCTCGCCGACAAGAAGTCGGTCGCGGCCGGCGTCGTGGTGATCATCTACCTGCTGCTCGGTGTGGCTGCCCCGTTCCTGGTGCACTTCGGGGTGCTGAAGCCCCTGGAGCTCCACCAGGAGCTCATCAACGACCTCAGCCTCCCGAGCGGCCACTTCGGCGGCATCAGCTGGAAGCACCCGCTGGGCGTCACCCCCGGCAACGGGTACGACGTGCTCAGCCGGGTCTGGTACGGCATCACGCTCTCGATGTTCATCGCCCTGTCCGCCTCGGTCATCTCGGTCCTCGTCGGCGTCGTGCTGGGCATCGTCGCCGGCGTCAGCGGCGGTTGGGTCGACGCCACCATCGGTCGCTTCATCGACCTGATGCTGTGCTTCCCCCAGACCCTGATGCTCCTGGCGCTGTCCAGCGTGGTGGTCGGGTTCCTGACCCAGACGGTGCACATCCCGTCGGGCGACCCGGCGCAGATCGTCTTCGTCATCGTCGTGATGGGCCTGTTCGGCTGGATGTCGCTCGCGCGCCTCATCCGCGGCCAGGTCCTCTCGATCCGCGAGCGCGAGTTCGTGCAGGCGGCCCGCCTGTTCGGCGCGAGCCGTCGGCGGCTGTGGTTCAAGGAGGTGCTCCCGAACCTGTGGGCGCCGATCCTGGTGAACTTCACGCTGATGCTGCCGCTCTACATCTCGACCGAGGCGGCGCTGGCGTTCCTGCAGGTGTCCGTCCAGCCCCCGACGCCGACGCTCGGCAACGTGCTGAGCAACGCGATGGAGACGGCGTCCCACGACTCGACGTTCTTCCTCATCCCGGCGTTCCTGATCGCTCTG
Organism: Nocardioides ultimimeridianus; assembly: GCF_054777895.1. Classification (NCBI taxonomy): domain Bacteria; kingdom Bacillati; phylum Actinomycetota; class Actinomycetes; order Propionibacteriales; family Nocardioidaceae; genus Nocardioides; species Nocardioides ultimimeridianus. The sequence goes on along the minus strand of NZ_BAAHAB010000005.1, from coordinate 86,302 downwards.
ATCGTCGTGGCCTTCAACCTGCTGGGTGACGGCCTGCGCGACGCCCTCGACCCCAAGGGTCACTAGCCCATCGACTTCCGATCCCACCGGGACCGGGGACCGTCGCCCGTTCGGGCGCCAACTCATAGAGGAGAAACCACATGGCGAAGATTCGCTCCCGAATCATGGGAGGCCTTGTCGCCGGAGCGATGGGGCTCACGCTAGCCGCGTGCGGTTCCGGCTCCAATGGCAACACGACCGAGGGGGCCGGCGACAAGGGCGGCACCATCACCGTCCTCGACATCAGCAACGCCTACAGCGGCACGGACCCGGCGGCGGTCTACCTCGGCGAGGAGATCGCCCAGTTCCGTCGGCTGGTCTACCGCGCCCTCGTCGCGTTCCCGATCAGCAAGGACGATAAGGAGTCGGGCACCCCGATCGCCGACATGGCGACCGACACCGGCACCCCGAGCGACGACGCCAAGACGTGGACGTTCACCATCAAGGACGGCCTGAAGTGGCAGGACGGCCAGCCGATCACGGCCGCCGACTTCGCCTACGGCCTCTCCCGCTCGTTCGACCCCAACCTGGTCCACGGCACCGGTGTCGGCACCACCTACCTGGCGCAGTACAACCTGGGCGGCCTCTTCAAGGCCGACGGCTCCTCGGCGTACCCGGGCCCGCTGACCGCGACCCCGGCGCAGCAGGCGCTGTTCGACAAGGCGGTCGTCGTCAAGGGCAACACGATCACCTACCACTTCTCCAACCCGGTCCCGGACTTCCCGCTGCAGGTCGCGGCGCTGTTCACCTTCGACCCGTACGAGAAGTCCTTCGACCACGGCACGAAGAACCTGTGGACCATCAACTCCGACGGTCCGTACATGCTGCAGGGCGACAAGTTCAACTCGGGCCGCGGCGGCACCTTCGTCCGCAACCCGAACTACGACCCGTCGACCGACAACCCGAAGCTGCGCGCGGCCCTGCCTGACCAGTTCGACTTCGAGTTCCTCTCGAACCTCGGTGCGATCTTCGACCGCCTGGTCGCGAACACCGGCAAGGACCAGACGGCCCTGTCGTTCGCCAACGTCGACACGCCGCACTACGCCGACATGGCCGACCTGTCCGACCGGTCGATCCAGACCACGTCGCCGTACACCCGCTACGTGTTCGTCAACGCGCTGACCGTCACGAACCCGAAGGTCCGCCGCGCCCTGCAGGTCGCTGCCGACAAGGCCGGCTACATCAAGGCCGAGGGTGGCAGCCACTGGGGAACGCCGACCTCGACCCTCGTCAGCTCCGGCATCCCCGGCTACGTCGAGAACCCGGCCACGAAGGACGACAACCCGGCCGGTGACCCGGCCGCTGCCGCTGCGCTGCTGAAGGAGGCCGGCGTGAAGACGCCGTACCCGATCACCTTCGGCTACTCGGACTCCTCGACGCAGAACGAGCAGGCTGCGGCTGCCATGCAGGCCGCGTGGAACAAGGCCGGCTTCAAGGTCACCCTGATGGGTGTCTCGCCCGACGCCAACCCGGACTACTACACGATCATGTCCGGACGCGACAAGAAGGTCGACGTGTTCATGGGTGGCTGGGCCGCCGACTGGCCGTCGATGCTCGCCGTCATCCCGCCGATCCTGAAGAGCAACCCTCCGGGTGCCCAGAACGGTGTCGGCTTCAACTACGGCTTCTACAGCAACAAGCAGGTCGACAGCTACATCCAGCAGGCGCAGCAGACGACCAGCCAGGACGAGCAGATCTCGCTCATGCAGAAGGCGGACGCGACCGCGGCCGCCGACGGCGCCTACATCCCGCTGGCGAACCAGAACAACTGGTTCCTCTACGGGTCGAAGGTCGGCGGGTTCCTGCCCGACGTCGCTTCGTCGTACTACCCGGACCTGGGCTCGGTCTACGTCGCCAAGTGACGACCTGACCACCTAGGAACAGCTAGGGAACCACCCGGGCCTGGGTGGGCGGCAACGCCCACCCAGGCCCTCCCCGGCCGCACCCGGCCACCTCTCGAGGCGCGAAGGAAGTCCCGTGTTTGCCTACATCGTCCGCCGGAGCATCATCGGAGTAGTCCTACTCCTAGCGATGTCCCTGGTCGTCTTCGTGTTGTTCTTCGTGCCGGGCGACCCGGCACGCAACACGTGCGGCAAGTTCTGCACCCCCCAGAAGCTCTCCGACATCCGCCGCGTCCTCGGCTACGACAAGTCGCCGGTGGAGCAGTACGAGCTGTTCGTGAAGGGCATCTTCGTGGGGCGCGACTACCCGGTCGACGACGCGTACCGCGCCAAGCTCGAGAAGCAGGACCCGACACTCATCACCCACTGCTCCGCTCCGTGCCTCGGCTTCTCCAACAGCGACCAGGAGACGGTGAACCACGAGCTCGCGGTGGCCGCACCGGTCACGATCTCGCTGTCGGTGGTCGCGTTCTTGATGTGGATGATCATCGGCATCCCCCTCGGGGTCCTGGCCGCCGTGAAGAAGGGCGGTTGGACCGACCGGATACTCGTCGGCAGCACCTTGGTCCTGTATTCGATGCCGGTGTTCGTCATCGGTAACTTCCTGCTCAAGTTCGTCGCCACGAAGTGGCAGTGGGTGCCGCAGCCGTCGTACGTCTCCATCGCGGACGGCGGCCCGATCCAGTGGTTCACGAACCTGCTGCTGCCCGCGATCACCCTCGCCGTGTTCTACATGGCCGCCTACGTCCGGATCACCCGCGCCTTCATGCTGGAGACCCTGACCGAGGACTACATCCGCACCGCCGAGGCCAAGGGCCTCAAGCGCGGCAAGATCCTGTTCAAGCACGCCCTCCGGGCGACCCTGACCCCGATCGTGACCATGGCCGGCCTCGACTTCGCCTCGCTGCTGGCCGGCGCGATCATCACCGAGTCGGTGTTCACCTTCCCGGGCCTGGGCTTCCTCGCTCGCGAGGCCAACCACAACGCCGACCTTCCGATCCTGATCGGGCTGCTGCTCGTCGCCGGTGCCGCGGTCGTGATCGCCAACATCGTGGTGGACATCCTGTACGCCTTCATCGACCCGCGCGTGCGGTTGGACTGAGAGGACCCGACATGAACCAGTTCCTCAGTGTCAACGACCTGCACGTCCACTTCCCGACGCCCGACGGCGTCGTCAAGGCCACCGACGGGCTCTCCTTCACCCTCGACCGGGGCCAGACCCTCGGCATCGTGGGCGAGTCCGGATCGGGCAAGTCCGTCTCGAGCTCGGCGATCCTCGGCCTGCACCGCGGCACGAACGCCCGGGTCAGCGGCGAGATCGTGCTCGACGGGGTCGACCTGCTCCAGCTCAGCGACGAGGAGATGCGGCAGCGGCGCGGCAAGGACGTCGCGATGATCTTCCAGGACCCGCTCTCCGCGATGCACCCGTACTTCACGGTCGGCAACCAGATCGCGGAGGCCTACCTCGTCCACGCCGACGTCTCGAAGAAGGTGGCGAAGGCGCGGGCGATCGAGATGCTGGACCGCGTCGGCATCCCGCAGCCCGCCCAGCGGGTCAACGACTACCCGCACCAGTTCTCCGGCGGCATGCGCCAGCGCGCGATGATCGCGATGGCGCTGATCAACGACCCGGCGCTGATCATCGCCGACGAGCCGACCACAGCCCTGGACGTCACCGTCCAGGCACAGATCCTGGACCTGCTCCAGGACATCCAGCGTGAGTTCAACTCGGCGATCATCATCATCACCCACGACCTCGGGGTCGTCGCCGAGATGGCTGACGACGTGCTGGTGATGTACGCCGGCAGGGCGGTCGAGTACGGCAGCTGCGCCAAGATCCTGGCGACCCCGGAGATGCCCTACACGTGGGGGCTCATGTCGTCGGTGCCGGATCTGACCGCCGACGTCGACGCCAAGCTGATCCCCATCCCCGGGAACCCGCCGAGCCTGCTCAACCCGCCGACGGGCTGTGCGTTCCACCCGCGCTGTGCCCACAAGGACAAGGTCCCCGACAACCTGTGCAGCACCCAGATGCCGGACCTGCTGCCGTCCGAGGACGGCAGCCGGCACCTGAGCCGCTGCCACCTCGCGAACCCGTTCGAGATCTTCGCGACCGAGGTCCTTCCGGAGATCGCGCCCGACCTGGCCGAGGAGGCCTGAGATGACTTCCGTTCCCGAGACGCCGACGGCGCCGCACGCCGCGACGGAGGCGGACCCGTCCGCGCCGCCCGTGCTGTCGGTCGAGAACCTGAAGATGTACTTCCCGGTCAAGAACCAGGGCATCATCCGGCGCACGATCGGCCACGTGAAGGCGGTCGACGGGGTGTCCTTCCAGGTCGCCGCCGGCGGCTCGCTGGGCCTGGTCGGCGAGTCCGGCTGTGGCAAGTCGACCACCGGGCGCCTGATCACCCGGCTGTACAAGCCGACCGAGGGCAAGGTCGTCTTCGAGGGGCGCGACATCGCCAAGGCGAGCCAGCGCTCGCTGATGCCGCTGCGCCGCGACATCCAGATGATCTTCCAGGACCCGACGACGTCGCTGAACCCGCGGCACACGGTCGGCTCGATCATCGGTGCGCCGCTCGAGATCCACAAGGTGCTGCCCAAGGACAAGGTCCTGCCGCGGGTGCAGGAGCTCCTCGAGATCGTCGGTCTCAACCCCGAGCACTACAACCGCTACCCGCACGAGTTCTCCGGCGGCCAGCGCCAGCGCATCGGCATCGCCCGCGCGCTCACGCTGCAGCCGAAGCTCCTGGTCGCCGACGAGCCGGTCTCCGCACTGGACGTGTCGATCCAGGCGCAGGTGATCAACCTGCTCCAGGACCTCCAGCGCGAGTTCAACATCGCGTTCCTGTTCGTCGCGCACGACCTGGCGATCGTGCGGCACTTCTGCCCCGAGATCGCGGTGATGTACCTGGGCAAGATCGTGGAGATCGGCGACCGGGACAGCATCTACAACAACTCTCACCACCCCTACACCCAGGCGCTGCTCTCCGCCGTCCCCGACGTCAAGCAGGCGACCATCGGGGGCCGGCGCGAGCGCATCCGGCTGCAGGGCGACGTGCCGAGCCCGATCAACCCGCCCTCGGGCTGCCACTTCCGCACCCGGTGCCCGATCGCGCAGGAGATCTGCGCGGAGGTCGAGCCGCCGCTGCTGCAGATCGGCCAGCGGCACAAGGTCGCGTGCCACTTCCCGGGCCGGCTCGGTCACGCTCCGATGGAGCCGTTCACCGCGCGGCTGCTCGGCGTCGACTCCTACGGCCAGCCCTCGCCCGAGGCGCAGCCCGCGGCCGAGCTCCACGACGAGCCCGGGTACGCCGACAAGTGGTTCGACCTGGACAAGCCGGGGATCGGCTCGGTCTGAGGTCGGAGGCACCACCTAGGCTCGACCGCATGGAGGGCCTGTTCGACATCGCCGGCGGTACGCCGACGGGTGGGTCGCTGAGCGATGCGACCCATGCCGCGGCGCCGCTGGCGGTGCGGATGCGTCCGCGCACGCTCGACGAGCTCGTCGGGCAGTCCCAGCTCAAGGCGCCGGGCTCCCCGCTGCGGCAGTTGGTCGAGGACGACAAGGCGCTGTCGCTGCTGCTGTGGGGCCCGCCCGGCACCGGCAAGACGACGATCGCCTCGATCATCAGCCACCAGACCGGTCGCCGCTTCGTGGAGGTCTCCGCGGTGTCGGCCGGCGTGAAGGAGGTCCGCGAGTCGATCGACGCGGCGCGCGCCGAGCTGATGGCCAGCGGCCGGCAGACGGTGCTGTTCGTGGACGAGGTGCACCGCTTCAGCAAGGCCCAGCAGGACGCGCTGCTGCCCGGCGTCGAGAACCGCTGGGTGACGCTGGTCGCCGCCACCACCGAGAACCCCAGCTTCAGCGTGATCTCGCCGCTGCTGTCGCGCAGCCTGCTGCTGCGGCTGGAGTCCCTGACCGACGACGACATCGCGGCCGTGCTCGAGCGCGCGGTCGCCGACGAGCGGGGGCTGGCCGGCGCGGTCACCCTGACCGACGAGGCACGCGACCACATCGTCCGGCTGGCCGGGGGAGACGCGCGGCGCTCGCTGACCTACCTGGAGGCGGCCGCCGGTGCGGCGGTCCCGACGCCCGCCGGGCCGCAGATCACCGTCGAGGTGGCGGAGGCGGCCGCCGACCAGGCCGCGGTGCGCTACGACCGCGACGGCGACCAGCACTACGACGTGATCAGCGCCTTCATCAAGTCGATCCGCGGCAGCGACGCCGACGCGGCGCTGCACTACCTGGCGCGGATGCTCGAGGCCGGGGAGGACCCGCGGTTCATCGCACGCAGGCTGATCATCAGTGCCAGCGAGGACATCGGTCTGGCCGACCCGACGGCTCTCCCGACCGCGGTCGCGGCCGCCCAGGCGGTGCAGCTGATCGGCATGCCGGAGGCCCGGATCACCCTCGGGCACGCCACCGTGGCGCTGGCGGTCGCGCCGAAGTCGAACGCGGCGTACCTCGCGATCGGGAAGGCCATCGCCGACGTGCGTGCGGGGAGGATCGGCGCGGTCCCGGCCCACCTGCGCGACGCCCACTACGCGGGCGCGGCCAAGCTGGGCCACGGGCAGGGCTACGTCTACAGCCACGACGAGCCGTTCGGCATCGCCGAGCAGCAGTACCTGCCGGACGTGCTGGCGGACGCCGCCTACTACCGGCCGACCGAGCTCGGGAACGAGGCCGCGGTCAAGCAGCGGTGGGAGCGGATCCGGGCGATCATCAGAGGCAGGACATAGCCGACTAGGCTTGCTTCCCGTGATCCCGCTTCTCCTGCTGGTCGTGGCCGTGCTGGTCGGTGTCGTCGTGTGGCTGACGGGCCAGCTGCGCAGCGCCCGGGCCGAGCGCGACGCCGCCGACGCACGCCTCGCCGATGCCGCCGACGGCGCCGAGGCGCTGCGGGTACAGCTCACCGAGCTCGAGGCGCAGCTGCAGAGCCAGGCGCTGGCCTCCCAGCGGCTGGTCACCTCCGACCGTGCGCCGGTCGTCGTGGACGACCGCGAGTTCGTCATCACCGACCTGGCCCGCGAGCGCGCGCTCGTCCCCGGGATCCCGGCGGTGCCGCTCCCGTTCGTCGACACGCTGCTGCGCGAGAGCCTGGTCCGTACGGCGTCGCTGGCGGCCGGCCTGCGGCACGCCCTCGCGCCGGAGGTCCGCAACCGGATCCGGTTCGAGATGAAGCGCGAGGTCAAGCGCTCGCGCAAGCAGCGCAGGACCGACCTGCGCCAGGCGCGCCGCGAGTTCGAGGCGCGCCAGCGCGCGGGGATCGAGCTCACCGGATGAGGTCGCAGTGAGGCGCGGGCTCTGGTTCGGCGCCGGCATGGCGGCCGGCGTGTACGGCATGGTCCGGGCACGACGGGTCGCCGAGGCGTTCACGCCCGACGGCATCGGAGACCGGATGAAGGCCGCCACCCTCGGCGCCCGGATGTTCCGCGACGAGGTCGCGCAGGGCGTGGCCGACTCCGAGACCGACCTGCGCCGCCGGTTCGGGCTGCCGTCGCCCGAGCCCGGGATGCCCGCTCTCGAGGCATCCCCGACCGCCCAGTCACCCCAGAACGATCCGAAGGAAATCCGATGACCGGCTACCTGAGCAGCGCTGAGATCCGGCGCCGCTTCCTCGCGCACTTCGAGGGCAACGGGCACACCGTCGTACCCTCCGCGTCGCTGCTGCTCGACGACCCGAACCTGCTGTTCGTCAACGCCGGCATGGTGCCGTTCAAGCCGTACTTCCTGGGTCAGGAGACCCCGCCGTACCGGCGCGCCACCAGCGTGCAGAAGTGCGTGCGGACCCTCGACATCGAGGAGGTGGGCAAGACCACCCGGCACGGCACGTTCTTCCAGATGAACGGCAACTTCTCCTTCGGCGACTACTTCAAGGAAGGTGCCATCGGCTACGCCTGGGACCTGATCACCAAGTCCCAGGACGACGGTGGCCTCGGGTTCCCCGAGGACAAGATCTGGGTGACGATCCTCCCCGAGGACACCGAGGCGCGGGACTTCTGGCTGAAGGTGGGCGTCCCCGCCGACCGCATCCAGCCGCGGGGCCTGAAGGACAACTACTGGAACATGGGCGTGCCGGGCCCGGGCGGCCCGTGCAGCGAGATCTACATCGACCGCGGTCCGGAGTTCGGCCCGGACGGTGGCCCGGACGCCGACGAGGACCGGTTCCTGGAGATCTGGAACCTGGTCTTCATGCAGGAGGAGCTCTCCGCGGTCCGCGCCAAGGACGACTTCGACATCGCCGGCCCGCTGCCCAGCAAGAACATCGACACCGGCATGGGACTGGAGCGGGTCGCGTACCTGCTGCAGGGCAAGCACAACATGTACGAGATCGACACCGTCTTCCCGGTCATCGCGCAGGCCGAGGCCCTCAGCGGCAAGAAGTACGGCGCCGACCCGACCGACGACGTCCGCTTCCGGGTCGTCGCCGACCACATCCGCTCCGGCCTGATGCTGATCAACGACGGCGTCACGCCCGGCAACGAGGGCCGCGGCTATGTCCTGCGCCGCCTGCTGCGCCGCGCGGTCCGCAACATGCGCCTGCTCGGGTACGCCGATCCCTCACTGCCCGAGCTGCTGCCGGTCTCGCGCGACAAGATGGGCGAGACCTACCCTGAGCTCTACACCGAGTGGGACCGCATCGCCCGGGTCGCGTTCGCCGAGGAGGAGGCGTTCCGCAAGACCCTCCAGGCCGGCACGCAGATCTTCGACCTGGCAGCCGCCGAGGTGAAGGACGCCGGCGCCACGACGATCACCGGCGACAAGGCGTTCGCGCTGCACGACACCTACGGCTTCCCGATCGACCTCACCCTCGAGATGGCCTCCGAGGCCGGCCTGGCCGTCGACGAGACCGGCTTCCGCGAGCTCATGGCCGAGCAGCGCGCCCGTGCCAAGGCCGACGCCAGGTCCAAGAAGGGCGGCCACGCCGACACCACCGTCTACCGCGGCATCCTGGACGCCAACGGCCCGACCGAGTGGCTCGCCTACGAGACCCTCGAGACCGAGTCGAAGGTGCTCGCAGCGCTCAAGGAGGGCGCGCGGGTCGACGTCCTGCGCGAGGGCGAGGTGGGCGAGCTGGTGCTCGACCGCACCCCGTTCTACGCCGAGTCCGGCGGCCAGGTGGCCGACGCGGGCGTGATCGAGTACGCCGGGGCCAAGCTCGAGGTGCTCGACGTGCAGCGGCCGGTGCGCGGCCTGGTGGTCCACCAGGTGCGCGTCGTGGACGGCGAGCTGCCCTCCGAGGCGACCGGGCTGCACGCCAAGGTCGACCCCGAGTGGCGCATCGGCGCCCGCCAGGCGCACTCCGGCACCCACGTGGTGCACGCGGCCCTGCGCGAGGTGCTCGGCCCGACCGCGCTGCAGTCCGGCTCCTACAACCGGCCCGGCTACCTCCGCCTCGACTTCGGCTGGACCCAGGCGCTCACGCCCGGCCAGCTGACCGAGCTCGAGGAGGTCTCGAACAACGCGCTGCGCGCCGACCTGCCGGTGGGCTGGCAGTACATGACCCTCGCCGAGGCCAAGGACTGGGGCGCGATCGCCCTGTTCGGCGAGACCTACGACGACACCAAGGTGCGCGTCGTCGAGATCGGCGGCCCCTGGTCGCGCGAGCTCTGCGGTGGCACGCACGTGGACCACTCCAGCCAGATCGGGACCATCGTCATCCAGGGCGAGGCGAGCGTCGGCTCCGGCAACCGCCGGGTCGAGGCCCTCACCGGCGTCGAGGGCTTCCGCTACCTGGCCCGGGAGCGCGACGTGGTCGGCCAGCTCACCACGCTGCTCAAGACCCAGCCCGGCGACCTCGTCGGCCGTGTCGAGGACCTCGTGGACCGGCTGCGGCAGAGCGAGAAGGAGATCGAGCGCATCCGGCTCGCCCAGCTGCTCGCCGGTGGCGCGGGCCTGGCCGACGCCGCGGTCGACGTCAACGGCGTACGCCTCGTCGCGCAGCGGCTGGACGGAGCGGGCGGTGGCGACGTCCGCACCCTCGCGACCGACGTCCGGGCGCGGCTGCAGGGCGGCGCGCCCGCGGCGGTCGTGCTGATCGGTGCCGCCGACGGCAAGGCGGCCATCGTGGCGGCCCTCAACGACGCGGCGCAGTCCCGTGGCCTCTCGGCCGGCGAGCTGGTGCGCGTGGCGGCTCCGTTCCTGGACGGCAAGGGTGGCGGCAAGGCCGACATGGCCCAGGGCGGTGGCACCGACGTGTCCCGGATCGACGAGGCGCTGGCCGCCGTCACCGCGGCTGTGGCCGGAGCCTGAGGGGTGCGCTTCGGCGTACGGCTCGGCATCGACCCGGGGGAGGCCCGGATCGGTGTCGCGCGCAGCGATCCCAGCGGCATGCTGGCCACCCCCGTCGAGACGGTACGCCGGGGCAAGGGCGACCTGCGCAGGCTGGCCCGGCTGGTGGCCGACGCGGAGGCGTTCGAGGTCCTCGTGGGCCTGCCGCGCTCGCTGAACGGGCGCGAGACCGCCTCGACCGACAAGGCCCGCGACCTCGCCGTGCGCCTGGCCGCGAAGATCGCACCCGTGCCGGTGCGCCTCGTCGACGAGCGGCTCACGACCGTGAGTGCGGAGGCTATGCTGCGCGATCAGCGCAAGGGCGCCGATCGCCGGGCCGTCATCGACCAGGCCGCGGCGATGGTGATCCTGCAGCACGCGCTCGACAGCGAGCGCGCCACCGGCAACCCGCCGGGAGAGCTGGTCGTCACCGAGTCCGAGGAGTCCGATGAGTGATCCGACCGGGGTGCCCGGGTTCCACGGCAGCGAGACGCCGACGCCGCAGAACCACAGCCACCGCGCGCCGCGCCGTCGCCGCTCCGCGCCGGCCGCGCTCGTGCTGGTGGTCCTGCTCGTCGTTCTCGGCGGGATCGTGTACGCCGGCGGCAGCTGGCTCAAGGACCGGCTCGCCGGCGACCCGGACTACCCCGGCCCCGGCACCGGGCGGGTCAGCTTCACCATCGCGAAGGACGAGTCCATCCGCGAGATGGGCAACGCGCTGAAGAAGCTCGACGTCGTGAAGTCCTCCGACGCGTTCGTGTCGGCCGCCTCGCACAACGCCGACGCGACCGGGATCCAGCCGGGCAGCTACCTGCTGAAGCGCCAGATGAAGGCCTCCGACGTCGTGGCCGTGCTGGTCGACCCGGCCAACCTCGACCAGAGCGTCGTGACGATCCCCGAGGGCACCCGCACCGCAACGGTGATCGAGCTCGTCGCCGCGCACTCGAAGATCACGCGGGCCGCGCTGAAGCAGGCCCTGGCGAAGCCGGGCAAGCTGGGGCTCCCGGCGTACGCCCACGGCGACCCGGAGGGCTACCTGTTCCCGGCGACGTACACGATCTCGCCGAAGGAGACCGCGACCCAGCTGCTCACGCAGATGATCGCGAAGTTCAAGCAGGAGGCGGCATCGATCGACCTCGTCGGTGCGTCGAAGGCCGTGAACCTCGACCCGGAGCAGACCGTGATCGTGGCCAGCATCCTGGAGTACGAGGCCAGCCGCAGCGCGGACTACCCGAAGGTCGCCCGCGCGATCTACAACCGGCTGCGGATCGGGATGCCCCTGCAGTCCGACGCGACGGTCTCCTATGCCAACAACCTGACCGGCCAGGTGTGGACCACCGCCGCGGAGCGGGCCGTGCAGTCGGCGTACAACACCTACACCCACCAGGGACTGCCGCCGGGTGCCATCGGCAACCCGGGCATCGAGACCATCAAGGCCGCCCTGCACCCGGCCAAGGGGCCGTGGCTGTACTGGGTCGTGGTGAACCTCGCGACCGGGAAGACGGTGTTCTCGACGACGTACGCGCAGCACCAGGCCGCCACCGAGCAGCTGCGTCAGTACTGCAAGACCTCCGACGCCTGCTGATGCGCTGCGCGGTCATCGGCGACCCGATCGCCCACTCCCTGTCGCCGGTCCTGCACCGTGCCGGGTACGACGCGCTCGGCCTGGCCGGGTGGGAGTACGACGCCGTGCAGGTGCCGGCCGGTGGGCTGGCCGGCTTCCTGCGGACCACCGGCGACGACGTCCGCGGCCTGTCGGTCACGGCGCCGCTGAAGCGCGAGGCGCTCGCCGCGGCGATCGGCGTCACGGACCGCGCGCGACTGGCCGGCGGCGCGAACACGCTGGTGCGTGACCAGGACGACCTCGGGTGGCTCGCCGACAACACCGACCTGCCGGGCGCCGTGGCGGCGATCCGTGAGCGCTGGTCCGGTCCGCTGCGCGAGGGCGTCGTGCTCGGGGGCGGGGCGACCGCGGCCAGCACCGGCCTGGCTCTCATCGAGCTCGGGGTGGAGCGGCTCCGGCTCGCGGTCCGCGATCCCGGTCGGGCGGCCGAGACGATCGGTGCTCTGCTGGCGCACCCGAGGGCTCCCCAGGTCGACGTGATCCACCTGACCGACGCCCGGGCCGCCGACGTCGTCGTGTCGACGATCCCCGTCGCGGCCCAGTCGCCCGAGCTGGTCGCCCGCATGACCGGCACGCCGGTGCTCTTCGAGGTCACCTACAACACCTGGCCCACGCCGCTCTCCGCGGCCGCGGCCGACGCCGGTCACGTCGTGGTGTCGGGGCTCGACCTGCTGGTCCACCAGGCCGTGCTGCAGTTCGCGATGTTCACCGGTGAGCCCGGGCCGCTCGACGCGATGCGCACCGCCGGCGAGGCCGCGCTCGCCGCCCGCGCGCCGCGTCAGGGGAGCTGACTCACCACACGACGCCGCGGTCGACGACCAGGTTCGCCCCGGTCACCGAGCGCGCCGCGTCGGAGGCCAGGTACAGCAGGTTCTCGGCCACCTCGACCGGCGGCATGAACCCGGGCATGACCGACATGCTGCGGCCCACCAGGTTCCAGTCCGCGTCCTCGGGCAGGCCGGCCGCGGCGGCGGTGATCAGCGGGGTGTCGATGCCGCCGGGGGAGACGCAGTTGACCCGCACGCCGTGCTTGCCGAGCTCGATCGACAGCGCGCGCATGCCCACGACGAGGGCGGCCTTGGAGGCGCAGTACTGGACGTTGTAGGGCTGCGCCATGACGCCGGAGATCGAGGCGACCGACACGACGTTGCCGCCGCTGGCGATCAGCGCCTCGGAGAAGTCCTGGGCGAGCATGAGCGGCGCGAGCGCGTTGACGTCGAAGTGGCGGCGCAGGTCGCCCGCGGTGATCGAGCCGACCGCGGCGAACTTCTGGATGCCTGCCACGTTGCACAGCACGTCGAGCCCGCCGAGCGTGGCGAGGGCATCGGCCACGAAGGCGCCGCGCTGCGCGTCGTCGGCCAGGTCGCAGGGCACGACCCCGTCGGCGGGCGCGACGTCGGTGCCGACGACGGTGGCTCCCTCGGCGCGGAAGAGCTCGGCGACGACCTGGCCGAGACCACCGGCCGCTCCGGTGACGACGACGCGGCGGCCGGTGAAGCGCTGGGGGCGGGCGGGGGTGTCCATGGCGCTATGGTAGAACACGTTCTACTTAGCGCGGATGTGGAGGCCCGACGGTGGAGAAGATCGACGTCCTGCTCTGGAGCGACGAGGCCGCCCGTGCCGCCGCCGCGCTCGCCCTCCCCGGCCAGCGGGGCCTGCAGGTGTCCGTCGCGGCCGACCTGCCGAACGCCACGCTGCTCATGGGCGACGGCCCCCGGCTGCGCGGCCTGGCCGAGATCTGGGTCGACTCCGTCGACGTCTGGCCCACCCTCGCCGAGCAGGTGTCCGGGGATGCCTACCTGGTGACCGAGTCGGTGCCCCAGCCCGTCGCGGACGCGGCGGACGGGGAGCTGCTGACCCACCTGACCTGGTTCCCCAAGCCCGATCGCCTGACCGAGGACGAGTTCTTCCACGGCTGGCAGGTGGTGCACACACCGTCCTCGGCCGCGCTGCACCCGTTGCGGCAGGGTTACGTCCGCGACGCGGTCGCCCGCACGCTCACGCCCGGGAGCCCGCCGGTGCGCGCCATCGTCAGTGAGCTCTTCGCCGAGGACGTCTACCTCGACCCGACCCGCCTCTTCGGCCCGCCGGAGACGCTGGAGCGCACGATGGCCGAGCTCCCGCTGTACGCCGATCACGAGGCCATCTCCAGCCGACCGGTGCGCCGCCTTCGGTAGGTTGCCGCCATGGAGTGGCACCTCGTCCCGGCAGTCACGTGCGCCGTGATCGGTGCCGCCGGCGGCCTGCTGGTGCCGCGCATCATCGGCTCGGTCCCCGAGCCGGAGCCGGACCCGGACGAGAAGCCGGGGGAGTACCCCGCCAAGGTCCCGTACGCCGACCTGGCCGTCCGCCCGCGGCTGCTGCCCGGATCGGTGGTGGCCGCCGGCCTCGCCGGGGCCGCGCTGGGTGCGGCGCTCGGATGGAGCTGGGCACTGCCGTGGCTGCTGTTCCTGCTGCCCGTGGGGATCGCGCTCGCCGTCATCGACTACGTGACCTGGTACCTGCCCACGCGCATCATCCGTCCGTCGTACGCCGTGGTCGGGGTGCTCGTCCTCGTCGCGAGCGCCGCGCGGCCGGACTGGCGCTACGCGGCCGCCTCGGCGCTCGGGTTCGTGCTGATCGGGGGCTACTACGGGCTGATGTGGCGGATCAGCCCGCGGATGATGGCGCGCGGCGACGTACGCCTCGGTGCCCTGCTGGGCCTCGCCGTCGGACCGTTCGGCGTGATGACCCTGCTGCTCTCGGTCCTGCTCGCCGCGCTGTCGATGCTCGTCGCGCTGCCGGTGATGCGGCTGCTCGGCAACACCGTCAAGCGCGAGGAGGGCGTGCTGGGCGGCCTCGGCAAGCGGCACCTGCCCTTCGGTCCGTTCCTGCTCATCGGCGCGCTGCTCGCGGTGCTGCTGGGACAGGTCCTGCCCGTGGCCTGACCCCATGGGAGGATTGCCCCATGTTGCGCTGGTTGACCGCGGGGGAGTCGCACGGCCCCTCACTGGTCGCGATCCTCGAGGGCCTGCCCGCCCACGTCGAGGTCACGACCGATGACATCGCCGACTCGCTGGCCCGCCGCCGCCTGGGCTACGGCCGGGGCGCGCGGATGAAGTTCGAGCAGGACGAGGTCACGATCACCGGCGGCGTACGCCACGGTGAGACGCAGGGCGGCCCGGTCGCGATCCAGATCGGCAACACCGAGTGGCCGCGCTGGGAGAAGGTCATGGCTGCCGACCCGGTCGACGCCGACGAGCTGGCCGCGATGGCGCGCAACGCGCCGCTGACCCGGCCCCGCCCCGGCCACGCCGACCTGGCCGGCATGCAGAAGTACGACTTCGAGGACGCCCGCCCGCTGCTGGAGCGCGCGTCCGCTCGTGAGACGGCGGCCCGCGTCGCCCTCGGCCGCGTGGCCAGCAACTTCCTCGAGCAGGCGACCGGCGCGCGCATCGTGTCCCACGTCGTGGAGATCGGCGGTGTCCGTACGCCGACCCGCGACCTGCCCACGCCCGACGACGTCGCGCGGCTCGACGAGGACCCCGTCCGCTGCCTGGACCCCGACGGGTCGAAGCTGATGGTGGAGCGGATCGACCAGGCGCACAAGGACGGCGACACCCTCGGCGGTGTCGTCGAGGTCGTCGTCTACGGGCTGCCGCCGGGCCTCGGCTCGCACGTGCACTGGGACCGGCGCCTCGACGCGCGCCTCGCCGGTGCGCTGATGGGCATCCAGGCGATCAAGGGCGTCGAGGTCGGCGACGGGTTCGAGCTCGCCGCCACCCCGGGCACCCAGGCGCACGACGAGATCGTCAAGGAGGACGGAGTGATCCGGCGTACCTCCGGACGCTCCGGCGGCACCGAGGGCGGCATGACCACGGGCGAGGCCCTGCGGGTCCGCGCCGCCATGAAGCCGATCGCCACCGTCCCGCGGGCGCTGCGCACCATCGACGTTGCGACCGGCGAGGAGGCCGTTGCCCACCACCAGCGCTCCGACGTGTGCGCGGTCCCGGCCGCCGGGATCGTCGCCGAGGCCATGGTCGCGCTCGTGCTCGCCGACGCCGTGACCGAGAAGTTCGGCGGCGACTCGCTGGGCGAGACCAAGCGCAACGTCGACAGCTACCTCGAGAACCTGCGCTACCGGTGACCGCTCCGCGCGCGGTCCTCGTGGGACCGATGGGCGCCGGCAAGACCACGGTCGCGCGGCTGCTCGGCCGGCGCTGGGACCTGCCGGTCCGCGACACCGACGACGACGTCGTCACCGCGACGGGTCGCGAGATCCAGGACATCTTCGTCACCGACGGCGAGGCCGCGTTCCGCGCGCTCGAGCGCGACGCCGTCGCGACCGCGCTGGCCGAGCACGGTGGCGTGCTGAGCCTGGGCGGTGGAGCGGTGCTCGATCCCGCGACCCGCGCGGCGCTGCAGGGTCACGCGGTCGTCTTCCTCAAGGTGGGCCTGTCCGACGCCGTACGCCGGATCGGCCTGGGCGAGAGCCGTCCCGTGCTCAACCAGGCCGTGGGCGGGGTCCGCACCCGGATCAAGTCCCTGCTCGACGAGCGCACCCCGATCTATGAGTCCGTCGCGACGATCACCGTCGACACCGACGGCCGCTCTCCCGAGGCGGTCGCCGACGAGATCGCCGAGCGGCTCGGAGCCTGAGAGCGCAGACGGAAGGGCCATGGGCCGGCTGACCCATGGCCCCTCCGTCGGGTCCGTCGTCGTCGCTCAGCCGACGCTGTTCCTGGCGGCGGCCGTCACGGTGACGCCGTCGGCCAGCTCGCGGATCTGGGCGTCGGACAGCGTGATCGTCGGCCAGACCTGGATCACGACGGTGCGGCCGTCGGTGGAGTAGCGGAAGGTCTTGGTGCCCTCGCCGTTGGTGGTGATCGTCCCGGCGGAGCCGTCCACGTCGATCGGCCCGGTCGTGCCCGGGGCCGTGGGCGCGGACGTCCCGGCGACCCGCTCGCGCGTCCCGTCCCGGTGGACCAGCCAGACGCCCCGCCCGTTCTTGACGAGCATGTCGCCACGCTGCGACCGCACCACGTGGCGCGGTGCGGTGCTCGTCCCGGCGGGGGCGTTCGCCTCCACGCTCACCACGATCTTCCCCTCGAAGTCGTCCAGGCTGCTGGTGTCGCCGGGCTTCGCGATGTCCAGGGAGTACGCCGTGGCGCCCTGCAGCACGAAGCCGTCGGGCACCTTGGCCACGGTGAAGCCGGGCAGCTGGGCGCCCGTGTAGTCGACGAGGCGGACCCCGGCGCTGTGCGACGAGGGGGCGGACGTCACCACGGCGGTCGTGACGCCGCCCAGCGCGAGGGCGCAGGCGGCGACACCGGCGCCGCGGACGGCACGCCGGCGCCCGACGGCCCGCCGGCCGCGGCGTACGTCCGCCGAGACGGTCGCGTCGTCGGTCGGGACGGGAGCGGTGCGCAGGGCACCGAGCTGGTCGAGCAGGTCGTTCATGACTGGTTCCTCTCCAGGGGCGGGTTCAGGGACAGCTGCGCGCGGAGCTTGTCGAGCGCACGGGCGGTCTGGCTCTTGACGTTGCCGGTCGAGCAGCCGAGGACCTCGGCGACCTCCTCGACGGAGCGGTCCTCGACGTGCCGGAGCACGACGACGGCCCGCATCCGCGGGGGCAGCGCGAGTAGTGCGGCCACCAGGTCGGCGTCGACCGGGGCAGCGGAGGCGACGGCGGGCCGGTCCGGCACCGTGTCGGCGTTGTGCTCGCGACGCACCCACGGTCGGCGGCGGTGGTCGATGAAACAGTTGACCAGGGTGCGGCGGGCGTACCCGCCCACGTTCATGCGCCGCACCCGGCCCCACGCCACGTAGAGCCGCACGAGCGCGGTCTGGACGAGGTCCTCGGCCAGGTGCGGGTCGCCGGTCAGGTGCAGGGCGGTGGCGAGCAGCTCGCCCCGGTGGTCCCGGACGAACGCCTCGTACTCGTCCTCGTGGTCGCGTCTCACAGCCCTCCAACGGATGGGACCCGCCCTGGGGTTGCATCTAGGCTCGGCGTCATGAGCGAGACCGTGCTGCACGTGGGCGGAGCATCGCCGTACGACGTCGTGATCGGGCGCGGGATCGCCGGCCGGCTGCCGGCCGTCCTCGGCGATCAGGTCCAGCGGGTCGCGTTCCTGTACGCCGCCGAGCTGGCCGAGCTCGCCGAGCCGGTGCTCGACGTGCTGCGTCCGTCCTACGACGTCCTCGCGCTCGGCCTGCCGAGCGGGGAGCAGGCCAAGACGGCCGACGTCGTCGCGGAGTGCTGGGACGCGCTGGGGGAGTCGGGCTTCACCCGGTCCGACGCCGTGGTGACCTTCGGCGGGGGAGCGACCACCGACGTGGGCGGCTTCGTGGCCGCGTCGTGGCTGCGGGGTGTCCGGGTCGTGCACGTCCCGACCACGCTGCTCGCCATGGTCGACGCGGCGGTCGGCGGCAAGACCGGCATCAACACCGCCGCCGGCAAGAACCTGGTGGGCGCCTTCCACGAGCCCGCCGGGGTGCTGGTCGACCTGGACACGCTGCTCACGCTGCCGCGCGAGGAGCTCGTCGCCGGCATGGGCGAGGTCGTCAAGTGCGGCTTCATCGCCGACCCCGAGATCCTGGCGCTGGTCGAGAAGGACCCCGCCGCTGCCACCGACCCCGCGGGCGAGATCCTGCCCGAGCTCGTGCAGCGCGCGATCCAGGTCAAGGTCGACGTGGTCGTCGCCGACCTCAAGGAGACCGGGGGAGCAGACAGCCACCCCGGCCGCGAGGTGCTGAACTACGGCCACACGATGGCGCACGCGATCGAGCGGGCCGAGGGCTTCACCATGCGCCACGGCGAGGCCGTCGCGATCGGCTGCTGCTACGTGGCCGAGCTCGCCCGGCGCACCGGTCACATCGACGACGCGCTCGCCGCCCGGCACGCCGCTGCCTTCGCGGCCGTCGGCCTGCCCACGACCTACGCCGGCGCCGACTTCGACACGCTGCTGGCCGGCATGCGCGTCGACAAGAAGTCGCGCGGCAACACGCTGCGCTTCGTGGTCCTCGACGACCTGGCCGCGCCGGTCGTGCTCACCGGGCCGAGCGAGGCCGACCTGCGGGCGGCGTACGACGTCATGGCGGGTGGCGCGCGATGAGGGTGCTGGTGCTCAACGGCCCCAACCTGGGCCGTCTGGGCAAGCGTCAGCCCGAGATCTACGGGCACACCACCCATGCCGAGCTCGCCGACCTCTGCGTGCGGTGGGGCGCCGATCTGGGGCTCGAGGTCGAGGTGCGCCAGACCAACCACGAGGGCGAGCTGCTCGACTGGCTCAACGAGGCAGCCGACGACGCCACCCCGGTCGTCCTCAACGCCGCCGCGTGGACCCACTACTCGCTGGCCCTGTACGACGCCTGCGCCCAGCTGACCGCGCCGCTGGTCGAGGTCCACATCTCCGAGCCCAAGGAGCGCCCGGAGGTCTTCCGGCACACCTCCTACGTCGAGCCGCACGCGATCGCGACGATCAGCGGTCGCGGCATCGAGGGCTACCGCCTCGCCCTCGCGGAGCTCACACAGGCGTAGCGGTCGTGCGCGGCTCGACGGTGCGCCGCAGCCGCAGGAGTGCCCGGTGCCGCGCGACGCGGACGGCGGTCACCGACATGTCCAGCGCCGCGGCGGTCTGCCGCGCATCCAGTCCCGCGACCTCCATCGCCGCCAGGACGTCGGCCTCCCGGGGCGAGAGGGTCGCGAGCTGACGGCTTACCCAGTCGCTCGCGGCGACGGACTCGGCGACCCCGTCGACCACGCCCCACAGCTCGGGGCGCAGGTCGCTGTCGGTCGGGTCGGTACGCCGGCGCTCGCTCCGGCGTTGCACGTTGAGCGAGACGTTGCGGGCGATGCCGAAGAGCCAACCCGCGAAGGCGTCCCGGTCGCCGGTGAAGTCCGCGATGGACTGCGCCGCGACCAGCCAGGTCTCGGACACGACGTCCTCAGGGCCGACGGCGACGTCGCGGCTCGGCCGGGTGCGCAACCAGACCAGCAGACGCCCGGTGGTGGCTTCGTACAGCTCACTCCAGGCGTCCGCCTCTCCGCTCCTCGCGCGCTCGACGAGGTCGTCGCGGTTCGTCACGCGCCGTCCTGGCCTCCGCTGATCCCGAGTGCGCTGCTGGACGTGCTGCCGTCATGGCCGCTCGTACCACGGTCGGTGCCGCTGGTCGGGTCGCCCGAACCACCGCCTCCGCTGCTCCCACCGCGACCACTCGTGTCGCTGGTGCCGGAGGCGGTGGGGCTCGGGTCGTCCCGTCCGCTGCCGCTCGTGCCGCCGTCTCCGCCGCTGGTCCCGTCGCCGGACCCGGAGCCGGACCCACTGGTGTCGCCGCTCGTGTCGTCCGACCCGCTCGATCCGCTCGACCCGGAGCCGTCGTCACTGCCGCTGGTGCCGGTGCTGTCGTCACCGCCGCGGCTGCCGCTGCCAGAGCCTTGGTCGTCGCCGGAGGTGCCCTGGTGGTTCTCGGGCGACCGATCGTCGCCCGTCCGCCCGCCGTGGTCGTGGTCATCGGTCCCCGCGGGGGACGTGTCGTCCTCCTCCGGGACCGACGTCGCGTCGTCGCTCGCGGTGGAGCTCGGCGTCGCCACCGCGGTCGTGGGCCTGTGCGGGTGCGGCGAGCGGTCGCTGTCGATGTGCGCGGCCGCCAGGGCGCCCGCGCCGCTCACGGCGATCACGGTCGCCGCTGCGGCGACACCGACGACCCAGCGCGGGGTGGCGCTGCCCGCCGTGGTGGGCACCGACGCGGCCGCGAGCAGTCCGAGCTGCTCGGAGAACGCCGGGTCCGCCGGTGTGGTCGGAACAGGGACCGTGAGGTCGGGATCGGGTCGTGTCATGGCTCTTCCTGGTGCCGGGTCGGCCCGCTCAGCGTAGCGTCGCGGAGCAGGCCCACCCGGTCGTCGGACCGATCAGCCGCGGCCGCTGTGGCCACCGTCGTCCGTGGCGTCGTCGGTCGGGTCGTCGGTCGGCGTGGGCGTCTCGGACTGGTCGTCGCCGCGGCCCTGGTGGTCGCCCTCGGTCTCGGTGGCCTCGGGGGTCTCCGGCGCCTCGGACTCGTTGTCGTCGCCCTGGCCGTCGTCGCCCTGGCTGTCATCGCCCTGGCTGTGGTCGCCCTGGCTGTGGTCGCCCTGGCTGTGGTCGCCGTGGTGATCGCCCTCGCCCTGGCTGTCGTCACCCTGGTCGTCGGTCGCGGCCTCGGACGGGTCGTCGGTCTGGTCGGCGTCGGGGGACTCGGTCTCCGGCGTGTCGGTCTCGGTGGCCTCCGGCGTCTCGGGGGCCTCGGTCTCCGGGGTCTCGGTGGCGTCGGTGGAGGGAGCGTCGGTCGGGTCGACCTGGGAGCTGCCGCCGGGCGACGTCGTGGCCGCTTCGACGGCGTACGCGCCTCCGAGCGTGCCGAGGATGAGGGCGGTCGATCCGGCGGCGATCTGGAACGGGCTGAGCTTGCGCATGGGTCTACTCCTGTCCGAGAGCGGGTGGGTGGCGGGCACGTCCCGTCGTGCTCGGTCACTCCGCTCATGTCACCGAGGAGCCGGGGCATTACATGCCTCGGTGGTCCGTGCCGCCGTCGTACCGTTCCCGCGGCCGGGGCGACCCGTCACCGGTTTCGGAACTCGCGTCCCCGACGACTAGACTCGGGCGCCGCTCGGTACGCCGAGCGACCGGACCTACGCGCGCGGGCGAGCCCGCGTCGTACTTCTTTGACACACTCAGGACATCGGCAGGGGCGAGAGACGCGCATGGCAACCACGAACGACCTCAAGAACGGCATGGTCCTCAACCTCGAGGGTCAGCTCTGGACCGTGGTGGAGTTCCAGCACGTGAAGCCGGGCAAGGGCCCCGCCTTCGTCCGCACCAAGCTCAAGCACGTCGAGACGGGCAAGAACGTCGACAAGACCTTCAACGCCGGCACCAAGGTCGAGACGGCCACCGTCGACAAGCGGACCTACCAGTACCTCTACAACGACGGCCAGAACTACGTGTTCATGGACGGCACCACCTACGAGCAGGTCGAGGTCGAGCCGGAGATCGTCGGCGACGCCGCGAACTTCATGCTCGAGAACACCGACGTCATCATCGCGATGAACGAGAGCCGGGTCCTGTACGTCGAGCTCCCCGCGTCGGTCGAACTCACCATCACCTACACCGAGCCGGGCGTCATGGGCGACTCCGCCACCGGCCGCACCAAGCCGGCGACCCTCGAGACCGGTGCCGAGATCCAGGTCCCGCTGTTCATCGAGAACGGCGAGAAGATCAAGGTCGACACCCGCGACGGCGGCTCCTACCTCTCCCGCGTGAAGGGCTGATGTCCGCCCGGAGCAAGGCTCGCAAGCGCGCGCTCGACGTCCTGTACGCCGCCGACATGCGCGGCGAGACCGGCGTCGAGGCGCTGGCCCGGGTCTCGGCCGAGTCCGAGGCGCCGAGCAACCCCTACACCGAGGTGCTGGTGCGCGGGGTCACCGAGCACCAGGAGCGCATCGACGAGGTCCTCCAGGAGTACGCCGAGGGCTGGACCCTCGCGCGGATGCCCGCCGTGGACCGCAACGTGCTGCGCATCGGCGCCTTCGAGATCCTCTTCGCCGAGGACATCCCGGACCCGGTGGCGGTCAGCGAGGCGCTCGCGCTGGTGACCGAGCTGTCGACCGACGAGTCGCCGTCGTTCGTCAACGGCGTCCTCGGCGCGATCGTGCGCTACAAGTCCGCCCTCATCTGAGGCGGCTCTGACGCTGGTCCCCTGACCACGACCTCCGTAGGGTCGGTCCCATGACCGACTCCACGGAGGTTGATGTCGTTGTCCTCGGGCTCGGGCCCGGCGGCGAGCACGCTGCGGCGGAGCTCGCGAAGGCCGGGCTCGAGGTGGTCGGCGTCGATCGCCGGCTGGTGGGCGGCGAGTGCCCCTACTTCGGCTGCATCCCCTCGAAGATGATGGTGCGGGCGGCCGGCCTGGTCGCCGAGGCGCGGCGGATCCCCGGTGTCGCCGGGGCCGTCGAGGTCCGGCCCAGCTGGGACCCGGTCGCGCGCCGCATCCGCGACGAGGCCACCGACGACTGGGACGACAAGGTCGCGGTGGAGCGCCTCGAGAAGGCCGGCGCGCGCTTCGTGCGGGGGACCGGTCGGCTGACCGGGCCGCGCACCGTCCGGGTCGACACCGCCGACGGGCCGGTGGACCTGACCGCCCGCCGCGGCGTCGTGCTCAACACCGGCACCGAGCCGGCGGTCCCGCCGATCGACGGGCTGGCGGACACGCCGTACTGGACCAACCGCGACGCGGTGCAGGTGACGACGCTGCCGGAGAGCCTGGTCGTGCTGGGCGGGGGAGCGATCGGCTGCGAGCTCGCCCAGGCGTTCGCCCGCTTCGGCGTACCGGTGACGGTGGTGGAGGCCGGGGAGCGCATCCTCGGGCCGGAGGAGCCGGAGGCGTCCTCGGTGGTGACCGAGGCGCTGGAGGCCGACGGTGTCACCGTCCTGACCGGAGTCGGGGCCTCCGCGGTGCGTCACGACGGTGGCTTCGAGCTCACCCTCGCCGACGGTACGTCGATCCGCTCCGCCGAGCTGCTGGTGGCGGCCGGCCGGCGGACCAACCTGGCCGACATCGGGCTGGATGCAGTCGGCCTCGACCCGTCCGTCCGTGCGCTGGACCCCGACGAGCAGATGCGCGTCGCGGACGGGCTCTGGGCGATCGGCGACATCACCGGCAAGGGCGCGTTCACCCACGTGTCGATGTACCAGGCGGCGGTGGCGATCCGCTCGATCCTCGGCCAGGACGGGCCGTGGGCGGACTACCGCGCCGTGGGCCGGGCGACCTTCACCGACCCGGAGGTCGGGTCGGTCGGCATGACCGAGAGGCAGGCGCGCGAGGCCGGCATCGACGTGCAGGTCGGCGTCACCGACCTCGCCTCCTCCAGCCGCGGTTGGCTGCACGGTCCTGGCGGCGCCGGGGTGATCAAGCTCGTCGCCGATGCGAGCAGGGGCATCCTGATCGGCGGCACGACCGTCGGCCCCTCCGGTGGGGAGATGCTCGGCTGGGTCGCGACCGCGGTCCATGCCGAGGTGCCGATCGCCACGCTGCGGGCCATGCACTTCGCCTATCCGACCTTCCACCGCGCCATCGAGACGGCACTCGCAGACCTCGCTTGACTGAGGGCCTGACAGGGGGATTGGAGCGGTCCGCGCTCGGGTAGGTTGGCCTCGCCGTACAACCTGCTCGGAGGTGGTGCCCGGTGAGTCAGCCCGCAGATCCCGTCGGTCCGGACCCGATGTCCGGACTCGGTCCGCGCCCCACAGTGCCGCCCCCGGTCGGCCCGCCGCCGACGTACCCGCCGGCCGCACCGCCAGCGCCGGCCGCCCCGGTGGCCGAGGAGCCGCGCCGGTTCATGTCGGCCACCGACTTCCTCGACCGCCGCGACAGCAGCGCCGAGCTCGGCCCGGCGACGTGGGGCTGGCGTGGCCGCGTACGCCGCTGGAGCGGCGGCCTGATCCGCCCGCGGATGGGCGCCAAGGAGCTGTCCCACCACCAGGACCGCCGCCAGATCCAGAAGGACTTCGACGGCCCGCGGACGATCGCGTTTGTCAACCCGAAGGGAGGCGCGGCGAAGACGACCGGCGTCCTGGCGGCCGGCTACACCTTCGGCACCGTCCGTGGTGGCGGCGTGGTGGCGTGGGACAACAACGAGACCCGCGGCACGCTCGGCATCCGCGGCTCGCGCAGCGCGCACCGCAACACCACCCGTGAGCTGCTCGAGGACCTCGGCCGGTTCAAGGACGTCTACCAGTCGCGGATCGGCGACCTCGGCGCGTTCGTGCGCTCCCAGGGCGACGCGCACTTCGACGTGCTCGCCTCCGACGAGCGCCCCGACGTCACCGGCCAGATCCACGCCAAGGACTTCACCGAGGTCCACCACCTGCTCGAGCGCTTCTACCGGGTGATCCTGGTCGACACCGGCAACAACATGCGTGCCGAGAACTGGCTGGCCGCCGCCGAGGCCGCCGACCTGCTCGTCGTCACCAGCACCATCCGCGAGGACACCGGCTACAGCGGCCTGTGGATGCTCGACGCCCTCCAGGACGCCGGCTACCAGAACCTCAAGTACAAGACCGTGACGGTGCTCTCCGATCCCAGCGACAAGGTCGACCCGAAGCTGGCCGCCGACCTCACCCAGGTCTACGAGCAGCGCACCCGCTCGGTCTACCGGATGCCCTACGACCCGGCGCTCGTCTCCGGCTCGGTCGTGCCCTACGACCAGCTCTCCGAGGCCACGAAGCGGGCCTGGCTGCGGGCGTGTGCGGGGATGGCCGGCGCCCTCTGACGTCGACGGTCATTGCCGCGTGATGTCCGACGCCGCGGCGATCGTGCTGCTCCGCAACACGCGGTTTGCGCCGAGGATCTCGAGGCCGATGATCCGGCCATCCGCATCGAAGTCGACTGCGATGGCGGCGCGGTCCAGGGGAACGTCGGCGACCCGCGTCTGCGTGACCTCGCCCGGCGCGACTTCGTCGACTAGGTAGATGTAAGCGGCGTCCGCCTCGCGGTCATGGGTCATGCGCATGAGGTGATCCTCCACGCCCGCGGGCCGCAGCGTCCCCTCTTCTGTTTCGTGCTCGAGCGAGGAGTGGCGTGGCAGCATCACGATGTGACTCCCGAATCGCCGCTTTCTGTCGATCTGACTGATGACGAACGGCGCTTGCTGCGCGCGGCGTTGTTGGATTGGGGCGGGCCCGCGAACCCGACGGACGAAATCGCGGTGGCCATGGGGTTCGCCGATGCTGCGACACTCTCGCGAGATGCCTGGGCACTGTGGAAGCGGATCGAGGAGACCGGCGCTCTGTCGCTGGCCGATTGGAGGCGCGTCCTGTTGGCGGTCGAGGTGGTGATTGTCAGCGACGTCGTCGGGTCCGGGCTGGACTGGTCGATCACTTCAGGCATCTCTGACGAGGAGTCGATCGACCTTCTGCGCGGTCTCCAGCGGAAGTTGCCGCGCTGGCGGAACAGCGTCCAGTTCGCCTTGACGAGGAGCGGGGCGGTCGAGGTGGTCGATCACGACCGGATCAATCCCGGGACGTCCGCCTAGAGAGCATGAAGCGGGCCTGGCTGCGGGCGTGTGCGGGGATGGCCGGCGCCCTCTGACGCATCCTCCTCGGGTCCTCGGGTACGGAGGGGGCGTCCGCATCCCGATCGAACGAGAAGGAGATCGACATGGGTCTCGACGACAAGCTCCAGAACACCGCCCAGGAGAAGATGGGCGAGGCCAAGGAGGCGTTGGGCAAGGCCGGCGACGACAAGGACCTCGAGAACGAGGGCAAGGCCGACCAGGTCAAGGGCGGCCTCAAGCAGGCCGGCGAGAAGGTCAAGGACGCCTTCAGCTGATGCCCTGAGCGGCCCAGCCGCGAAAGAACGTGACGACGGAGGGACTCTCGGGTCCCTCCGTCGTCGTCTGTCCGGCCGGGCCCAGGCCACGTGAGCGATCGGCGGAAGCGGGTACCCGCCCCTTATGACTGATTTCGGCTACACCCTGATGACCGAGCAGAGCGGACCCCGCGACCTGGTCGAGTACGCCGCCGCCGCGGAGCGGGCCGGCTTCGACTTCGAGGTCTGCAGCGACCACTACTCACCCTGGCTGGAGGAGCAGGGGCACGCGCCGTACGCGTGGTCGGTGCTGGGCGCGGTCGCCCAGGCGACCGAGCGCGTGGGGCTGATGACCTACGTGACCTGTCCCACCGTGCGGTACCACCCGGTCGTGGTCGCCCAGAAGGCCGCGACGCTGGCCCTGCTGTCCGAGGACCGGTTCACGCTGGGGCTCGGCGCGGGCGAGCGGCTCAACGAGCACGTGGTGGGCGAGGGCTGGCCCGGCGTCGAGACGAGGCACGCGATGCTGGTCGAGGCGATCGAGCTGATCCGCAGCCTGCTGGACGGCGAGACCGTCGACCACGCCGGCGAGTTCTACGCGGCCGACGCCGCGAGGCTCTGGGACCTCCCCGATCGCCCCGTCCCCATCGGTACGGCGGTGAGCGGGCCGCGCTCGATCAAGGCCCTCGCACCGCTGGCCGATCACCTGATCGCCGTCGAGCCGTCCGCCGACATCGTCGAGAAGTGGAACGCGACCGGTGGCGCCCCGCGGGTCGGCGACCCCGCGCGGGCCATCGGCCAGGTCCCGATCTGCTGGGCACCGGACGAGGCCGAGGCCCGCAAGCTCGCGCACGAGCAGTTCCGCTGGTTCGGCGGCGGCTGGGGCGTCAACGCCGACCTTCCCGACGTGCGCGGCTTCGACGCGGCCAGCCAGTACGTCCGCGAGGAGGACGTCGCGGGCTCCATCCCGTGCGGGCCCGACCTCGACGCGATCGCGGAAGCGGTGCTGGCCTACCCGCGCGCCGGCTTCACCGACGTCGCCATGGTGCAGGTCGGCGACCGCTACCAGCGGCAGTTCCTCGACGAGGCGGCCGAGCCGCTGCTGGAGCGGCTGCGCTCGGCCGGCTGACCGCACGGGGTAGGGTGGGCTCGACGTTCGACACCTTTAACGAGCCGTCCCGTGAGGCGGAGAAGGAGTCAGGCGCTGATGCCTGCAGAGCACCCGTCCCCAGGACGTGTCGTCCTGGATGCTGACGACGTCGGCCGAGCGCTGACCCGCATCTCGCACGAGATCCTCGAGCGCAACAAGGGCGCCGAGGACCTCCTCCTGCTGGGCCTGCACACCCGCGGCGTGCCGCTGGCGCAGCGGATCGCGGCCAAGATCGCCGAGGTGGAGGGTACGACGGTCGCGACCGGCTCGCTGGACGTGACGATGTACCGCGACGACCTGCGCTCGCACCCGACGCGCAGCCCGCACCAGACCCACATCCCCGCGGGCGGGATCGACGGCAAGACGGTGGTGCTCGTCGACGACGTGCTGTTCAGCGGCCGCACGATCCGTGCCGCGCTCGACGCGCTCAGCGACCTCGGCCGACCCGCCGTCGTACGGCTCGCGGTGCTGGTCGACCGCGGCCACCGCGAGCTGCCGATCCGTGCCGACCACGTCGGCAAGAACCTGCCGACCGCGCGCTCCGAGCGGGTCAGCCTGCGCCTGGTCGAGACCGACGGGGAGGACGAGGTGACCATCCGATGAGGCACCTGCTCAGCATCGACGACGTCGACGCCGCCCAGATCCAGGAGATCTTCGCGACGGCCGCCGAGATGCACGACGTGCAGAAGCGGGCGGTCAAGAAGCTGCCGGCCCTGCGCGGCCGCACCGTCATCAACCTGTTCTTCGAGGACTCCACCCGCACCCGGTCCAGCTTCGAGATCGCCGGCAAGTGGCTCTCGGCCGACGTCATCAACATCTCCGCCAAGGGCTCGAGCACCTCCAAGGGGGAGAGCCTGCGCGACACCGTCCTCACGGTGACCGCGATGGGGATCGACGGCCTGGTCGTGCGCCACTCCGCGAGCGGCGCCGCGCAGCAGATCAGCCGCTGGATCGACGTACCGGTCATCAACGCGGGCGACGGCACCCACGAGCACCCCACCCAGGCGCTGCTCGACGGCTACACGCTGACCCGCCGGCTGGGGAGCCTGGAGGGCAAGCACGTCGCCATCGTCGGCGACCTGACCCACAGCCGGGTCTTCCGCAGCAACATCAAGAGCCTGGCCAAGCTGGGCGCGAGGGTCACCGTCGTCGCGCCGCCGACCCTGATGCCCTCGGGCGTCGGCGACTGGTCGAAGGCGGAGGGGTTCGCGACGTCGTACGACCTCGACCCGGTGCTGCCCGAGGTGGACGCGGTGATGATGCTGCGGGTCCAGAAGGAACGCATGAGCGGCGGCTACTTCCCGACCGCCCGCGAGTACACCGTCGGCTACGGCCTCACCCGCGCCCGGCTCGGCCTGCTCCGGCCCGGGACCCCGATCCTGCACCCCGGCCCGATGAACCGCGGCCTGGAGATCTCGGCCGAGGCCGCCGACGCCATCGACCAGTCGGCCGTGCTCGACCAGGTCTCCGCCGGCGTCGCCGTGCGGATGGCCGTCCTGTACCACCTGCTGGCCGGACCGGAAGAGGGAGCGACGCCGTGAGCGTGCTGATCAGGGGAGCGCGGATCCTGGGCGGCGACGTCGCCGATGTGTACGTCGAGGACGGTGTCATCACCGAGATCGGCGCCATCCACGGCTCCACCGGCGGGACCGTCGACGCCGACGGACTCGTGCTGCTGCCCGGCTTCGTCGATCTGCACACCCACCTGCGCGAGCCTGGCCGCGAGGACGCCGAGACGATCCTGTCCGGCTCGCAGGCCGCCGCGGTCGGTGGATTCACCGCCGTGCTGGCCATGGCCAACACCAACCCGGTCACCGATACCGCCGAGGCCGCCGAGCGCGTGCTCGACCTCGGCGAGAAGGCCGGCCTGGTCGACGTCCAGCCGGTGGGCGCGGTCACCAAGGCGCTGGCTGGCGAGGAGCTCGCCGAGCTCGGCCTGATGGCCCGGTCCCGCGCGCGGGTGCGGGTCTTCTCCGACGATGGGAAGTGCGTGGCGGACCCGCGGGTCATGCGACGCGCGCTGGAGTACGTCAAGGCCTTCGGCGGCGTGGTCAGCCAGCACAGCCAGGACCCGGCGCTGGCGCCGTACGGGAGCGCCTGCTGCCACGAGGGCGAGCTGTCCGGAAGGCTCGGCCTGCCGGGCTGGCCCGGCGTCGCCGAGGACGTCATCGTCGCGCGCGACGTCATGCTCGCCCGCCACACCGGCAGCCGCGTGCACGTGGCGCACGTGTCGACCGCCGGCTCCGTCGAGGTCGTGCGCTGGGCCAAGTCGCAGGGCATCGACGTGACCGCCGAGGTCACGCCGCACCACCTGCTGCTGACCACCGACCTGCTGACCGGCTACGACCCGACGTACAAGGTCAACCCGCCGCTGCGGCCGGCCGAGGACGTCGAGGCGCTGCGCGCCGCGCTCGCCGACGGCACCATCGACGCCGTCGCGACCGACCATGCCCCGCACGCCCGGCACGACAAGGAGCACGCGTTCGTCGACGCGGCCTTCGGCATGCTCGGCCTGGAGACGGCGCTGTCGGTCGTCGCCACCGTCATGGTCGAGAACGGCCTGCTCGACTGGGCCGGTGTCGCGCGGGTGATGAGCGAGAGCCCCGCCCGGATCGCCGGCCTGGACGGGCACGGCCAGCAGATCGCGGTCGGCTCGCCGGGGAACCTCACGCTGGTCGACCCGTCGGCGAAGGTCACCATCGACCGTGACGCCTCGGTCTCGCTCAGCCGCAACAACCCGTGGCACGGCCGTGAGCTCACCGGCCGGGTGGTCGGCACCTTCCTGCGCGGACGGCCGACGGTCCTGGACGGCTCCCTGGTCTGAGCGGCCCGGAAGCGGCAGGATCGCGCCATGGACTTCAACGAGCAGATCATCGCGGCCTTCCGCGCCCACGGCGGGGACGTCCAGGAGCCGGTGGCGTTCGGCAAGGTGCTGATCCTCGTCCACATCCCGCGCAAGGACGGGTCGGTGCGGCCCCAGCCGCTGCGCAACGTGTCCGACGGCGACGCCTGGATGGTCGCCGGCTCGGCCGGCGGCTCCTCGAAGACGCCGGCGTGGGTGCACGGCCTGCGCCGCGCCGGGGAGGTCGACATCGAGGTGCCCGCGGACCCCACGCCCGAGACCGTGCGGGTGCGTGTCGAGGAGCTCGACGGAGCGGCGTACGACCGCGCCTGGCAGTCCTTCAAGGACACCGAGCCGGGGTTCGCGGAGTACGAGCAGCAGGCCGGCGGACGCCGGATCCCGGTCTTCCGGTTCACCCGCGCCTGACGTCGAGCGGATGCTCGTCGGACTGGTCTGCGCCGCGGGGACCTCTCTCTGCTACGGCGCGGGCTCGGTCCTGCAGGCGATGGCCGCGGGCACGACCGAGAGCACGGCGCTGGTCTCCCCGAGGCTGCTCCTGCGGGTGATGGGTGCGTGGCGCTACCTGGTCGGCCTGGTCCTGGACGCGGTGGGCTTCCTGCTCGCCCTCGCGGCGCTGCGCACCCTGCCGTTGTACGTCGTCCAGTCGGTCGTCGCGAGCTCGCTCGCGGTGACGGCCGTCCTGGGTGCGCTCGTGCTGCGGACCCGTCTCGATGCGGCCACGAGGGTCGCCCTCGTGCTGGTGGTGGCCGGACTCGGGTTGGTGAGCCTGTCGGCCGCCCCGGAGACTGCGACCGAGCCGGCCCGCGCCCTGGAGTGGCTGCTGCTCGTCCTCGCCGGCCTGCTCGTGCTGGCCTGCGTGCTGCTGGCGCGGATGCCCGGCGGCCGCGGCGCGGGAGCACTGGGCGGGGCGGCCGGCCTGGCGTTCGGTCTGGTGGCGGTCAGCGCCCGGCTGCTGTCGGCAAGGACGACCCACGGCTCGCTCGGTGCGATCGTCGGACAGCTGCTGGCCAGCCCGGCGTCGTACGCACTGCTGGGCGCGGCGCCCCTGGGCCTCGCGGCCTACGCGATCGCGCTGCAGCGGGGCACCGTGGTCCAGGCGACCGCACCGCTGGTGGTGGGGGAGACGGTGCTGCCGGCGCTCGTCGGGATCGCGCTGCTCGGCGACCATCCGCGCCCCGGCTGGACCGCGCCCGCCGTCGCCGGGCTGGTGCTCGCCACCGCGGCCGCGGTCATGCTGTCCCGCTTCGGCGAGGTGGCGCCGGTGCCAGCCGGCACGCTCCCGGCTGGTAGTGTCGCCGACGAACCGAACGTCCTTTAACGACCGTCCCGTGAGGCGGAGAAGGAGGCCCGGATGCCTTTGCATGCCATGCCAGCACTGCTCGTTCTCGAGGACGGCCGCACCTTCCGCGGCGAGTCCTACGGCGCCGAGGGGGAGACCTTCGGAGAGGCCGTCTTCTCGACCGGCATGACCGGCTACCAGGAGACGCTGACCGACCCGTCGTACCACCGTCAGGTGGTCGTGATGACCGCTCCCCACATCGGCAACACCGGGATGAACGACGAGGACCCCGAGTCCCGTCGGATCTGGGTCGCCGGGTACGTCGTCCGCGACCCCGCCCGCGTGCCCTCCAACTGGCGCTCGGTGCGCTCCCTGGACGAGGAGCTCAAGGAGCAGGGCGTCGTCGGCATCTCCGGCATCGACACTCGCGCCCTGACCCGCCACCTGCGGGAGACCGGCGCGATGCGCGTCGGCATCTCCACGGTCGAGACCGACCCCGAGGCGCTGCTGGAGAAGGTGAAGGCGTCCGCCGAGATGGTCGGCGCGAACCTCTCCGACGCCGTCTCGGTCACCGAGGCGTACGTCGTGCCCGCCGTCGGCGAGACCCGCTTCAAGGTCGCCGCCGTCGACCTCGGCATCAAGGCCAACACCCCGCGGATGATGA
Organism: Nocardioides ultimimeridianus; assembly: GCF_054777895.1. NCBI lineage: Bacteria > Bacillati > Actinomycetota > Actinomycetes > Propionibacteriales > Nocardioidaceae > Nocardioides > Nocardioides ultimimeridianus. The sequence goes on along the minus strand of NZ_BAAHAB010000005.1, from coordinate 54,185 downwards.
GCGAGCGCGGCATCGAGGTGCACGTGCTGCCGTCCACGGCGAGCATCGAGGACGTGCAGGCGGTCGGCGCCGACGGCCTGTTCTTCTCCAACGGTCCGGGCGACCCGGCCGCGACCACCGGCCAGGTCGAGCTGCTCCAGGCCGCGCTGGCCGAGGACATCCCGTACTTCGGCATCTGCTTCGGCAACCAGCTGTTCGGGCGCGCGCTCGGCTTCGGCACCTACAAGCTGAAGTACGGCCACCGCGGGATCAACCAGCCGGTGATGGATCGCACGACCGGCAAGGTCGAGGTCACCGCGCACAACCACGGCTTCGCGGTCGACGCCCCGCTCGAGGGCAGCACCACCACGCCGTACGGCGAGGCCACCGTCTCCCACATCAACCTCAACGACGACTGCGTCGAGGGCCTCGAGCTCCAGGACGAGAAGGGCCTCAAGGCGTTCTCCGTGCAGTACCACCCGGAGGCCGCGGCCGGCCCGCACGACGCGGCGTACCTCTTCGACAGGTTCTGCCAGCTCATGACCGAGAGGAAGGCCCGCTGATGCCGAAGCGCGACGACATCAAGTCCGTCCTGGTCATCGGGTCCGGCCCGATCATCATCGGCCAGGCCTGCGAGTTCGACTACTCCGGCACCCAGGCCTGCCGCGTGCTCAAGCAGGAGGGCCTGCGGGTCATCCTGATCAACTCCAACCCGGCCACGATCATGACCGACCCGGAGTTCGCCGACGCGACGTACGTGGAGCCGATCACCCCGGAGTTCGTCGAGAAGGTCATCGCCAAGGAGCGCCCGGACGCGATCCTGCCGACCCTGGGCGGCCAGACCGCCCTCAACGCCGCCACCGCCATGCACGAGCGCGGCGTGCTGGAGAAGTACGGCGTGGAGATGATCGGCGCCTCCTTCGACGCGATCCACCGCGGCGAGAACCGCGAGCTGTTCAACGACATCGTCCGCAAGGTCGGCGGTGAGGTGGCCCGCTCGGTCATCTGCCACACGATGGACGAGGTCGTCGCGGCCGTCGACACCCTCGGCGGTGCCTACCCGGTCGTCATCCGCCCGTCCTTCACCATGGGCGGCACCGGCTCGGGCATCGCCTACGACGTCGAGGACCTGCACCGCCTCGCCGGCGCCGGCCTGTCGGCCAGCCCGACCACCGAGGTCCTCATCGAGGAGTCGATCCTCGGCTGGAAGGAGTACGAGCTGGAGGTGATGCGCGACAAGAACGACAACGTCGTCATCATCTGCTCGATCGAGAACTTCGACCCGATGGGCACCCACACCGGCGACTCGATCACCGTCGCCCCGGCGATGACGCTGACCGACCGCGAGTACCAGCACCTGCGCGACCTGGCCATCGGCATCATCCGCGAGGTCGGGGTCGACACCGGCGGCTGCAACATCCAGTACGCCGTCAACCCCGCCGACGGCCGCGTCATCGTCATCGAGATGAACCCGCGGGTGTCGCGTTCCTCGGCGCTGGCGTCCAAGGCGACCGGCTACCCGATCGCCAAGATCGCCGCCAAGGTCGCCGTCGGCTACACCCTCGACGAGATCGCCAACGACATCACCGAGGGCACCGCTGCGAGCTTCGAGCCGACCCTGGACTACGTCGTGGTGAAGGTCCCGCGGTTCGCGTTCGAGAAGTTCCCGACCGCCGACGACACCCTCACCACCCACATGAAGTCCGTCGGCGAGGCCATGTCGATCGGCCGGAACTTCACCGAGGCGTTCAACAAGGCGCTGCGCTCCATGGAGAACAAGGCCGCGCCCTTCCGCTTCACCGGCGAGCCGGGGGACAAGGCCGAGCTGCTCGAGCTGGTCAAGCGCCCGCACGACGGCCGGGTCCAGAAGGTCATGCAGGCGATCCGTGCCGGCGCGACGCCGGAGGAGATCTTCGACGCGACGAGGATCGACCCCTGGTTCGTCGACCAGCTGTTCCTCATCAACGAGGTCGCCGAGGAGGTCGCCGCCGCCGAGTCTCTCGACGAGGCCACGCTGCGGCTGGCCAAGCGGCACGGCCTGTCCGACCACCAGGTCGCGGCGATCCGCGACGTGACCGAGGCGGAGGTGCGGGCGATCCGGCACGCCCTCGGCGTACGTCCCGTGTACAAGACCGTCGACACCTGCGCGGCCGAGTTCAAGGCGCTGACGCCGTACTACTACTCCTCCTACGACGAGGAGACCGAGGTCCTGCCGCGCGAGCGCCCGGCCGTCCTCATCCTCGGCAGCGGGCCCAACCGGATCGGCCAGGGCATCGAGTTCGACTACTCGTGCGTGCACGCGGCGCTCGAGCTGAGCAAGGCCGGCTACGAGACCATCATGGTCAACTGCAACCCGGAGACGGTCTCGACCGACTACGACACCGCCGACCGGCTCTACTTCGAGCCGCTGACGCTCGAGGACGTCCTCGAGATCTACCACGCCGAGCTCGCCGCGGGCCCGGTCGCGGGAGTGATCGCCACCCTCGGCGGCCAGACCCCGCTCGGCCTCGCGCAGGGCCTCAAGGACGCCGGCGTGCCCATCGTCGGCACCCAGCCCGAGGCGATCGACCTGGCCGAGGAGCGCGGCGCGTTCGGCCGCGTGCTCGACCGGGCCGGCCTGGTGGCGCCCAAGCACGGCACCGCGGTCTCGTACGACGACGCACAGGCGATCGCCCAGACGATCGGCTACCCGGTCCTGGTGCGCCCCAGCTACGTGCTGGGCGGGCGGGGCATGCAGATCGTGTTCTCCGACGAGCAGCTGAAGTCCTACCTGGAGCTGGCCACCGACCTGATCAGCGACGACCGGCCGGTGCTCATCGACCGGTTCATCGACGACGCGGTCGAGATCGACGTGGACGCGCTCTACGACGGTCACGAGCTCTTCCTCGGCGGCGTCATGGAGCACATCGAGGAGGCCGGCGTGCACTCCGGCGACTCCTCCTGCACGCTGCCGCCGATCACCCTCGGCGCCTCGGAGATCGAGCGGATCCGCGCGGCCACCGAGGGCATCGCCTCCGGCGTGGGCGTGCGCGGGCTGATCAACATCCAGTTCGCGCTCGGCTCCGACGTGCTCTACGTGCTCGAGGCCAACCCCCGCGCCAGCCGCACCGTCCCGTTCGTCTCCAAGGCCACCGGCACCTCGCTGGCCAAGGCAGCGAGCAGGGTGATGATGGGCGAGACGATCGCCGACCTGCGCAAGGAGGGCATCCTGCCCGCGACCGGCGACGGGGGAACCCTCCCCGCCGACGCGCCGATCGCGGTCAAGGAGGCGGTGCTGCCGTTCAACCGGTTCCGCACCCCCGAGGGCAAGTTCGTCGACTCCGTGCTCGGCCCGGAGATGAAGTCGACCGGCGAGGTCATGGGCTTCGACGCCGACTTCGGCACGGCGTTCAGCAAGTCGCAGGCGGCTGCGTACGGGCCCCTCCCGACCGGCGGCAAGGTGTTCATCTCGATCGCCAACCGCGACAAGCGCTCGATGATCTTCCCGGCGCGGGTGCTGGCCGACTACGGCTTCGAGCTGCTCGCGACGCAGGGCACCGTCGAGGTGCTGCGCCGCAACGGCATCAGCGCCACGGTCGTGCGCAAGCACTTCGAGGGCGAGGGCGGCGCGGGGGAGAAGACCTCGGTGCAGATGATCCTCGACGGCGAGATCGACCTGATCGTCAACACCCCGAACGGCTCGGCGTCCGAGGCGCGCGTCGACGGCTACGAGATCCGTGCGGCGGCGGTGCTCACCGGCACCCCCTGCATCACCACGGTGCAGGGCGCGGCCGCCGCGGTGCAGGGCATCGCGGCGATCCGGGCCGGCGACATCGGCGTGAAGTCCCTGCAGGAGTGGTCGGCCGAGGCGGGCCGTTGAGGCTCTACGACGCCGCGTTCAAGCACGGCTTCGCCAAGGTCGACCCGGAGAAGGCGCACCACCTGGCCTTCGGCGCCATCCGCGCCGCGGGCCCGGTGCTGGCGCGTGCGCCGTTCCCCGGCAAGCCGGTCCAGGCCCTGGGCCTGACCTTCCCGAACGTGCTCGGCCTCGCGGCCGGCTTCGACAAGCTCGGTGTCGGGTACGACGCGCTCGCCGGGCTCGGCTTCGGGCACGTCGAGATCGGCACCGTCACCGCGCTGGCCCAGCCGGGCAACCCGCAGCCGCGGCTGTTCCGGCTGGTCGAGGACCGTGCGGTCATCAACCGGATGGGCTTCAACAACGACGGCGCCGCCGCGGTCGCCCAGCGACTCTCGGCCCACCGCCGCCGCAGCGGGCGCGGACCGATCCTCGGCATCAACCTCGGCAAGTCCAAGGTGGTGCCGGACGAGGACCAGGCCGCGGTCGAGGCCGACTACGCGACCTCGACCCGCCTCCTGACGCCGTACGCCGACTACCTGGTCGTCAACGTCAGCTCTCCGAACACCCCGGGCCTGCGCAACCTGCAGGCCGTGGAGAAGCTCGCGCCGCTGCTCGCCCACGTGCGCCGGGTGGCCGACGAGACCCGGCCCGACCATCGCGTCCCGCTGCTGGTCAAGATCGCCCCCGACCTCGCCGACGAGGACGTCACGGCGGTCGCCGAGATGGCGCTGAGCCTCCGGCTCGACGGGATCATCGCCACGAACACCACGATCAGCCGCAACGGTCTGCGTGCCAGTCCGGAGAAGGTCGCGGCGTGCGGTGCCGGCGGCCTCTCCGGCGCCCCGCTCCGGGAGCGCTCGACCGAGGTCGTTCGCCGCCTCCGCGCCCGGGTCGGTCACGACCTGACCCTGATCGGCGTCGGGGGCATCTCGACCGCGGCCGACGCGCGCGAGCGGCTCGAGGCGGGAGCGGACCTCCTCCAGGGCTACACCGCGTTCATCTACGGTGGCCCCACGTGGCCGCGCGAGATCCTCAAGGGCCTGAACAAGTAGGGGTGAACCGCCATGGCGTTCGGTGACTACCAGCTCGAGCTCTACCTCGCCGCCCTCGGCGGCAACCTGCCGGCGCATCCGTTCTCGTTCGAGGAGCTCGAGCGCAACGCGATGGCGGCCCTGCCGCCCGAGCTGCGCACGTACGTCGCCGGTGGTGCCGGCGACGAGGCGACCCAGCGGGCCAACGTGGCGGCGTTCGGCGATCACGCGCTGGTGCCGCGGATGCTGCGCGCCTCCTCCGAGCGCGACCTGGGCGTCGACCTGTTCGGCACGCGGCGCACGAGCCCGTTCCTCGTGGCGCCGGTGGGCGTGCTCGGCATCTGCACGCCCGACCAGCACGGCGACATCCACGGCGCCGAGGCGGCGGCCGCCGCCGGCGTACCCTTCATCGGCTCGACGCTGATGAGCGACCCGCTGGAGGACGTCGCGGCGGCCACCGACGGCGTGAAGTGGTTCCAGCTCTACACGCCCAAGAACCGCGATCTCGCCGAGAGCTTCGTCCGCCGGGCCGAGCGGGCGGGCTACGAGGCGATCGTGGTCACCCTCGACACCTGGGTCCCCGGCTGGCGGCCGCGTGACCTGGCCTCGGGCAACTTCCCGCAGCTGCGCGGCAAGTGCCTGGCCAACTACACCTCGGACCCGGTCTTCCAGGAGCTGACCGGGGGGAGCGAGGACACCGGCACGATCGTGATGACCTGGGCCGGCGTCTTCGGCCACCAGGTCACCGCGGAGGACCTGCCCTGGCTGCGCGGCCTCACCGACCTGCCGATCCTGGTCAAGGGCGTCTGCCACCCCGACGACGCCCTCCAGGCGCTCGACGCCGGCATCGACGGGATCTACTGCTCCAACCACGGCGGACGCCAGGCCAACGGCGGGGGAGCGGCCCTCGACTGGCTGCGCGACGTCGCCGCGGCCGTCGACGGCCGGGTTCCGGTCGTCTTCGACTCCGGCGTCCGCACCGGCGCCGATGCCGCCAAGGCGATCGCGATGGGCGCCGACGCGGTCGCCATCGGGCGGCCGTACGTCTACGCGCTCGCGCTCGGCGGGGTCCCCGGAGCCGTCCACCAGCTGCGCTCCCTGCAGGCCGAGCTCGACCTGATCATGGCCGTCGACGGGTATCCGTCCCTGGCCGCCCTCACCCCCGACTCCCTCAGGAGGATCACCCGTTGAGCAGCTTCGGAGAGCGCGTGGCCGCTGCGATGGCCGAGCGCGGCCAGCTCTGCGTGGGCATCGACCCGCACAGCAGCCTCCTCCACGACTGGGGGTACGACGACGACCTGGCCGGCCTCGAGCGGTTCGCGCTCGGCGCGACGGAGGCCGTGGCGCCGTACTGCTCGGTGATCAAGCCGCAGTCGGCGTTCTACGAGCGCTTCGGCAGCGGCGGCATCGCCGTGCTGGAGAAGGTCATCGCCACCGGCCGCGAGGCGGGGGCGCTGGTGCTCCTCGACGTCAAGCGCGGGGACATCGGCTCGACCTCGCAGGCGTACGCCGACGCCTACCTCGACCCGCGCAGCCCGCTCGCCTCGGACGCGATCACGGTCAGCCCCTACCTCGGCTTCGGCTCGCTGACGCCGTTCGTCGACACCGCGCGCCGCTTCGACGCCGGCCTGTTCGTGCTCGCCGCGACCTCCAACAAGGAGGGCCCGGAGGTCCAGGAGGCCGTCACCGACGAGGAGCACGGCGGCCGCACGGTCGCCGCGGCGATGCTGGACCACCTCCGCGAGCTCAACGCCACCGCCAGCCCGCTGGGCTCCTTCGGTGCCGTGGTCGGCGCGACCATCGACGGCAGCGGCCTGGACCTCGCCATCAACGGCCCGATCCTCGCGCCGGGGTACGGCGAGCAGGGCGGCACCACCAACGACATCCTGCGGATCTTCGGGGCCGGCGCGGGCCACGTGCTCGCCAGCTCCTCGCGCGGCATCCTGCGGCTCGGGCCGGACCCGGTGGCGATGCGCGACGAGATCCGCCGGGCCAACGACGAGCTGCGGGGCCTGGCGGGGTGAGCCGGGCGCGGGTCGTCCGTCTCGCGGCCGCGGTCGTCGCAGCCGCGCTGGTCGTGGCCGGCATGCTGATCTGGCGTGCCCACCGCGATCGCGACCCGTACGCCGCCTACTGCGGACTGGTCGTCGACCACCGCGGCCTGATCTCGGCGGCGAGCGAGCAGGGAGCGACCACCGGTCTGATCGCCGCCCTGCCGAGCTTCCGCGCCCTGGCGGCCGGTGCGCCGTCGGACATCGCGGACGACTGGGCCGTGGTCGTCTCCGCGATCAGCAACCTCCAGGACGCGCTGACGGCCGCCGGGGTCGACCCGGCGACGTACGACCGCGCGCAACCGCCGGCCGGGCTCACCGCCGAGCAGCGGGGCGCCATCGACGCCGCGGCGACCCGGCTGGACTCGGGGGCGACCCGCGACGCGATGAGCGCGGTCGACCAGGAGGCCCGCGACGTGTGCCACAGCCCTCTGGTGATGTGACGACTCCACGTCGCACAAACTCCAGTACCTACCTGCGTTGCTGGCTGTCGGGGCGGCTGGCTAGTGTGCCGATGTGGCCCTACCTCCTCTGACCCCGGAACAGCGTGCGGCCGCGCTCGAGAAGGCGGCTGCAGCCCGCCGCGAGCGCGCCGCGATCAAGAATCGGCTCAAGCACTCGGGCGCGCAGATCGCCGACGTGCTGATCGAGGCCGAGACGAACGAGGTGCTGGCCAAGATGAAGGTCATCGACCTGCTGCAGTCGGTCCCGGGGCTCGGCAAGGTGCGGGCGCGCCAGATGATGGAGCGCATCGGCATCGCGGAGTCCCGGCGCGTCCGGGGGCTCGGTGCGAAGCAGATCGCCGCCCTGGAGCGTGAGTTCGGCCTCGACTGATGGCGAGCCGCTTGGTCGTGCTCGCCGGGCCGACCGCGGTCGGCAAGGGCACCGTCGTCGCCGACGTGCGCCGGCACCACCCCGAGGTGTGGCTGTCGGTCTCGGCCACCACCCGCAAGCCCCGGCCCGGTGAGGTCCACGGCGTCCACTACCTGTTCGTCGACGACGCGGAGTTCGACCGGATGGTCGCCGAAGGCGACCTGCTGGAGTGGGCCGTCGTCCACGGGCACAACCGCTACGGCACGCCCCGTCGGCCCGTCGACGAGGCCCTGGCCACCGATCGACCCGCCCTGCTGGAGATCGACCTCCAGGGTGCGCGGCAGGTCCGCGCGACGATGCCCGAGGCCCTGTTCGTCTTCCTCAAGCCGCCGTCCTGGGACGAGCTGGTCCGTCGCCTGGTCGGCCGCGGCACCGAGACCGAGGCCGAGCGGGAGCGCCGCCTGGCCACCGCGCGCGACGAGCTGGCGGCCGAGAGCGAGTTCGACGTGACGATCGTCAACCGTGAAGTTCATGATGCTGCCGAGCAGTTGGTAGCATTACTAAGTTCCCCGTCATCCGACCGTGAGGTATCTCCCTAGTGTCTGCCCCGAACATCGACGCCGTGGGTGTCACCAACCCGCCGATCGATGACCTGCTCGCCAAGACCGACAGCAAGTACCGTCTGGTCCTCTACGGAGCCAAGCGCGCCCGGCAGATCAACGCCTACTACTCCCAGCTCGGCGAGGGCCTGCTGGAGTACGTCGGCCCGCTCGTGGAGACCCACGTGCAGGAGAAGCCGCTGTCGATCGCGCTGCGCGAGATCGCCGACGACCTGCTGACCTGCGAGGAGATCGACCCGGCCGAGCTGGCCGCGGCCGAGGCCGCCGCCGAGGCGTCGACCTCCGCGTCCGAGTGACCTGAGGGCCACGACGGTGACCCGGGTCGTCCTGGGCGTCTCGGGCGGCATCGCCGCCTACAAGGCGTGCGAGCTGCTGCGACGGTTCACCGAGTCGGGGTACGACGTCACCGTCGTCCCCACGGCCGCCGCGCTGGAGTTCGTCGGTGCCCCCACCTGGGAGGCGCTGTCGGGCAAGGCCGTGGCGACCGAGGTCTTCGAGAACATCACCGACGTCCCGCACGTCCGGATCGGCCAGGAGGCCGACCTGGTCGTCGTGGCGCCGGCGACCGCGAACACGCTCGCGCGTGCCGCGCACGGGCTGGCCGACGACCTGCTCACCAACACGCTGCTGACCGCGCGCTGCCCGGTCGTGTTCGCCCCGGCGATGCACACCGAGATGTGGGAGCACCCCGCGACGCAGGCCAACGTGGCGACGCTGCGTGCCCGTGGCGCGGTCGTCATCGACCCCGCCGAGGGGCGACTCACCGGCAAGGACACCGGCAAGGGCCGGCTGCCCGACCCGGCCGAGATCTTCGAGCTGTGCGCCGAGGTGCTCGCCCGGGGCGCCGCGCCGACGCCGGACCTCGCCGGCTGGCACGTCGTGGTGTCCGCCGGTGGGACCCGCGAGCGCCTCGACCCGGTCCGCTACCTCGGGAACAACTCCTCGGGGCGTCAGGGCTACGCGCTGGCCCGCGCGGCGGCCGCCCGCGGTGCCGAGGTGACGCTGGTCGCCGCCAACGTGACGCTGCCGGACCCGGCCGGTGTCAAGGTCGTGCCCGTCCGGTCGACCGCCGAGCTGCGCGACGCGGTCCTCGCGGCCGCCCCCAGCGCGGACGCGGTCGTGATGGCGGCGGCGCCCGCCGACTTCCGTCCGGTGTCGACCTCGAGTGTGAAGATCAAGAAGGCCGCGGACGGCTCCGCGCCCACGATCGAGCTCGAGCAGAACCCCGACATCCTCAAGGAGCTCAGCGCTCAGCGCCCCCGCGAGGGCATCGTCGTGGTCGGCTTCGCGGCCGAGACCGGCGACGCGACCGGGGGCGTGCTCGACCTGGCGCGCGCCAAGCTGGCCCGCAAGGGCTGCGACCTGCTCGTCGTCAACGACGTCAGCGGCGGCGCGGTGTTCGGCGAGGACGAGAACGAGGCCGTCATCCTCGGGTCGGACGGGTCGGCCACCCCGGTGCCGCGCGGCTCGAAGGCGGCGCTGGCGCACGTCATCTGGGATCGTGTGGCAGCGCTCATTCCCTGAGACCATTGTCCGGACCTCGGACACGCTCGTGGGAGGGCCACGTAAAGTCCTCTACGGCACCCCCTCAAGACCAGGAGTTTGATGCAGTGACTGGACGTCTGTTCACCTCGGAGTCGGTGACCGAGGGTCACCCGGACAAGATCGCTGACCAGATCAGCGACACGATCCTCGACGCCCTGCTCGCCGACGACCCGATGAGCCGCGTGGCCGTCGAGACGCTGGTCACCACCGGGCTGGTCATGGTCGCGGGCGAGGTCACCACCTCGACGTACGCCCCGATCGCCAAGCTGGTGCGCGAGAAGGTCCTCGAGATCGGCTACGACGCGTCCGAGAAGGGCTTCGACGGCAACTCCTGCGGCGTCCAGATCGCGATCGGCGCGCAGTCGGCCGACATCGCCCAGGGCGTCGACGCCGGGTTCGAGGAGCGCGTGGACGGCTCCGCCGACGAGCTCGACCGCCAGGGTGCCGGCGACCAGGGCCTGATGTTCGGCTACGCCTGCGACGACACCCCCGAGCTGTTCCCGCTGCCGATCAAGATGGCCCAGACGCTCGCCGAGCGGCTGACCGCGGTGCGCAAGGACGGCACGCTGCCCTACCTGCGTCCCGACGGCAAGACCCAGGTCACCATCGAGTACGACGAGGACGACCGCGCCGTGCGCGTCGACACCGTCGTGCTGTCGACCCAGCACGCCGAGGACGTCGACCAGGAGACCCTGGCCAAGGACATCCAGATCCACGTCATCGAGCCGGTCCTCGAGCAGTTCAAGGACTCGGTCCCGTCCGACGGGCACAAGCTGTTCATCAACCCGACCGGCCGCTTCGTCGTCGGTGGCCCGATGGGCGACGCCGGCCTGACCGGCCGCAAGATCATCGTCGACACCTACGGCGGCATGGCCCGTCACGGCGGCGGCGCGTTCTCGGGCAAGGACCCGTCCAAGGTCGACCGCTCGGCCGCCTACGCCATGCGCTGGGTCGCCAAGAACATCGTCGCCGCGGGCCTGGCCCGTCGCGCCGAGGTCCAGGTCGCCTACGCGATCGGTGTCGCCAAGCCGGTCGGCGTGTTCGTCGAGACCTTCGGCACCGGCGTCGTCCCGGACGAGCAGATCCAGGCCGCGGTGCTCGAGGTCTTCGACCTGCGCCCCGCCGCGATCCTGCGCGACCTCGACCTGCGCCGCCCGATCTACGCCAAGACCGCGGCGTACGGTCACTTCGGTCGTGAGCTGCCCGAGTTCACCTGGGAGCGCACCGACCGCGCCGACGCGCTGAAGGCTGCTGCCGGCATCTAGTTCGTCACTCGTCGGGGGTCATTGGTAGAACAAGCCACATGACCCCCGACGAGCCCGTTTTGGACTTGCCCGGGCTGGTCCGGGACCGGGCCGCGGAGGGGCGCGCGAAGGCGGCGGCGACCCGTGCCCGCAAGGCGGCGTCGGTCGAGATCACCACCGAGCTCCCGGTGGCCCGCGTGGTGCTGGACCTGCCGCTGGCCCACCTGGACCGCGCGTTCGACTACGCGGTGCCGGTGACGATGGCGGAGTCGGCGCAGCCCGGCGTACGGGTCAAGGCGCGGTTCGCGGGGCAGGACGTCGACGGCTTCGTGCTGGAGCGGCGGGCGGACACCGACCACACCGGGGTGCTCGCTCCGCTGCGCCGTGTCGTGAGCGCCGAGCCCGTGCTCCGCCCGCAGGTGCTGGCGGTCATCGACCGCGTCGCCGAGCGGTACGCCGGGACCCGCTCCTCGCTGCTCCGCCTGGCCGTGCCGCCGCGGCACGCCACCGTGGAGAAGGAGCAGCGCGACGTCGTACCCGCCACCCCCGGCCGGGTCGAGCCGTCCTCGTGGGCCGCGTGGCCGCACGGCCCCGACCTGCTGCGGGCGCTCGCCCGCGGCGACAGCCCGCGCGCGGTGTGGGGCGCCCTGCCCGGGTCCCCCTGGCCGGCCCAGGTGGCGGCTGCGGCCGTCGCGACCCTGTCCGGCGGCCGGGGGACCCTCGTCGTCGTGCCGGACGGGCGGGACGCGGCCCGGGTCAGTCGCGCGCTCGACGACGCGGGATGCCCGCACGTCCTGCTCGCGGCCGACGCCGGCCCGGCCCAGCGCTACCGCGACTTCCTGGCGATCAGCAGGGGCGAGGCCCGGGTCGTCGTGGGGCCGCGCTCGGCGGTCTTCGCGCCGGTGCGCGACCTCGGGCTCGCGGTGGTGTGGGACGACGGCGACGACCTGCACGAGGAGCCGCGGGCGCCGTACTTCCACACCCGCGAGGTCGCGGTCATCCGGGCCGAGGTGGAGGGCTGCGGGCTGCTCGTCGGCGGGCACATGCGCACCCCCGAGGCCCAGCTGCTCGTCCGCACCGGCGTGGCCCGCGAGCTCGTCCCGCACCGCGACGCCCTGCGCGCCCACCTGACCACCGGCGTCACCGGCGCCACCGACTTCGAGCTGCAGCGCGACCCGTGGGCCCGCAGCGCCCGCCTCCCGCAGGAGGTGCACCGGCTGATCCGCGACGCGGTGGAGATCGGGCCGGTGCTGGTCCAGGTCCCGCGTCAGGGGTACGCCGCCGCGCTGGCCTGCGCCGCCTGCCGGACCCCGGCGCGCTGCGGCGCGTGCACCGGCCCGCTCCGGCAGGCCTCGGCCACCGCTCCGCCGGCCTGCGGCTGGTGCGGCACCGAGGATCCCGCGTGGACCTGCCCCGCGTGCGGCGACCGCGGGCTGCGGGCGCCGGTGGTGGGGGAGTCGCGGACCGCTGAGGAGCTCGGCCGGGCGTTCCCCGGGGTGCGGGTGGTGAGCTCGAGCGGCCAGCAGGTCAAGGACACCGTGCCCGACCGGCCCCGCTCGATCGTGGTCAGCACGCCCGGCGCCGAGCCGGTGGTCGACGGCTCCGGCTATGCGGCCGTGGTGCTGCTGGACACCTGGCTGGCCCTGGCCCGCCCGTCCCTGCGAGTGCGCGAGGAGGCGCTGCGGCGCTGGATGAACGCGGTCGCGCTGGTCCGCCCCGGCGGGCGGGCGCTGGCGGTCGGCGACCCGTCCGACCCGGTCCTGCAGTGCCTGGTGCGCTGGGCGCCGGCGGCCTTCGCCGGCCACGAGCTTGACGACCGCGCGTCGGCACACCTCCCGCCGGTCAGCCGGCTGGTCACGATCACCGGCGAGCCGGGAGCCGTCGACGACGCCCTGACCCTGCTGGACCTGCCCGAGCACGCCGAGGTGCTCGGGCCGCTGCCGGTCGAGGACGAGCAGCTGCAGGTCGTCGTACGGGTCCCGTACCCGGAGGGGCCCTCGCTCAGCGCCGCCTGCCGCGAGCTCAACCGGCTCCGCTCCGCGCGGAAGCTGGATCCGGTCCGGGTCCGCGTCGATCCCACCGACCTCTGAGGTCACCACTACCCTTGCCGGGTGGCTGTGCGACCCATCCGACTCTTCGGCGACCCGATCCTGCGCAAGAAGGCCCTCGAGGTCGTCGACTTCGACGCCGAGGTGCGCCAGCTCGTCGCCGATCTCACCGACACCATGCTCGAGGCGCCCGGCGCCGGCCTCGCGGCGCCGCAGATCGGCGTGGGCCTGCGCGTCTTCACCTGGTACGTCGACGGCGAGGTCGGACACCTGATCAACCCGACCCTGGACCTCTCGACCGAGATCCAGGACGGCCCGGAGGGCTGCCTGTCGCTGCCCGAGCTCACCTACGACTGCCGCCGCGCGCTGTCGGTCGTGGCCTCCGGCTTCAACATGTACGGCGACCCGGTGCGCGTCGAGGGCTCCGAGCTGCTCGCCCGGGCGATCCAGCACGAGACCGACCACCTGGACGGGATCCTGTTCATCGACCGGATCGAGTCCGAGGCCCGCAAGGCCGCGATGCGGGAGATCCGCGAGTCGGAGTGGTTCGGGCTGGAGCAGCCGCAGGTCCGCGTGAGCCCCCATTCCACCGGCGGGTTCGGCCTCTGATGCGGGTCGTCTTCGCGGGCACGCCGGAGGTGGCGCTGCCCTCGCTCGAGGCCATCGCGGCATCGCCCCACGAGCTGGTCGGCGTCGTCACGCGCCCGGACGCGCCCGCGGGCCGGGGCCGGCGCCTCACGCCGAGCCCGGTCGGAGCGCGGGCCGAGGAGCTCGGCGTACCGGTCCTCAAGCCGGCGCACCCTCGCGACCCCGACTTCCAGGAGGAGCTGAGGGCGCTCGCGCCCGACTGCTGCCCGGTCGTCGCGTACGGCGCACTGCTGCCGCAGTCCGCGCTCGACATCCCGCGGCACGGCTGGGTCAACCTGCACTTCTCGCTGCTGCCTGCCTGGCGGGGCGCGGCTCCGGTGCAGCGCTCGATCTGGGCCGGTGACGAGATGACCGGTGCCACGACGTTCCGGATCGTCAAGGAGCTCGACGCCGGTCCGACGTACGGGCTGATGACGGAGGTGGTCCGGCCGACCGACACCGCCGGCGACCTGCTCGGGCGTCTCGCCGAGGGCGGCGCGTCGCTGCTGGTCGCGACCCTCGACGGCATCGAGAGCGGCCAGATCGAGGCGCGCGAGCAGCCCGTCGACGGGATCAGCTTCGCGCCGAAGATCGAGGTCGAGGACGCCCGCGTCGACTGGTCGGAGCCCGCGGTCGCGATCGACCGGCGGATCCGCGCGTGCAGCCCGTTCCCCGGCGCCTGGACGGAGTACGCCGGCGAGCGGGTCAAGCTCGGACCCGTGACCCCGGTCGTCGCCGACCTCGCCCCCGGCGTGCTCGGCATCGGCAAGAACGAGGTCCTCGTCGGCACCGGCCGCGGCGCCGTACGCCTCGGCGAGGTCAAGGCGTTCGGCAAGAAGCAGATGGGCGCGGCCGACTGGGCGCGCGGTGCGCGGCTGCCCGACGGGGCCCGGTTCGCGTGAGTCGCCCTCGCCGCGTCGACCGGCCTCGGGCCGCGGCGCTGGCCGTGCTGCAGGCGGTCCGCTCCGACGACGCCTACACGAACCTGGTGCTGCCCGGGGTCATCAGCACCTTCGAGCTGGACGGCCGCGACGCCGGCTTCGTTACCGAGCTCGCCTCCGGCACGATCCGCCGCCAGGGCACCTACGACGCCGTGCTGTCCGCCTGCATCGACCGGCCGCTGCGCAAGGTCGAGGTGACCGTCCTCGAGGTGCTGCGCCTGGGCGCCCACCAGCTGCTCTCGATGCGGGTCCCGACCCACGCGGCGATCTCGACCAGCGTCGACCTCGCCCGCGACCGCAAGGGCCAGGGCGCCGGCGGGTTCGTGAACGCCGTGCTCCGCTCCGTCGCGAAGCGTGACCTCGACGACTGGCTGGCCGAGCTCGCGCCCGGCGCCAGCGCGGCCGACCTCGCGATCCGGCACAGCCACCCGGTCTGGGTGGTCGAGGAGCTGCTCCGGGCCAATCCGGACGCCGACCCCGACGCGCTGCTCGGCGCCGACAACATCCCTCCGCGGGTGACCCTCGTGGCCCGCCCCGGCCTGTGCGAGCCGGGCGAGCTGCCCGGTGAGCCGACGGCGTACAGCCCGTTCGGGGTGGTGCTCGACGGCGGCGACCCCGGCGCGGTCCCGGCCGTCGCGGAGGGCCGCGCGGGCGTGCAGGACGAGGGCTCCCAGCTCGTCGCGTACGCCGCCGCGACCGCACCCCTCGAGGGCCGCGACGGTGCCTGGCTGGACCTGTGCGCCGGACCGGGCGGCAAGGCCGCTCTGCTCGCCGCGCTCGCGCACCAGCGGGGCGCGCATCTCGACGCGCTGGAGCTGCACGAGCACCGGGCGCGCCTGGTGGAGCGCAACCTCGCGCCCATCGTGGCGATCGGCGGCAAGGTCACGGTGGCCGTCGGCGACGGCACGGACCGCCCCTACGTCCTCGACCTGTTCGACCGGGTCCTCGTCGACGCGCCCTGCTCCGGGCTCGGCGCTCTGCGCCGCCGGCCCGAGGCCCGCTGGCGTCGTACGCCGGCGGACCTGCCGGTCCTCGTCGACCTGCAGCGCCGCCTGCTGCTCAGCGCCCTGGAGCTGGTGCGGCCCGGCGGTGTGGTGCTCTACGCGACCTGCTCGCCGGTGCTCGCCGAGACGGCCGGCGTGGTCGAGGCGGTGCTGGCCGAGCGGAGCGACGTACGTCTCGACGACGTGGCGCCGCTCCTCCCGCACCTCACCGACGCGGCCGGTCCACTCCCGGGCACCGCCCAGCTGTGGCCGCACCTGCACGGCACGGACGCGATGTTCCTGGCGCTGCTCCGGAAGGCCTAGCCCCAGGTCAACGAGGCGCCGAGGGCCTGGACATCCGCGTCGCTCGTGCCCGAGCCGGCCTGGATGCTGACGAAGACGCCGTCGTGGACCTCGCTGGTCCACACGCCGGCGGCGTTGCCCTTGTCGGTCGACGAGGCCCAGGCGTCGTGGTCGGCCGCGGGGCGCCAGACGATGTCGGCGACCGCACCGCCGGGACCCTCGAGGCTCTGCTTGTCGTCGGCCACGGTCCCGACCTGCTTCCAGCCGGCGAGGTGGATGGCCACGTCCTGGCCGTGGTAGATCGCCGGCGGGGCGTCGCCGGAGCCCAACGTCTTCAGGGGCGCCAGCGTGCAGTCCTTCGCGCCGCTGGGTGCCTGTCGGATCCGTCCGGTCAGGCCCTGCAGGTCGAGGCCGGAGACGACCGGCCCGCGGCCCGAGGTGGTGTGGAACCTCGGCGTCGTGCTGCGCAGCGACGACTGGTAGCGGTCGAGGACCTTGGGTCCCTGCGCGCACCCCTTCGGGTGCCCGGCCGCGGAGCCTGCGGTCGTCGGCTGCCCGGCGAAGCCCGGGTTGGTCGCGGCGTTCGAGTGGCCGAGCTGGCTCCCGACGGTCGCGACCCCGACGATGCCCGCGACGGCGGCCGCGGCGGCGAGGGAGCCGCCCATCCGGCGGCGCGCCCGGATGCGGCCGCCCGCGGCGCGGGAGGTGCGAGCGAGGGCGTCGAGGTCGGGGTGGATGTCGTCGGCGTACTCGCGCAGGGCGGTGCCGAGACCGGACTCGAGCTGGTCGTCGTTCATGAGGTGGTCCTTTCGGAGACATGGGGTCGGAGGCGTTGGAGGGCGCGGCGGGCGCGGGTGCGGACGGCCGTCTCGGTGAGGCCGAGGTCCAGCGCCACATCGGTGACGCTGCGGTCCTCCCAGTAGCGGAGGACCACCACGGCCCGGTCGAGCGGATCGAGCGTGGCCAGCGCGGCGAGGAGGTCCAGCCGGTCGGCGCTGTCGGGCCCGGCGACCGCACCGGCGTCGTACGCCGCCAGGTCGCGCGGCTGCTCGCTGTTGCGCCGCAGCCGGCGGTGCGACAGGTAGGTGTTGAGCAGCATGGTGCGGGCGTAGCCGAGTGGGTTGTCGGTCGCCCGGACCCGCCGCCACGACGCGAAGACCTTGGCGTACGTCGCCTGGGTGAGGTCCTCGGCGAGGTGGTGGTCGCCGGTGAGCAGCAGAGCGGCGCGGTGCAGCCGGGTGCCCGTCTCCCACACGAAGGTCGTGAACTCGTCGTCTGCCATCACACCTCCTAGACGCCTCGACCCGGCGGTCGCGTTGCAGGGAATCTGTCATGCCGCGGCGTCGTTGGACCGCTCGTGAAGAAGATCGGGTTCCTCAGCTTCGGTCACTGGACGCCGGTGCCGTCCTCGCAGGCACGCTCGGCGTCCGACGTGCTGCACCAGTCGATCGACCTCGCGGTCGCGGCCGAGGAGCTGGGGGCGGACGGTGCCTACTTCCGGGTGCACCACTTCGCCCGCCAGCTCGCGAGCCCGTTCCCGCTGCTCGCCGCGATCGGCGCGCGGACCGAGCGCATCGAGATCGGCACCGGGGTCATCGACATGCGCTACGAGAATCCCCTCTACTTCGCCGAGGACGCCGGTGCCGCCGACCTGATCGCCGACGGCCGGCTGCAGCTGGGCATCTCCCGCGGGTCACCGGAGCAGGTGATCGACGGGTGGCGCTACTTCGGCTACGCGCCGGCCGAGGGGGAGACCGAGGCCGACATGGCGCGCCGGCACACCGAGGTGCTCCTCGAGGTGCTTAAGGGGGAGGGATTCGCCGAGCCGAGCCCCCGGCCGATGTTCGCCAACCCACCCGGGCTGCTGCGGCTCGAGCCGCACTCGGAGGGCCTCCGGGACCGGATCTGGTGGGGTGCCGCGTCGAACGGCACCGCCCGCTGGGCGGCCGGCCTGGGCATGCACCTGATGAGCTCGACCCTGAAGCAGGATGAGAGCGGTCAGCCGTTCCACGTCCAGCAGGCCGAGCAGATCCGCGTCTTCCGCGAGGCGTGGACGGAGGCAGGCCACGACCGCGAGCCGCGCGTGTCGGTGAGCCGATCGATCTTCCCGCTCGTCTCCGACCTGGACCGCGCCTACTTCGGTGCCCGGCCCGACGACGACCAGGTGGGCCAGATCGACGACATGAGGGCGATCTTCGGTCGCTCCTACGCCGCCGAGCCCGACGTCCTGGTGAAGCAGCTGGCCGAGGACGAGGCCATCGCCGCCGCGGACACGCTCCTGCTCACCGTGCCCAACCAGCTGGGTGTCGACTACAACGCCCACGTCATCGAGTCGATCCTGACCCACGTCGCCCCGGCCCTCGGCTGGCGGTAGCGTCGAGGGCATGACGGGTCCGGTCCAGGTACAGGTCACCTTCGACTGCGCGGAGCCGCGCCGGGTCGCGGAGTTCTGGAAGGCAGTCCTCGGGTACGTCGACCCGCCGGCGTACGAGGACGACGAGTCGTGGGCCGTCTGTCAGGACCCGGACGGCGTCCGGCCCCGGCTCTACTTCCAGCGGGTGCCGGAGGGCAAGACCGTCAAGAACCGGGTCCACCTCGACGTGAAGGTCGGCGCCGGACTGGTCGGCGCCGAGCGCCTCGAGGTGCTCGAGCGGGAGGGTGCCCGGCTCGTGGCACTCGGCGCCCGGCGCCTGCAGCTGCTGCTGGCCGACGAGGAGAACGAGTCGTGCCTGGTGATGACCGATGTCGAGGGCAACGAGTTCTGCCTCGACTAGCGTGGGCCTCGTGCCGAGCCCCTTCGTCGAGATAGAGGTCCCCGGGCCGCAGGGGATCCGGGTCGTCAAGGTGAGCAACCCGGACCGGATCTACTTCCCGGAGATCGGAGCCACCAAGCTCGACCTCGTCGAGTACTACCTCTCCGTCGGCGACGGCATCGTCAACGCGCTCGCCGAGCGGCCCTGCATGCTGCACCGGTTCCCCAAGGGACTGACCGGCGAGCCGGGGGAGAAGGTGCACCAGAAGCGGCTGCCCTCGGGTGCGCCCGACTGGGTCGAGACGGTCGAGCTGTACTTCCCGCGCTGGAAGCGCACGGCCGACGAGCTGTGCGTGACCGAGCTGGGTGCGGTGATCTGGGCGGTCCAGATGTCGACCGTCGAGTTCCACCCCTGGAACAGCCGCCGCGGTGCCACCGAGCAGCCCGACGAATGGCGCATCGACCTCGATCCCGGCCCGGATTCGACGTACGACGACGTCCGGAGGACCGCCCACGTGGCACACGAGGTCCTCGACGAGCTCGGGGCGGTCGGCTACCCGAAGACCAGCGGCTCCAAGGGCCTGCACGTCTACGTCCGGATCAGGCCCGATCTCGACCACAAGGGCGTACGCCGAGCGGCACTCGCCTTCGCGCGGGAGGTCGAGCGCCGTGCGCCGGACGTCGTCACGACGGCCTGGTGGAAGAAGGACCGCGACCCGAAGCACGTCTTCGTCGACTACAACCAGAACGCCCGCGATCACACCATCGCCGCCGCCTACTCGGTCCGAGGCCTGCCCGACGCCCGCGTCTCCACCCCGATCCGCTGGGACGAGATCGACGACGCCGACCCGCGCGACTTCACCATCCGCACCGTCCCGCAGCGGTACGCCGAGCTCGGCGACCTCCACCACGACATCGACGACCACGTCTTCGACATCGCGCCGCTCACCGAGTGGGCCGACCGCGACGAGGCGACGGAAGGCTCAGGCGCTGAGGGGGAGTGACATCACGGCCCGGAGCTGGCGGGCGTTCGCGTGCAGGACCACCGCCGCGAACCCGTTGCCGCAGGCCTCCTCGTGGTCGGCCTCCTCGTCCCACCGGTCGGCCAGCAGGTAGGCGACCAGCCGTGGGTCCTCGGCGCCCGTCGGCGTGAGCACGTCCGTGGCGGCCCGCTTGCGGGCCTCGCTGTTCATCATGGGCATCGTGCGCCTCCTCCTCGAAGCGGTTCTCTCCAGGAGGATCGGCGCGACCGGGGCCGATCGGAGGGTCCGTTCGGCCTGACTAGAGTGACCCACCGTGGGCATCCAGATCACGCCGTCGATCCTCAACGCCGACTTCGCGAACCTCGGGGCGGAGGTCGCACGGATCCCCAGCGCCGACTGGATCCACGTCGACGTCATGGACAACCACTTCGTCCCGAACCTGACGTTCGGGCCGACCATGGTCGAGGCGCTCGCCCGCAGCACCGACACGCCGCTGGACGCCCACCTGATGATCGAGGACCCCGACCGCAACGCCGTGACGTACGTCGAGGCGGGCTGCTCGAGCGTCACCTTCCACGTCGAGGCCGCCAAGGCGCCGGTCCGCCTCGCCCGCGAGATCCGCAAGGCCGGCGGCCGGGCGAGCATGGCCCTCAAGCCGGCGACCCCGATCGAGCCCTACGAGGACCTGCTGTCCGAGCTGGACATGCTGCTCATCATGACCGTGGAGCCGGGCTTCGGCGGTCAGCGGTTCCTCGACCTGTGCCTGCCCAAGATCCGCCGGGCGCGAGCCATGCTGGACAACCACGGCATCGAGACCTGGCTGCAGGTCGACGGCGGAGTGAGCCTGGAGACGATCGAGCGGTGCGCCGAGGCGGGGGCGGACACCTTCGTCGCCGGCTCCGCCGTCTACTCGGCCGACGACCCGGACGCGATGGTCCAGGCGCTGCGCGGCGCGGCGGAGAGCGCCTGCGCCCACTGATCCGGTGGATCTGCAGTCACCTGGTGACGGAGGATCCAGCCGGTCACGCACCGCGTGACCGGACTCACCCACCGGTTCCCGCCACGGATGTGCCACCATGGACCCCACAAGAGCTCGCGTGCTCTGGGGTCGGTGAAACTCCGAGCCGGCGGTTACAGTCCGCGACCCGATCACAGCCAGTGATCGGTTGACCAGGTGGAAATCCTGGACCGACGGTCAAAGTCCGGATGGGAAGCGCACGCAGGCGTCGACGGTCGAATGCCGTCGCGCCACACCTGCCCCGGAGTCCGCGACACGGATCCGTGAGGAGCAGCAGTGGCCTTCGCCGACGAGTACGACGCCATGCGGCGTGCGCTCGCGATCGCGGCCGCCCCCGGCGTACCCCTGCACCCGAACCCGCGCGTCGGCTGCGTCCTGCTCGCGCCGGACGGGACCGTGATCGCCGAGGGGTTCCACCACGGGGCCGGTACGCCGCACGCCGAGGTCGAGGCGCTGAGCGCCGCCGGGGACCGGGCCCGTGGCGCCACCGCGGTGGTGACGCTGGAGCCGTGCAACCACACCGGCCGCACCGGCCCCTGCGCCCAGGCCCTCATCGAAGCCGGAGTACGCCGGGTGGTGGTCGCCCAGCGCGACCCGAACCCGATCGCGGGCGGTGGCCTCGAGACCTTGGACGCCGCCGGGATCGAGACCGATGCGGGCCTGCTCGCCGAGGACGCCCGCGCCCTCAACCCGACCTGGACCTTCGCCCACGAGAACGGCCGGCCGTTCGTCACCTGGAAGTTCGCCACGACCCTGGACGGCCGCAGCGCCGCCACCGACGGCAGCAGCCGCTGGGTCAGCAGCGCCGCGGCGCGGCGCGACTCGCACCTGTTGCGCGCCCTGTGCGACACGATGCTGGTCGGCTCGAACACCGTCGAGGTGGACGACCCGCACCTGACCGTCCGGGACGCGGCCGGCGACCTGCTGCCCACCCAGCCGCTGCGCGCGGTGATGGGCAACCGCGACCTCCCGCCGAGCCGCCGGGTATTCGACGACGCCGCCGAAACGGTCCAGCTGTGCACCCACGACCCGCTCGAGGCCCTCCGCACCCTGTACGCCGACCACGGCCGCCAGCACGTCCTGTTCGAGGGCGGTCCCAAGCTGGCCGCGGTCTTCCTCAAGGCCGGCCTGGTCGACGAGGTCGTCAGCTACCTCGCACCGACCCTGCTCGGCAGTGGGAAGTCGGCCGTGGGCCGGCTCGGCATCCGCAGCATCGACCGGGCCCTTCGGTTCGACCTGGTCGATTCCCTGGTCCTGATGCCCGAGTCCGACGACCCTGACGACGAGCTGATCAACCTGCGGCTCACGCTGCGCCCCCGCACCACCGCGAACAACGAGGAGAAGTAGAGATGTTCACCGGCATCGTCGAGGAGCTCGGCACCGTCGTGGCCCTGGAGGACCAGGGCGACGCGATCCGGCTCACCATCGGCGCCACCACCGTGCTCGCCGACGCGGGCCTCGGCGACTCGATCGCCGTCAACGGCTGCTGCCTGACCGTCGCCGAGCGCGACGACACGACGTGGACCGCCGACGTCATGCAGGAGACGCTCGACAAGACCTCGCTGCGCGGCGTGCAGCCCGGCGACCGGGTCAACCTCGAGCGCGCGGTCACCCCGCAGACGCGGCTCGGCGGCCACATCGTCCAGGGGCACGTCGACGGCGTCGGCGAGATCCTCGCGCGCACCCCCAGCGAGCACTGGGAGGTCGTCGAGGTCAGCCTCCCCGAGCACCTGGCCCGCTACCTGGTGGACAAGGGTTCGATCACCGTCGACGGCATCAGCCTCACCGTCGTCGCGGCGGGCGACGCCAGCTTCACCATCAGCCTGATCCCCGAGACCCTCGCCCGCACGACCCTCGGCTTCCGCCAGGTCGGCGACCGGGTGAACCTCGAGGCCGACATCCTTGCCAAGCACGTTGAGAAGTTGCTGCAGTCAGGAGCGAACCGATGAGCCACAGCACCCAGCACGGCGGCGTACGCCTCGACAGCGTCGAGCGCGCCATCGCCGACATCCGCGACGGCCGGGCGGTGATCGTCGTGGACGACGAGGGCCGTGAGAACGAGGGCGACATCATCTTCGCCGCGTCCAAGGCGACGCCGGAGCTGATGGCGTTCACCATCCGCCACTCCAGCGGCGTCATCTGCGTGCCCATGCCCGGCGACATGCTCGACCGGCTCGAGATCCCGCTGATGACCCCGCACAACAAGGACGCCTACCGCACGGCGTACACGATCTCGGTCGACGCCCGCGACGGCGTCTCGACCGGCATCTCGGCCAAGGACCGCGCGCACACCGCCCGGGTCCTCGCCGACAGCGCCACCGAGCCGTGGGAGCTCACCCGGCCCGGGCACGTCTTCCCGTTGCGCTACCGCGAGGGAGGCGTGCTGGTACGCCGCGGCCACACCGAGGCCGCCGTCGACCTGGCCCGCCTCGCGGGGCTCACGCCGGCCGGTGTGCTGGTGGAGGTGGTCAACGAGGACGGCACCATGAAGCGCGCCACCGAGCTGCGCGCGTTCGCCGACGAGCACGACCTCGCGATGATCTCCATCGAGGACCTGGTCCGCTTCCGGAGGCGTACCGAGGTCCACGTGGTGCGCAACGCCGAGACCCGGCTGCCCACCACGCACGGCGACTTCACCGCCTTCGGCTACACCATCACCGTCGACGGCAGCGAGCACGTCGCCCTGGTGTACGGCGATCCGGCGAGCCTCTCCGACGGCACGCCCGTCCTGACCCGGGTCCACTCCGAGTGCCTCACCGGCGACGTGTTCGGCTCGCAGCGCTGCGACTGCGGCCCGCAGTTGGACGAGGCGATGGACCGCATCGTCGCCGAGGGCCGCGGCGTCGTGGTCTACCTGCGCGGCCACGAGGGCCGGGGGATCGGCCTGGTCGCCAAGCTGCAGGCCTACCAGCTCCAGGACGGCGGCCGCGACACCGTGGACGCCAACCTCGACCTGGGCCTGCCCGCCGACGCGCGGCACTACGGCGCGGCGACGCAGATCCTGCGCGACCTCGGCATCGGCGAGGTCCGGCTGCTCACCAACAACCCCGACAAGGTCGAGAACCTCGAGGACTACGGCATCAAGGTCGCCGAGCGGGTCCCGCTGACCCCGCACCCGAACGACCACAACCTCGCCTATCTGCTCACCAAGCGCGACCGGATGGGCCACCAGTTGCCCGATCTGGCCGTCGACCACCAGGACGAAGGAGTCAACTGACATGGCCGGACACGGCGCCCCCGACCTCGAGCCGATCGACTGCCACGACCTGCGGGTCGCGGTCATCGCGGCCAGCTGGCACACCCAGGTCATGGACGGCCTACTCGCCGGCGCCCAGCGCGCGCTCGCCGACTTCAAGATCGAGGCTCCGGTCGTTGTCCGGGTCCCCGGCACGTTCGAGCTGCCCGTCGCCGCGGCGGCCCTCGCTGCGTCGTACGACGCCGTCATCGCGCTCGGCGTGGTCATCCGGGGCGGCACGCCGCACTTCGACTACGTCTGCAACGCGGCCACCGACGGCCTGACCCGGGTCTCGATCGACGCCCAGACGCCGGTCGGCTTCGGGGTGCTCACCTGCGACGACGAGCAGCAGGCGCTGGACCGCGCCGGTCTCGAGGGGTCCAAGGAGGACAAGGGCTACGAGGCCACCTCCGCCGCCCTCCAGACGGCGTACACCCTGCGCAAGCTGCGCCGCCACGGCTGAGTCCCGAGCGGTCGCGCGGGTGGCCCGAATGCCCGGCGGGGGCCACCGAGCCCTAGTCTTGTCACCCGTGAAGACGTTCGACGAGCTGTTCGCTGAGCTGAGCGAGAAGGCACGCACGCGGCCGGAGGGCTCCGGCACCGTCAAGCAGCTCGAGGCCGGCGTCCATGCGATCGGCAAGAAGCTGATCGAGGAAGCCGCCGAGTCGTGGATGGCCGCCGAGCACGAGGGCAAGGACGCGACGGCGCTGGAGATCAGCCAGCTGCTCTACCACGCCCAGGTCCTCATGATCGCGAGCGGACTCTCGCTCGAGGACGTCTACACCCACCTCTAGGACATCACCATGTTGAAGGTCGCCGTACCCAACAAGGGCGCGCTCTCCGAGGCCGCGTCCACCATCCTGCGCGAGGCGGGCTACGCCCAGCGCAGCGAGTCCAAGCAGCTCACCAAGCTCGACCCGGAGAACGGCGTCGAGTTCTTCTACCTGCGTCCCAAGGACATCGCCGTGTACGTCGGCGAGGGCACCCTCGACGTCGGCATCACCGGCCGCGACCTGCTGCTCGACTCCGGCGCCAAGGCCGACGAGGCGATGCAGCTGGGCTTCGGGCGCTCGAAGTTCCGCTTCGCCGCGGTGCCGGGCACCTGCTCCAGCGAGGCCGACCTCGCGGGCAAGCGGATCGCGACGTCGTACGACGGCATGCTGACCCGCTACCTGGCCGAGAAGGGCATCGAGGCGACCGTCGTACGCCTCGACGGCGCGGTGGAGAGCAGCATCAAGCTCGGTGTGGCCGACGCGATCGCCGACGTCGTCGAGACGGGCACCAGCCTGCGCAACGCGGGCCTGGAGATCTTCGGTGACGCGATCCTCGAGTCCGAGGCCGTGATGATCACCCGTCCCGACGCCGCGCCGGAGGGACTCGAGGTGTTCGTGCGGCGGCTGGAGGGCGTGCTCGTCGCCCGCGCCTACGTGATGATGGACTACGACATCCCGGCCGCGAACGTCGAGCAGGCCGTCGCTCTGACCCCGGGCATCGAGAGCCCCACGGTCAGCCCGTTGCATCGCGAGGGCTGGGTCGCGGTGCGCTCCATGGTCGAGCGCGACAGGGCCCAGCGGGTGATGGACGACCTGTACACCGTGGGCGCACGCGGCATCATCACGACCGATCTGCATGCCTGCCGACTCTGACGGAGGCGGCGGCACGGGCGGTCGCCGCCTCGCCGCGATGCCGCCGCTGCCGCGCACGTGGCGGCCGATCGGCCCGCGCTACGCGGCGTACGCCTTCGGGGTGGTGCTGCTCGGCATCTTCCTGTTCATGTGGTTCACGTTCCCGCAGCAGACCAAGGACGCGATCTCCCCGCTGGAGCGGGCCACCGTCCTCGGCTTCGTGTTCGTCGGCGACGCGTTGCTCTACGCGCTGGCCCGGTCCCGGATCACGGCGACCGAGGAGGGCCTCGTCGTCGTCAACGGCTTCCGGACCCGCCGCTTCGAGTGGGCCCAGGTCGTCGCGATTCGGATGCCTCGGGGCGCGCCGTGGCCGACCCTGGACCTCTCCGACGGCACGACCTGCTCGGCGATGGGCATCCACCAGTCCGACGGCGCGAGGGCGCGCTACGGCGTACGGGAGTTGAAGACCTACCTCGCGCAGCGGGCGGCTACCCCAGGGCTCTGATGCCCCAGGTGGCGGCGAAGGTCTGCTCGGGCTCGAGCACGACGAGGTCGTCGCCGGAGTTGAAGGCGTCCGGGGGAGCGGTCATCGGCTCCACCGCCACGCTGACCCGCGGGGTCGCGGTGTCGTCGGCCGTGTAGACCTGCAGCCAGCGGTGGTGCTCGTCCACGCGCAGCTCGACGCCCCGATCACCGTCGGTGAGGCGGACCCGAGCGTCGTCGTCGAGGTCGGTGAAGGCGTCGTTGAGCACGGTGCGACCGAGGGGCCGCGCGGTCCGGAAGTCGAACTCGGTCCCGCTGACGTCGGTGCGCCCGGTCGGCAGCAGCCGCTCGTCGTCGACGAGGAGGCGGGTCGCGGCGGGCAGTTGGAGCGTCCAGTCGTCGCACGGGCCCTCGCCCGCGAGCAGGTAGGGATGCGCACCCGAGGCGTACGGCGCCGGCGCGCCGCTCCGGTTGGTCGCCGACTGGGTCACGGTGAGACCGTCGAGCCCGACCCGGTAGGTGAGGGTGAGGTCGAGCGTCCACGGGTAGCCGGTCTGCGCGGGCAGCCGGTAGCCCAGGGTCACCCGGTGCGGCTCCTGGGAGACCGGCGACCAGGCCGCCCACCGCACCAGGCCGTGCGAGGCGTTGTGCCGCTTGGGCTCGGTGAGGGCGAGCTGCTGCTCGGTGCCCTGGAAGGTGTAGCGGCCGTCCCGGAGCCGGTTCGGCCACGGCATCAGGATCTGCCCGCGGCCGCCCGAGGCCATCGCGGACTCGTCGAAGCCGTCGATCAGCGGGCGCCCGTCGTGCGTCAGGGAGCGGAGGGCGCCACCGCTCTGGGTCACCACGGCGACGTACCCGTCGGACTCGATCCGGTACTGGTCCCCACTCGGCGGCAGCATCAGAACGCCAGCCCTTCCCCTCGGTACGTCGGCACCGTCTCCACGACCTCGTCGCCCCGGATCAGGTGCACCTGGTTGCCGTGCTCGAACAGCTCGCCGGACTTCGCGTGCCGGAACCACACCAGGTCGCCGATCCGCAGCCGCGAGGTGCCGTTGCCGGTCAGCGGCGTCTGGACCTCGCCGGCGCCCTCGAGCCCGGTCAGCTTCAGGCCGGCGGGAGCCCAGGGGAGCGGCGAGCGGTCCGCGCCCGCAGGCCCCGACGCGATGAGCCCCCCGCCGTGCACGGTGACGACACCGGGTCCCGGGATCCGCGTGACCGGAAGGCCGAAGAAGGCGGCCGGGCGGGGCGTGAAGGCCCGGAAGTGGTCGAACAGGCCGGGCACGAGCAGGCCGGAGCCGGCGGTCACCTCGGTGACCTCGGGGTCCGCCGCGGACGACTCCAAGGAGCCCGAGCCGCCCGCGTTCCAGAACTCCAGGTCGACGAGCTCCTCGAGCGCAAACGCGATCGCCGCACGACGCTCGGCCAGCTGCGCGATCGAGCGCTGCTTGATCTGGCGCACGACGGTGGACTTCGCCCGCTGCCCCGGCACGTCGTCCGGTACGCCGGCGACCTGGCCCTCGTAGGTCATCACCCCGACCAGCCGGAACCCCGGCCGGTCCACGATCGTGCGCGCCAGCGAGACCACCGCGGAGGCGTCGAACAGCGGCGACCTTCGCGGCCCGATCTGCTGCCCGGCCATCCGCAGGCCCGCGTCGACGTCGATGGCGACCCGCACCGGCACGGCGTGGGAGTGCCGAACCGAGTCGATCACGTCGAGGTGGGCCGGGTCGTCGACCATCAGGGTGATCCGGGAGGCGGCCCGCGGCGAGGCGACGAGCGTGGCGATGGCCGCCCGGTCGACGCTCGGGTAGGCGACGACGATGTCGTCGCTGATGTCGTGCTCCTCCAGCCACAGCGCCTCGGCGACGGTGAAGCCGAGCACGCCGGCGAACCCCGGGTGCGCCAGCGCGCGGCTGATCAGTGCCGGCACCCGCAGGGACTTCGAGGCCACCCGGATCGGCGTACCTCCGGCGCGGCGGGTCAGGTCGTCGGCGTTGGCGTCGAAGGCGTCGAGGTCGACCACGAGCGTCGGGGTCGGGGACGGGCCGACACCTGCCACGGCGGACCCGAGGCGGTCGGCCAGTCTGTTGCGGGAGAGCCCGTCGCCCGATGAAGCAGCCTGCACGTGGTCATGGTTCCATGACCGCGTGAGTGACGCGCACCCGAACCAGCGAAGGCTGCAGGGATCGGAGTACGTCGACGACACCGGCGCCGCCGACCCGGCGCTCACCGCCGCCCTCCGTGCGTACGCCGAGGACCCGGCCGGCTATCCGCAGGTGCTCGCCGCGCTGGCCGACGCCCGCCTGCTGGTCCCGGTGGTCGCGGTGCTCGGCGAGGTGGAGGTCGGCGAGGACGGCCTCGCCCGCGACAAGACCAGCGACATGGCCGCGGTGCTGCTCACCGGTGCCGACGGGCGGATGGCCCTGATCGCCTTCACCGACACCGCCAGCCTGACCGCCTGGGACCCCGCCGCGCGGCCGGTCCCCGTGGCGGCGCACCTGGCCGCCGCGACCGCCGTACAGGAGGGCGCGGCAGCGCTGGTCATCGACGTGGCCGGCCCGGTCCAGCTCGCGCTCGAGGGTGACGACCTGCACCGGATCGCCGCGGGTTGGCGGCCCGTGCGGCTGCCGGACGGCGCCTGGGGCTGGCTCGGTGTGGCGGAGCCCACCGACGATTCGGCCGACCGGGAACAACTCCGGTAGCATCGGCGTTGACCGATCCGTCACCCCATGCGAATGAAGTGACGTATCCACAAGCGGGGACCAAGCAACAACACCGTCTCCCACCCGCATCGACCGAGGTTGGGTCGTCGGGTCCGGTCCACAGGCACTGCGCCGGCGCGAGCCGGAGGAGCAGGTGTCGTCGACTGGCTTCCGCTTGTATCAAGCGGGAGCCACTTCCAGTTTTAGCGTGCGGTGGCCTCCGGACAAGACGAACTTGGAGGACACATCAGCACCGAGCTGCGTATCAACGAGCGGATCCGGGTTCCCGAGGTCCGCCTCGTGGGACCCAACGGCGAGACCGTCGGCATCGTGTCGACCGACCAGGCTCTCAAGCTGGCCCAGGAGGCCGATCTCGACCTGGTCGAGATCGCGCCGATGGGCAAGCCGCCCGTCTGCAAGCTCATGGACTACGGGAAGTTCAAGTACGAGAACGCCCAGAAGGCCCGTGAGGCGCGTCGGAATCAGACGAACGTGATCATCAAGGAGATGAAGCTTCGTCCGAAGATCGACCAGCACGACTACGAGACCAAGAAGGGCCACGTCGTCCGGTTCCTGAACGCCGGTGACAAGGTCAAGATCACCATCATGTTCCGTGGTCGCGAGCAGCACCGGCCCGAGCTGGGCTTCCGGCTGCTGCAGAAGCTGGCCGAGGACGTCGCGGAGCTCGGCTTCGTGGAGTCCGCCCCGAAGCAGGACGGCCGGAACATGATCATGGTCCTGGGTCCGAACAAGAAGAAGGCCACCGCGCTGGCCGAGGTGAAGGCCGCCAAGCAGGAGGCCGCTGCCGAGAAGGCCGCCGAGGTCGCCGCCGAGCACGCAGACCGTCCGGCCGCCGCGAGCGCGCCGAAGAAGGCCAAGCGCGCCAACGAGGCCCTCGACCCCGACATCGACCTGTAGAGCAGATAGAGAGAGCAACGAGATGCCGAAGAACAAGACCCACTCGGGCGCGAAGAAGCGCTTCAAGGTGACCGGCAGCGGCAAGATCCTGCGGGAGAAGGCCGGCAAGCGCCACAACCTCGAGAAGAAGGCCTCCAAGGTCACCCGTCGCTTCACCGGCAACGTCGAGGTCGCCAAGAACGACGTCCCCCGCGCGAAGAAGATGCTCGGCCTCTGAGCCTGAGCACTCACCCCGAGCACCCGAGCTAGTAGGAGTAAGAGATGGCACGCGTCAAGCGCGCAGTAAACGCCGCCAAGAAGCGTCGTACCACCCTCGAGCGCGCCAGCGGCTACCGCGGCCAGCGCTCGCGGCTGTACCGCAAGGCCAAGGAGCAGGTCACCCACTCGCTGGTCTACAGCTACAACGACCGGAAGAAGAACAAGGGCAACTTCCGTCGCCTGTGGATCCAGCGCATCAACGCCGCCGCGCGTGCGCAGGGCATGACCTACAACCGCTTCATCCAGGGCCTGAACCTGGCGGGCGTCGAGGTCGACCGCAAGATCCTGGCCGACCTGGCCGTCAACGACGTGACCGCGTTCAACGCGCTCGTCGAGACCGCGCGCGCCGCGCTGCCCGAGGACGTCAACGCTCCGGCCTCCGCCTGAGCATGATTCCTCCTCTTTCCGCGGGCAACGCCCGTGTGAAGGACGCAAGGAAGCTGAGCCGCCGCTCGGAGCGATCCGAGCGGCGGCTCTTCCTCGCTGACGGCCCGAAGGCCGTCGAGGGCGCGCTGGAGCGCCCCTCCCGGGTGGTCGAGGTGTTCGCCACCGTCGCCGCCGCGGAGAAGTACGCCGACCTGCTCGGCCCCGCCGACGTGACGCTGGTCGAGGACCGCGCGCTCGCCTCGCTGTCCGACAGCGTCAGTCCCGCCGGCCTCGTCGCCGTCGTACGCCACATCGACGAGCCGCTCGACACCGTCATCGGCGACCACCGGCTGCTCGCCCTCTGTGCCGACATCCGGGACCCCGGCAACGCCGGCACGGTCCTGCGCTGCGCCGACGCGGCGGGTGCCGGCGGTGTGGTGTTCGCAGGCGACTCGGTCGACCCGTACAACCCCAAGACCGTGCGGGCGAGCGTCGGGAGCCTGTTCCACGTCCCGTTCGCCCTCGAGCGCGACCCCCTCGCCGCGGTCCGTGCCGCGCGGGCCGCGGGGATCACCGTGCTGGCCGCCGACATGGACGGCGAGTCCCTGTTCGACACCGACCTGAGCGGCCCGACCGCCTGGCTGTTCGGCAACGAGGCGTGGGGGCTTCCCGATGACCTGCGCGCCGCCGCCGACCGGGTCGTGAGCATCCCGATCTACGGCCGGGCCGAGTCGCTCAACCTCTCCACGGCGGCCGCGGTCTGCCTGTACGCCTCGGCTCGCGCCCAGCGTCCCTGACCGTCGAATCGCGAGTTCTCCGCAAAGGGGAGGCCGATGTCGGTGCTCGGTGCTTGGCTGATCCCATGACCGACATCCAGAGTGATCCGCGCCGTTGGAAGGCGCTCGGCGTCCTGGGCCTGATCCAGTTCATGCTGATCCTCGACGTCACGGTGGTGAACGTCGCGCTGCCCAGCATCAAGACCGACCTGTCGATGTCCGAGGCGAGCCTGGCATGGGTCGTGGAGGCATATGTCCTCGCGGCCGGCGGCCTGCTGCTCCTCGGCGGACGGCTCGCGGACCTCGCCGGCCGCCGAGCCGTGTTCCTCGTCGGCGTCGCCCTCTTCGGGATCGCGTCGGCGACCTGCGGCTTCGCGCAGACCGGGCTGATGATGGATGTGTCCCGGTTCGTCCAGGGCATGGGTGAGGCGATGGCCGCGCCGGCCTCGCTCGGCATCATCGCGGTCCTGTTCATCGACCCCGCCGAGCGGATCAAGGCGCTCGGCATCTTCGGCGGGCTGGCCGGCCTGGGGGGCACCTCCGGCACCGTCATCTCGGGCTTCATCACCCACGTGGACTGGCGCTGGATCTTCTTCATCAACGTGCCGGTCGCCATCGCCGCCCTGGTGCTGGTGCCGCGCCTGGTCTCGGAGAGCAAGGCAGCGCAGGCGCACCGCCCCGACGTCCTCGGCGCGGTCACCGGCACGGCGGGCCTGCTGGCCGTGGTCTACGGACTGCTCCACGCCGCCGACCACTCCTGGGGCTCCGCAGGGGTGCTGGTGCCGATCATCGGCGGGGTGGCGCTCGTCGCGCTGATGGTCCTCATCGAGGCCCGCTCGTCCGACCCGCTGATCCCGCTGTCGTTCTTCCGCAACCGCACCCGCGTCGTGACCAATATCGTCACGTTGTTCTTCTCCTCGGCGTTCTTCTCCTACTTCTTCCTGCTGACGCTGGTCGAGCAGCAGAACCTGGGTTGGGGCTCGATCAAGTGCGGCCTGTCCTACCTGCCGTTCGGGATCTTCATCGGTGCCGGCATCGGCATCGGCACCGGGCTCATGCCGAAGCTGGGGGTCAAGAGGCTCCTTGCCATCGGGTTCCTGCTCGACGCGGTCGGCATGGGGCTGGCCTCGATGATCGGCGGCGGCACCAGCTACTGGTCGGACATCCTGCCGGGCATGGTCCTGCTCGCATTCGGCTCCGGCCTGAGCTTCCCGGCGATCGGCAACGCCTCGCTGCACGAGGTCACCGGCGAGGACTCCTCCCTCGCCTCCGGCATCCAGCAGGCCATCCAGCAGATCGGTGGCGCGCTGGGTCTGGCGACCCTCGCCAGCATCGCGGTCAAGTACGCCGCCCACCACCCGGTGTTCCTGCCGGACGGCCGGGTCCTCGGTGACCTCGCCGGCGGTGCCCAGATCACCTACTGGATCGGCGCGGTGTCGCTCGCGATCGGCGGGGTGCTGGTGCTGGCCCTGATGGAGCACGTCGTCGCTGTGCCCCGCAACCCGCTGGCCGAGGTCGCCGAGGTTCCAGGAGGAGTGCAGCCCGAACCGGCCTGAGGGAGGCTAGATTCGGCGCATGGCCGCCGCCTCGATCGATCTCCTGCCCGACGGCGCCGTCATCGCTGACGCGGACGGCGTCGTCGTGCTGATCAACCGGTCCGCGGCCCGCATGCTCGGGGTCGCGGCCGACGACGCGGTGGGGGAGAAGCTCGGCGACGTCCTCGCCCTCACCGACCACGCCGGGGCCCGCTGGATCGACGTGGCCGACCCCTACCTCGGCCTCGCGATCAGGACCGGAGCCGGCGAGCAGAGCTGGCTGCTGCCCGACGGCACCGAGGTCCTCGTGACCGTGCGGCTCACCCGGCTGGGCAGGCTGGGGCCCATCGACCGGGTCGCGGTGAGCCTGCGCTCGGGCCGGGGACGCGCGCGGCTCGACCGGGAGCGGTCCGACCTGGTGGCCACGGTCGCCCACGAGCTGCGCTCGCCGCTGTCGGGCGTCCGCGGCTTCGTCAATGCGCTGCTGAACCGCTGGGACAAGCTCACCGACGACCAGAAGAAGCTGATGCTCACCACGGTCAGCGTCGACGCGGAGCGCCTGGCGCGGCTGATCGCCGAGCTGCTCGACGTAGCGCGGATCGACACCGGACGGCTGCACCTCAATTTCCGGTCGACCGACCTCGCGCTCAAGGCCGAGCGGGTCGTGCGCTCGATCGTGGTCTCCACCACGCGTCCGATCTCCCTGGAGATCGAGGAGCGCCCGATGGTCCACGCCGATCCCGACAAGGTCACGCAGGTGCTGACCAACCTCGTCGAGAACGCCGTCCGGCACGGCGAGGGGCAGGTCGTCGTCAGGATCCGGACGAGCCCCGGCGACCCGGGATACGCCGAGGCCGTCGTGACCGACGAGGGTGAGGGCATCCCGCCCGAGCAGCGCGACCGCGTGTTCACGAAGTTCTGGACCGTCGGGACCGGCGGCGGGTCGGGCCTAGGCCTCTACATCGTCAATGCCCTGATGAAGGCGCACGGCGGCACGATCGTCATCGACGACGCCCCCGGTGGCGGCAACCGCGTCACGGTCCGCTGGCGGTTGAGCGAGGCGACCGCATGACCGAGGACCCGAGGAGCCAGCAGGATCACAAGGCCATCCTGCGCCGCTGCCTGCAGGCCAGCCGGGACTCGCTGCTGGCCAAGCTCGATGGGCTGGGGGAGCGGGAGGCCCGGATGCCCCGGACACCGACCGGCACCAGCCTGGCCGGGATCGTCCTGCACTGCGCCAACGTCGAGCTGGTCTACTTCGGCCCCACCTTCGGCCGGCCGTGGCCGGAGCCGGAGCACCCGTGCTGCATCGCCGAGGAGAGGTACGACGAGGACCCGCAGGCCGACTGGGTCCTGCCGGCGGAGGTCCCGGTCGCCGAGCTGGCGGCCTTCTACCGACGGGTGTGGGCCTTCGCCGACGAGACCATCGCCTCCACCCCGCTCGACGGCGCGGGATCGGTGGCCCACTGGGGCGGTGAGCCCGTGACGCTGTTCCGGATCCTGGTGCACACCCTGGCCGACCTCGACCGGCATGCCGGCCATGCCGACATCCTGCGCGAGCAGCTCGACGGGGCGGTCGGCTGGCACGGGGACGGCAACAACGTGCCGGACGGCGTCGACTGGGCGGCGTACGTCTCCCGGCTGCGCGAGATCGCCGAGCGCTTCCCAGGCTGAGCCCGCGTCCACCCGCGGTATCCCGGTCGCGGCCCGCGCGCCGCGCTTCCTAGACTTGCCGCTGTCCCGCCCGCCGAGAAAGGCACCGATGTCCGGCCCCAACACCGACTACGACCCGGTCGAGGTCACGCCCCTGCAGCAGGCCGAGATCGACGCCGCCCGTGAGGCCGCGCTCGCGGCCATCGCCGCGGCCGCGGATCTCGAGCAGCTCAAGGCGGCGCGCCTCGAGCATGTGGGCGAGCGCTCGCCGATCGCACTGGCCAACCGCGAGATCGGCGCGCTCCCGCCGCAGGCCCGCAAGGAGGCCGGCCAGCGCGTCGGCCAGGCGAAGGGTGCGATCGCCAAGGCCCTCGCCGAGCGTCAGGTCGTCCTGGAGGCCGAGCACGAGGCGCGCATGCTGGTCGAGGAGGCCGTCGACGTGACGCTGCCGACCGACCGGGTGCCGGCCGGTGCGCGCCACCCCCTCACCACCGGCGCCGAGCTGATCGCGGACATCTTCGTGGCGATGGGCTGGGAGGTCGCCGAGGGCCCCGTCATCGAGGCGGAGTGGCTCAACTTCGACGCCCTGAACCTCGGGCCGGACCACCCGGCGCGGACCATGCAGGACACGTTCTGGACCGACCCCGCCGAGGACCACCTCGTGCTGCGCACCCACACCAGTCCGGTGCAGGCGCGCACCATGCTGACCCGCACGCCGCCGATCTACGTGGTGTGCCCCGGACGCGTCTTCCGCACCGACGAGTACGACGCCACGCACAGCCCGATGTTCCACCAGGTCGAGGGCCTGGCCATCGACGAGGGCATCTCGATGGCGCACCTGAAGGGCACCCTGGACCACTTCGCCACCCAGATGTTCGGCGAGGGCATCACGACGCGCTTCCGGCCGTCGTACTTCCCCTTCACCGAGCCCAGCGCCGAGGTCGACCTGATCTGCTTCGTCTGCCGCGGCGCGGGCTCCCTCGACGGCGCGACCTGCCGGACCTGTCGCGGCGAGGGCTGGATCGAGTGGGGCGGCTGCGGCATCGTCAACCCGCGCGTGCTGAGGGCCTGCGGCGTCGACAGCGACCACTACAGCGGCTTCGCCTTCGGCATGGGCATCGACCGGACGCTGATGTTCCGGCACGGGCTCGAAGACCTCCGGACCCTCTTCGAGGGCGATGTCCGGTTCACCACTGCGTTCGGGAGCGAGCTGTGAAGGCCCCCATCTCCTGGATCAAGGAGTACGTCGCCCTGCCCGACTCGGTCACCACCGAGGCGTTGACCGACCGCCTGACCGCGCTCGGGCTCAAGCTCGAGGCCATCGAGCGTGCCGACATCACCGGCCCGCTGGTGATCGGCCGCGTCCTGACCCAGGACAAGGAGCCGCAGAAGAACGGCAAGACGATCAACTGGTGCACCGTCGACGTCGGCGACGCCAACGGCACCGGCGAGCCGCAGGGCATCGTCTGCGGGGCGCACAACTTCGCGCCCGGTGACCTCGTGGTCGTCTGCCTCCCCGGCGCCGTCCTGCCGGGCGGGTTCGCCATCGCCGAGCGCAAGACCTACGGGCACCTGAGCGCCGGGATGATCTGCTCGGCCCGCGAGCTCGGCATCGGCGAGGACCACGACGGCATCATCGTGCTGCCCGCCGACGCGGGTGAGCCCGGCGACGACGTCTTCGCACTGCTCGGGCTGGACGAGGAGATCATCGAGTTCGAGATCAACCCGGACCGGGCCTACGCGCTCAGCCTGCGCGGCATCGCCCGCGAGGCCGCCCTCGGCTTCGACCTGCCGTTCACCGACCCCGCCGACCGGCCGACGCCGGCCGTCGACGGCAAGGCCTACGAGGTCGTGGTCGACGACCCCGCCGGCTGCCCGGTCTTCGCGACCCGCACGGTCAGCGGCTTCGACCCGGCGTCGCCGACCCCCGCCTTCATCAAGAAGCGGGTCGGGCAGGCCGGTATGCGCTCGATCTCGCTCGCGGTCGACGTCTCCAACTACGTCATGCTCGAGCTCGGGCAGCCCAACCACTGCTACGACCGGGCGAAGCTGGCCGGGCCGATCCGGGTCCGCCGTGCCCAGCCGGGGGAGAAGCTCACCACCCTCGACGATGTGTCGCGGACCCTGGACCCCGAGGACCTCCTCATCACCGACGACAGTGGCCCGATCGGGTTGGCCGGCGTGATGGGCGGTGCCGACACCGAGATCTCGGCGTCGACCACCGACATCGTGATCGAGGCGGCGCACTTCGACCCGACCACGATCTTCCGCCAGCAGAAGCGGCACAAGCTCGGCTCGGAGGCGTCCAAGCGCTTCGAGCGTGGCGTCGACCCGCTGCTGCCCGCCGTCGCGGCCGACCGGATCGTCGAGCTGCTCGTCGCCCACGGTGGCGCCACCGCCGATCCCGGCTTCACGCTGGTCGGCGCGGCTCCCGAGCCGGCGAGCATCACCATCGCCACCGACCTGCCCGCCCGGATCAGCGGCATCGCGGTCGACGACGCCACGGTCGTCAAGGACCTGACCGCGATCGGCGCCGCCGTCGAGGAGTCGGGCGACACCCTCCGGGTCACCCCGCCGAGCTGGCGCCCCGACCTCAACGACCCCTACGACCTGGTCGAGGAGGTCGTCCGGATCGTCGGGTACGACGAGGTGCCGTCCGTGCTGCCGCGGCGCGCCACCGGTCGCGGGCTCACCCGCTCCCAGCAGCTGCGCCGCCGCGTCGGCCGGACCCTCGCGGGCGCCGGCTGCGTCGAGGTGGTCAGCTTCCCGTTCGTCGGCACGGCGACCTTCGACCAGCTCGGGCTGCCCGCCGACGACCCGCGTCGCACGACAGTCGGCCTGGCGAACCCGATCAGCTCCGAGGAGCCGGCGTACACCACGACCCTGCTGCCGGGGATCCTCAAGGCCGCGAACCGCAACCTGGGTCGCGGCGCGCAGGGTGTCGCGCTGTTCGAGACGGCCACGGTCGCGTTCCCGACCGGTGGCGGCACGCCCATCTACGGCGTCGACGGCCGGCCGAGCGAGGCCGAGCTGCAGGCGCTGCTCGACGCGCTCCCGCGCCAGCCGCTGCACCTGGCCGCGGTCCTCGCCGGCGAGTCCGAGCGTGCGGGCTGGTGGGGCGCGGGCCGCACCGCCGGTTGGTCGGACGCGATCGGGCTCGTGCGTCGCCTGGCCGAGGAGCTGGGCGTGGCGGTCACGACGACCGCCGCGACGCTCGCCCCGTGGCACCCCGGCCGGTGCGCCGAGCTGCGCATCGACGACGCGGTGCTCGGGCACGCGGGCGAGCTGCACCCCGCGGTCTGCCGGGCCTTCGGCCTGCCGCAGCGTACGGCGGTCCTGGAGATCGATCTCGATCTGTTGATGGGTGCTGCGCCCGACGTACGACCCGGGCCGTCGTTCTCGACGATGCCGCTCGCCAAGGAGGACGTCGCGCTGGTGGTGGACGCCGACGTGACGGTGGCCGCGGTGCAGGAGGCCCTGCGCGAGGGCGCCGGCGAGCTGCTCGAGTCGGTCCGGCTCTTCGACGTCTACACCGGTGAGCAGATCGGGGAGGGGCGCAAGTCGCTGGCCTTCGCGCTCCGCTTCCGGTCGCCCGACAGCACGCTCACCGAGGCCGAGACGGGGGCCGCGCGGGACGCGGCCGTGGCGCGCGCCGCGGAGCTGACCGGGGCGGTCCAGCGCGTCTGAGCGTCCGGACCGACCGATGAAGCATATACCTTCATTTCCTACAAATGAAGGTATATGCTGTCCCAGTGACCCGACCTCCGCTCGCTGCGCTGATCGGCGACGTCGTCGGCTCCAAGGCGGAGTGGGCGCGCCGGGAGGACCTGCACGCCCTGGTCGCCACGGCGATCGAGGCGGTCAACGCCCGGATGTCGCCGGTGGTGCCGCTGCGGATCACCGTGGGCGACGAGTACCAGGGGTGCTTCGCCACCGTGGGCGAGGCGTGCCGGGCCTCGCTCGCCCTGCGGCTCGCGCTGCTGCCCGCGCACGACGTCCGGCACGGCATCGGCTGGGGGACCACCTCGGTGCTCAGCCAAGAGCCACGGGTCGAGGACGGGCCGGCCTGGTGGGCGGCACGCGACGCCATCGAGCAGGCCGAGGCCGCGTCGGGCCGGGCGGCGCTGCGGGGGTCGCGCACGGCGTACGCCTGCGCACCGGAGGTGGACGGACCGCGGCCCGAGGCCGTCAATGCCGCGCTCCTGTGCCGCGACGAGCTCGTCGGTGCACTGTCGGAGCGATCGGTCATGCTGTTGCGCGGGATGCTCGAGGGCCGCACCCAGCGCGAGCTGGCCGCGGATCTCGGCGTCTCGGCGTCGGCCCTGTCCCAACGGGTGCGGCGCGACGGGCTCGGGACGCTGGTGCGCGCCGACGAGCTGCTGGCACAGGTGGGCTGAAGACGGGAGGACGCGGATGAGCTGGGTCGCGCTGCTGCTGATCGGCCTCGGCGTCACCGATCTCGTGCACTCGCTGCGCCACCGCCCCCTGCTGCCCGAGTGCGTCGGCGCTGCGACCGTGGTGTCCGTCGCCCTGCTCGGCGGGCTCACCCATGTCCGCGACCTGGCAGCGGTCGTGGTCCTCGTCCTGGTCACCCTGGGGTGGGGCCGCACCGTCACCCGCGGCTTCGGGCGCAACCGGCCTGCCGTCCCCCTGACCCTGCTCGCGGTCGCGCTCGGGATGGCGATCCTCTGCTCGCCCTGGGCCGGGACCGCCGCCGGTCCGCTCCAGGACTGGCTTGATGACGCGTCCCTGCCGGTGCTGCAGGGCATCTCGGCCGACCGGCTGCTGCTCGTCACGGGCGCCGCACTGGTCCAGCTGTCGACCGGCAACGTCGTGGTCCGGCTGGTCCTCTCGGCCACCCACACCATCAGCCCGATGCGCCAGGACACCCCGAGCGGTCCCGAGCAGGAGCTCAAGGGCGGGCGGCTGCTCGGACCGATGGAGCGTCTGGTCATCTTCGGCTGCGGCCTCGGCGGCGCCCTCACGGCGGCCGGCGTGGTGATCGCGGCCAAGGGCCTGCTCCGGTTCCCCGAGCTGCAGTCGCGGCGCGGCGAGGACCGCATCCACCTCCTGACCGAGTACTTCCTGGTCGGCAGCTTCGTCAGCTGGCTCGTCGCGCTGGGCGCCCTGGTGATCGCGCAATGACCCGCCTGGGCGTCCTCGACGACGTGACCTGGGACGGCTCCCCGGTCCCGGGCGAGCGGACGCACGCGCTGCTCCGTGCGCTGGTCGAGGCGGGCCCGCGCGGCGCCGGCGAGAAGGCCCTGATCGAGGAGATCTGGACCGACGCCCTCCCGGCCAACCCGGCGAAGGCGCTCCAGGTCGTCGTCTCACGCGCCCGATCGGCCACGTCCGCGGCCGCGATCGAGCGCACCGCGGTCGGCTACCGGCTCGCCCTCGCGCCGGAGGAGGTCGACGCCTGGGCCCTGCGGCCGGTGGGGCTGCGCCTGGCCGCGCAGGGTTCGTACGCCGAGGCCCTGCCGCTCCTCGAGCGCGCGACCCCCGACGAGGAGGTCGTGGCGGCGCTGCTGCGGGCGACGGCGGCCGTCCACGGCGTACCCGCCGCCCTGGAGTGGTACGAGCAGCACCGCACCGCCCTGGCCGACCGGCTCGGCATCGACCCGTCGCCGGCCCTGCAGGAGCTCCACCGCGAGCTGCTGGCCAGCGACAGCCCGGTCCGCTCGGGGCTGCGCCACTACGCCTCCAGCCTGGTCGGCCGTGACGACGCCCTTGACGAGCTGCGCGGCCTGCTGCGCGCGCACCGAGTCGTGTCGATCCTGGGCCCGGGCGGTCTGGGCAAGACGCGCCTGGCCCAGCTCGCGGCGGCGTACGCCGAACAGCCGGTGGTCCACGTCGTGGAGCTCGTCGGCGTGGTCGACCCCGAGGA
Source organism: Nocardioides ultimimeridianus (assembly GCF_054777895.1). NCBI lineage: Bacteria > Bacillati > Actinomycetota > Actinomycetes > Propionibacteriales > Nocardioidaceae > Nocardioides > Nocardioides ultimimeridianus. The sequence continues at coordinate 13,971 of NZ_BAAHAB010000005.1, read as the reverse complement.
CCTCGCCTCCGAGATCGGCTCCGCGCTCGGCGTACGCGACTCGGTGAGCGGGCGCCGGGTGCTGACCGCCGCGGAGCGCCGCGACGTCCGCACCCGGATCGCGCAGCAGCTCGACCAGGCCTCCACCCTGCTCGTGCTCGACAACTGCGAGCACCTGATCGGGGCGGTGGCCGACCTGGTCGCGTTCCTGGTGACGGCCGCACCCCGGCTGCGGGTGCTGACGACGACCCGGATCCCGCTCGCGATCGCAGCGGAGCAGGTCTTCCCGCTGAGCACCCTCGACGTCGCCGACGGGGCCGAGCTGTTCTGCCAGCGGGCAGCGGCCGCGCGGCCCGGAGTCGCCCTGCCCGCGGACACGATCGCGCGCATCGTCACTCGCCTCGACGGCCTGCCGCTCGCGATCGAGCTGGCCGCGGTGAAGGTGCGGGCGATGAGCGTCGCCGAGGTCGACGTACGCCTGGAGAACCGCTTCGCCCTGCTCCGCGGCGGCGACCGGAGCGCCCCGGACCGGCACCAGACCCTGCTCGCCGTCATCGACTGGTCCTGGAACCTCCTGGACCAGGCCGAGCGACGGGCTCTGCGTCGGCTCTCGGTCTTCCACGACGGCTTCGCGATCGGCGGCGCCGAGGCGATGCTCGGCCCGGATGCGCTGGCCGTCGTCGAGCGGCTCGTCGACAGCTCACTGCTCGTCGTCTCCGAGGCTCCCGTCGACGGCCCCCGCGAGGATCCGGTGGGGGTGCGCTACCGGATGCTGGAGACGGTGCGCGAGTTCGGCCGGATGCAGCTGGTCGACGCGGGGGAGCGGGACGACGCCGTGGCCGCCCAGCGCGCGTGGGCAGCCGACTTCTGCACCGCGTGGGGTGCCCGGCTGTTCACCACCGACCAGGTCGAGGCGGTCGGCGCGGTGCGCGCCGAGAGCACGAACCTGGCCGACGTCCTCCGCCAGGCGATCGCGGCCGGCGATCGGGGCGCCGTGGTGAGGATCTTCAGCGCGTTGGGCGGCTACTGGGCGATCGTCGGCGACTACCCGCGGGCCTTCACGGTCGGCCCCGCAGTCGCGCGCGCGATCGACGACTGGGTGCCCCCGGACGACCTGGTCGAGCCGACGCGCGTCGCGCTCGCCAGCTGCCTGATGGGCGCCATCCTGACCGGCGCCGTCGAGGAGGCCGTGCTGCGGGGCATCGCCGACCGCATCGGCATCGACTCGCCCAGCGCCCACCTCCGCACGATGCTCGCCATCCTGCTCGCCCACGACCGGCGCGGCACCGGGGAGACCGAGGCGCTGCTGGAGGGACTCACGCAGGACCCCGACCCCCGCGTGCGGGCGACGGCGTACCAGTTCCTCAGCCACGAGCGCGAGAACGGCGCGGATCCCTCCGGGGCGATCGAGGCGGCGAGCGCGGCTCTCGAGCTGACCACCGGCGAGCACGGTCCGTGGCTCGGCGCGTCGCTGCACGCCCAGCTCTGCGCCCTGTACGCCCAGATCGGCGACGTCGCCGGCGCCGCCGCGCACGCCTCGGCCGCGCTGCCCGCCCTCCGGCGGCTCGGCGCGACCGACGACGTGGTGCAGGCGGAGGTGATCCTCGGCATGGCCGCCCTCGAGACGGGGCGGGTCGACGAGGCCGAGCGGATCGTCGAGGCACTCGGCGAGATCAGCGGCCAGGGCCCCTTCGGGTCGCAGGGCGCCTTCCACTCCCTGTGCGGGGAGGTCCTGCTCGCGCGCGGGCGCATCGACGAGGGGCTCGCCCGCTTCCGTGACAGCATCGCCGCGATGTCCCAGCTCCGGTTCCCGGGAGCCGAGGACGGCCCGAACATGGTGCCCTGGGTGATCTTCACCGAGGCCAGCGCGCTCGCGGCCCACGTCCGGCACGCGGAGGGCGACCAGGGTGCCGACCTGTACGCCGCGCTCGCGGCCAAGGCGTCCGCCGTGCTCGCCGACTCGCGCCAGATGATCGACCTTCCCGTCGCCGGCGTACTGCTGTTCTCGCTCGGCCTGTGGTCGCTGAACCGCGACGCCCTGCCACCGGCCGACGCGCTCCGGCTGCTGGTCGTGGCCGACGGCCTGTCCTACCACCGCTTCGCACCCGCGCTGCGCTGGGAGCGGGCCGTCAAGGACGCCGAGCGGATCGCCCCCGGTGTGCTCGAGCAGGCGCAACGCGAGTACGCCGGGCGCCGCGGAGCAGATCTGCTCGACGACGCCCGGCGCCTGGTCACCCGGCTCTACTGACGGCTCACATCTTGCGCGCGTAGCTCCGCACGGCCAGGGGCGCGAAGATCGCGACGACGATGGCGCAGCCGCCGAGGGCCCAGAGCACCTCGATGGTGACGTCGCCCCGGTTCATCAGGTCCCGGACCGCGGTGACGACGTGCGAGACCGGGTTCAGCTGCACGAAGGTCTTGAGCCAGCCCGGCAGGGTGCTGGTCGGCACGTAGGCGTTCGACAGGAACGTCAGCGGGAACATGATCATCATGCCGATGCCCTGCACGGCCATGGCGGAGCGAGCGACGGTGCCGAGCGCGACGAAGATCCACGACAGCGACCAGCCCGCGACGATCGTCAGCAGCCAGCCCGCCGCGACACCGCCGACGCCGCCGCCGGGCCGGTAGCCCATCAGCATGCCGACGGCGATGGTGATGGTCGCCGCGATGCCGTACCGCAGCAGGTCCGCGATGACCGGTCCCGCCAGCGGGGCGATCCGTGCGATGGGCAGCGACTTGAAGCGATCGAAGACGCCCTTGTCCATGTCCTCGCGCATCTGGGTGCCGCTGGCCATCGACGCCGTCAGGGTGGTCTGGGCGAGGATGCCGGGGATCATCAGCGGCAGGTACGCGCTCACCGATCCGGAGATCGCGCCGCCGAAGATGTAGCCGAACATCGCGGTGAACAGGATCGGCTGGAGCGCGACGTCGAAGAACTGCTCCGGGTTGCGGCGCATCTTCTTCAGCGCCCGCCACGCCATGGCCAGCGTCTGGTGCACGGTGTCGCGCAGGCCGGGCCGCACGGCCAGGCCCGTGGTGGGGTCGGCGAGCGCGCCGCCGACCAGGGTCTGAGGGGTGCTCTGCAGGGTGGTCATCTCAGGCCACCTCCCGTCCGGTCTCGGTGTCAGCGGTGTCGTCGTCGGAGTGGTGCCCGGTGAGGGCGAGAAAGACCTCGTCGAGGGTGGGCTGGCGCACCGAGGCGGTGGTGATGTCGAGCTGCGCCTCCCGCAGCGCGATGAGTACGTCGGCGGCGCGGTTCGCGTCCGCCAGCGCGACATTCAGCCCGCCGGCCTCGGGGGTCAGCACCGGCGCCTCGCCGAGCAGGCGCTCGACGATGGTCGCGGCCTGCGTGGTGCGGTCCTTGTCGGCGAACCGCACGTGCAGCGTGGAGTCGCCGACGCTCGACTTGAGCTGCTCGGGGGTGCCCTCGGCGACCTTGCGGCCGCGGTCGATGACCGCGATCCGGTCGGCGAGCTGGTCGGCCTCGTCGAGGTACTGGGTGGTCAGCAGGATCGTCGCGCCGTTCGCGACGAGCTCGCGGATCGTGTCCCACATCTGCCCGCGGGTGCGGGGGTCGAGCCCGGTGGTCGGCTCGTCGAGGAAGATCAGCGGCGGCTGGGCGATGAGCGAGGCGGCCAGGTCGAGCCGGCGCCGCATGCCCCCGGAGAAGTCCTTGATCTGGCGGGTGGCGGCGTCGGTGAGGTCGAACCGCTCGAGCAGCTCCCCGGCGATGACTCGGGCCTGCCGCGTCGAGCGGCCGAGGAGCCGCGCGAACAGGACGAGGTTCTCGGCCGCGGTCAGGTTCTCGTCGACCGAGGCGTACTGCCCGGTCACGCCGACGAGTTGGCGGATCTGGTGCGGCCGCGACTGCACGTCGATGCCGAAGATGGACGCGCGACCTCCGTCGATCGGCAGCAGGGTCGCGAGCATGGACAGGGTCGTGGTCTTGCCGGCGCCGTTGGGGCCGAGCACGCCGAAGACCTCGCCCCGGCGTACCTCCAGGTCGATGCCGTCGACGGCACGGAAGTCTCCGAAGGTCTTGACCAGGCCGACCGCCTCGACGGCGAGGGGAGTGGTGGGGTTCATGCCCCTAGAGTGAGGGTGGGCGGTTTCAGTCCGCCTTCACATTTCCCGGGGCCCGGTTTCAGCGCCCGAAACCCGTTGCACATGAACATGCAGGGTTGTGTATGATCATGCATATGGACAAGGTCAAGGTCGCCGTCGCCGGCGCCAGTGGGTACGCCGGAGGCGAGGTGCTCCGGCTGCTGCTCGGCCATCCCGGCGTGGAGATCGGCGCACTCACCGCCGGGTCGAACGCCGGGGAGACGCTGGGCTCCCTCCAGCCCCACCTGCTGCCGCTCGCCGACCGTGTCCTCCTCGAGACCACGGTGGAGAACCTCGCCGGTCACGACGTCGTCTTCCTCGGACTCCCGCACGGCCAGTCCGCCGCCATCGCCGAGCAGCTCGGCGAGGACGTCGTCGTCGTCGACTGCGGCGCCGACTTCCGGCTCGAGGACGCCGCCGAGTGGGAGCGCTTCTACGGCAGCGACCACGCCGGCACCTGGCCCTACGGCCTGCCCGAGCTGCCCGGTCTGCGGGCGAGGCTCGAGGGCGCCAAGCGGATCGCGGTCCCCGGCTGCTACCCGACCATCTCCAGCCTTGCGCTGGCCCCGGCGGTCGCGGCCGGCCTGATCGAGCCCGACGTCGTGGTGGTCGCCGCGTCCGGCACCAGCGGTGCCGGCAAGTCCGCCAAGCCGCACCTGCTCGGCAGCGAGACCATGGGCAACACCAGCGCCTACGGCGTCGGCGGCGTCCACCGGCACACCCCGGAGATCACCCAGAACCTCGGCCGCCTCACCGACGCGGAGGTCAAGGTCTCCTTCACCCCGCTGCTGGTCCCGATGAGCCGCGGCATCCTCGCCACCTGCAGCGCCCCGATCGCGGCCGGCGTCACCGCCGAGCAGGCCCGCCAGGCCTATCTCGACGCGTACGCCGAGGAGCCGTTCGTCCACCTGCTGCCGGCCGGTCAGTGGCCGCAGACCCAGAGCGTGCTCGGCTCCAACGCCGTCCACCTGCAGGTGACCGTCGACGAGACCGCCGGCCGGCTCGTGGTCGTGGGCGCCATCGACAACCTGGCGAAGGGCACCGGCGGTGCCGCCGTACAGTGCATGAACCTGGCTCTCGGCTTCCCCGAGACCACCGGCCTCTCGACCGTAGGAGTCGCGCCGTGACCGAGCCGTCCCGGACCTTCCGCCTCGCCCGCTACCCCGAGACCCTGGCCGTCGTCCGGCTCGCGGCCGGTGCGGAGATCCCCGAGTGGGCCGAGTCGTCCTCGATCTTCTCGATCACCGCGACCGCGACCGAGACGACCGTGATCTGCGCGGGCCGCAGCGTCCCGAAGAAGGCCAAGCACGAGAAGCCGTTCACGGCCTTCCGGGTCGCCGAGGACCTCGCGTTCGACGAGGTCGGCGTGCTCGCCGCGCTGCTGGCGCCGCTGGCCGAGGCCGGGATCCCGGTGCTGACCCTGTCGACGTACGACACCGACTGGATCCTGGTGCGGACCGGGCAGGCCGACCGGGCCGAAGAGGCGTGGCGACGATCGGGGCACGACACCGCCCCTGCCGTCCCCTCCCACCTCAGCTAACGCAAGGATCACCATCGTGAGCGTCACCCATCCCGCCGGCTTCGTCGCGGCCGGCGTCGCCGCCGGCCTGAAGTCGACCGGCGCCAAGGACTTCGCCCTCGTCGTCAACCAGGGCCCCACCTTCGACTCCGCCTCCGTGTTCACCAGCAACCGCTGCAAGGCCAACCCGGTCCTGTGGAGCGAGCAGGTCGTGAAGGACGGCGTCGTCAAGGCCGTCGCCCTCAACTCCGGCGGCGCCAACTGCTACACCGGCCCCGAGGGCTTCCAGACCACCCACGCCACCGCGGAGAAGGTCGCCGAGCTCGTCGGCATCGGGGCGGGCGACGTGGTCGTCTGCTCCACCGGGCTGATCGGCCTGACCAGCACCCGCGAGAACATCCTCGGCGGCGTCGCCGACGCTGCAGCGCGGCTGTCGACCGATGGCGGCGACGACGCGGCACACGCCATCATGACCACCGACACGGTGAGCAAGCAGGTCGTGGTCGAGGGCGACGGCTGGTCCATCGGCGGCATGGCCAAGGGCGCGGGCATGCTCGCCCCGGCGCTCGCCACGATGCTGGTCGTGATCACCACCGACGCCGTCGTACCCGCGACCGAGCTCGACCGGGCCCTGCGCGCCGCGGCGAAGGTCAGCTTCGACCGGCTCGACTCCGACGGCTGCCAGTCCACCAACGACACGGTCACCGTGATGGCCTCCGGCGCCAGCGGGGTCACGCCCACGCCCGAGGAGTTCACCGCCGCCCTCACCGAGCTGTGCACGACCCTGGCCACGAAGCTCCTCGCCGACGCCGAGGGCGCCAGCCACGAGATCGCGATCACGACCGTCAACGCCGCCACCGAGGACGAGGCGGTGGAGGTGGGCCGCAGCGTCGCTCGGAGCAATCTGTTCAAGGCCGCGGTGTTCGGCAACGACCCGAACTGGGGCCGCATCCTCGCCTCCGTCGGTACGACGAGCGCCGCCTTCGACCCGGCCGACCTCGACGTCGCGATCAACGACGTGTGGGTGTGCCGGAAGTCGACGCCCGCCGCGGACCCCGCCACGGTCGACCTCACGCCGCGCTCGGTTACCGTCACCATCGACCTGAAGGCGGGCGACGCCCAGGCCACCGTCTGGACCAACGACCTCACCCACGCCTACGTCCACGAGAACAGCGCCTACAGCTCATGAACCAGCCCGGACGCCCCGACCAGACCAAGGCCACCACGCTCGCGGGAGCGCTGCCGTGGCTGAAGGCCTACCACGGAAAAATCGTCGTCATCAAGTACGGCGGCAACGCCATGACCGACGACACCCTCAAGCGCGCGTTCGCGGAGGACATCGCGTTCCTGCGGTTCGCCGGCTTCCGCCCGGTCGTCGTGCACGGCGGTGGCCCGCAGATCTCGCAGATGCTCGACCGCCTCGGCATCGAGTCGGAGTTCCGCGGTGGCCTGCGAGTGACGACGCCCGAGGCGATGGACGTGGTCCGCATGGTCCTCGTCGGCCAGGTCCAGCGCGAGCTGGTCGGCCTGATCAACGAGCACGGCCCGCTCGCGGTCGGCCTCTCCGGTGAGGACGCGGGCCTGTTCACGGCCACCGCGACCGGCACCGTCGTCGACGGCGAGGAGGTCGACCTCGGCCTCGTCGGCGAGGTGACCCACGTGCGTCCCGAGTCGGTGATCGACCTGATCGAGGCCGGCCGGATCCCGGTCGTCTCCAGCGTCGCGCCCGACGCCTCCGGCGTCGTGCACAACGTCAATGCCGACTCCGCGGCGGCCTCCCTGGCCGCTGCGCTCGGCGCCGAGAAGCTGCTCGTCCTGACCGACGTCGAGGGCCTCTACGCGTCGTGGCCCGACCCCGACGAGGTCATCGGCGAGATCAGCCCGGAGGCGCTCGAGGCGATGGTCCCGTCGCTGGCCAGCGGGATGATCCCGAAGATGACCGCCTGTCTGCAGGCGGTGCGCGGGGGAGTCCCGCGCGCCACCGTGGTCGACGGCCGCGAGCCGCACGCGGTGCTGCTCGAGCTGTTCACCGACGAGGGCGTCGGCACGCAGGTGCTGCCCGGGGTGAGCACCAAGACGCGCAAGGCCCGGGAGGTGGGCAGATGAGCACCTCGAGCGAATGGCTGGACCGGTACGCCGGCGCCGTCATGAACACCTTCGGCACCCCCAAGTTGGTCCTGGCCAGCGGCAACGGCGTGCGGGTGAGCGACGTCGACGGCAAGGAGTACGTCGACTTCCTCGGCGGCATCGCGGTCAACACCCTCGGTCACGCTCACCCGGCCCTGGTCGGTGCGGTCACGAAGCAGCTGGAGACCCTCGGCCACATCTCCAACTTCTTCGCCAGCACCCCGCAGATCGAGCTCGCCGAGAAGCTGCTCGCCGTCGTCGCCCCCGGCACGGACGGTCGCGTCTTCTTCTGCAACTCCGGCGCGGAGGCGAACGAGGCCGCCCTCAAGATGACCCGGCGCACCGGTCGCACGCGCATCGTGGCGATGGAGCAGGCCTTCCACGGCCGCACGATGGGCGCCCTCGCACTCACCTCGAAGGCCGCCTACCGCGAGCCGTTCGAGCCGCTGCCCGGCGACGTCACCTGGGTCCCGTACGCCGACGCGGACGCGCTCGCCGCCGCGGTCGACGACAACACGGCCGCCGTGATCATCGAGCCGCTCCAGGGTGAGGCCGGGGTCAACGTGGCATCCACGGAGTTCCTCGTCGCCGCTCGGCGGATCGCCACCGAGCACGGCGCCCTGCTCTGGCTCGACGAGATCCAGAGCGGGATGGGCCGTACCGGTCACTGGCTGGCCAGCCACCCCTCCGGCGTCGTCCCCGACATCGTCACGCTCGCGAAGGGCCTCGCCGGGGGCATCCCGATCGGTGCCTGCATCGGTCTCGGTGACGCCGCGACGCTCCTCCAGCCGGGCAACCACGGCACGACCTTCGGGGGCAACCCGGTCGCGACCGCCGCGGCGCTCGCGGTCATCGACACCATCGAGTCCGACGGCCTGCTGGGCAATGCGGTCGCGATGGGCGACCGGCTCCGTGCCGGCCTCGCCGACGACCCGCGCGTGACCGAGGTCCGTGGCTGCGGCGTCCTGGTCGGCCTGACCCTGGCCGCGGAGCAGGCACCCGCGGTCGTCACCGCGGCGCAGGACGCCGGCTGGATCATCAACGCCACCGGCCCGGACCGGATCCGGCTCGCGCCGCCCCTGGTCGTGACCGCCGACGACATCGACGCGTTCGTGGCCGCCTGGCCGTCCATCCTCGACGCTGCAGGAGTCGCCCGATGACCCGACACTTCCTCCGCGACGACGACCTCACACCCGCCGAGCAGGCGGAGGTCCTCGACCTCGCGGCCACCCTGAAGGCAGCGCCGTACGACGCCAAGCCGCTGGCCGGCCCGCACACGGTCGCGATGATCTTCGACAAGCCGACGCTGCGCACCCAGGCGTCCTTCGCTGCTGGCATCGCCGAGCTCGGCGGCAACGCGATGCTCGTCGACGGAGCGCTGGCCGGCATCGGCAAGCGCGAGTCGGTCGCCGACGTGGCCCGGGTGCTGGGTCGCCAGGCCTCGATGATCGTGTGGCGCACCTACGCCCAGACCGCCCTCGACGAGATGGCCGCGATGTCCGGCGTACCGGTCGTCAACGCCCTCACCGACGAGTTCCACCCCTGCCAGCTGCTCGCCGACCTGCTCACGATCCGCGAGCACAAGGGGGAGACGGCCGGCCTGACGGCGGCCTTCCTCGGCGACGCGGCCTGCAACATGGGCAACTCCTGGGCGCTCGCCGGCGTGACTGCGGGGATGCACGTCGTCTTCGGCTGCCCGGAGGGCTACGTGCCCGATGCCACCGTGCTCGACGCCGCCGCCGAGATCGGCGAGCGGACGCGCGGCTCGGTGCGGATCGCCGTCGACGCCGACGTCGCCGTGAAGGACGCCGACGTCGTGGTCACCGACACCTGGGTGTCGATGGGCAAGGAGGACGAGGCCGCGGCCCGGCGTGCGGTCTTCGCCCCGTACGCCGTCACCTCCGACCTGATGGCGGCCGCGAACGACGACGCGATCGTGCTGCACTGCCTGCCGGCGTACCGGGGCAGCGAGATCGAGGCCGAGGTCATCGACGGTCCGCAGAGCGTGGTCTGGGACGAGGCCGAGAACCGCCGGCACGCCCAGAAGGCGATCCTGGCCTGGCTGCACGAGCGACGCGGGACCGGCGGATGAGCGAGCACGCCCTGACCCCGCTGACCAAGAGCGCCCGCCTCCAGCTGATCACCGAGCTGCTCGGCGGCCGTGAGGTGCACTCGCAGCCCGAGCTGGCCGAGCTGCTCGCCGAGCGCGGCGTCCACGTCACCCAGGCCACGCTCAGCCGCGACCTCGTGGAGCTGGACGCCGTCAAGGTCCGCGCCCCCTCCGGCTCGCTGGTGTACGCCGTCCCGGCGCTCGGCGGCGACCGCACCCCGGTCGCGGGGGAGTCCGCGGCCGCCGGCCACCGGCTCGCCCGCCTCGCCACCGAGCTCCTGGTGAGCGCCGAGGCGAGCGCCAACCTGGTCATCCTCCGCACCCCGCCGGGTGCGGCCCAGTTCCTCGCCAGCGCCGTCGACCGTGCGGACCTGCTGGACGTGCTCGGCACCATCGCCGGCGACGACACGGTCCTCGTCATCGGCCGCGACCCGGCCGGCGGCGACAAGCTGGCCAAGAAGTTCACCGCCCTCGCAGAAGGAAGCATCACCGAATGAGCAAGGTCCTCACGTCCCTCCCCGTCGGCGAGAAGGTCGGCATCGCGTTCTCCGGTGGGCTCGACACCTCGGTCGCTGTCGCCTGGATGCGGGACAAGGGAGCGATCCCGTGCACCTACACCGCCGACATCGGGCAGCCCGACGAGCCCGACATCGCCGGCGTACCCGTCCGGGCGCGGCAGTACGGCGCCGAGATCGCCCGCGCGGTCGACATCAAGCCGCAGCTGGTCGAGGAGGGCCTGGCCGCGCTCGCGTGCGGCGCCTTCCACATCCGCTCCGGCTCCAAGGCCTACTTCAACACCACGCCGCTGGGCCGCGCCGTCACCGGCACGATGCTGGTGCGGGCCATGCAGGCCGACGACGTCAACATCTGGGGCGACGGCTCGACGTACAAGGGCAACGACATCGAGCGGTTCTACCGTTACGGCCTGATGGCCAACCCGGAGCTGCGCATCTACAAGCCGTGGCTGGACGCCGACTTCGTCAACGAGCTCGGCGGCCGGCACGAGATGAGCGAGTGGCTCGCCGCGCACGACCTGCCGTACCGCGACTCCACCGAGAAGGCCTACTCCACCGACGCCAACATCTGGGGCGCGACGCACGAGGCCAAGGTCCTCGAGCACCTCGACGTCTCGCTCGAGATCGTGGAGCCGATCATGGGCGTGAAGTTCTGGGACCCGAGCGTCGCGATCGAGACCGAGGACGTCACCGTCACCTTCGAGGCGGGCCGCCCGGTCGCCCTCAACGGCAAGCGGTACGACGAAGCGGTGGCCCTCGTGCACGAGGCGAACACCATCGGCGGTCGTCACGGCCTCGGCATGTCGGACCAGATCGAGAACCGCATCATCGAGGCCAAGTCGCGCGGCATCTACGAGGCCCCGGGGATGGCGCTGCTCTTCGCGGCGTACGAGCGCCTGCTCAACGCCATCCACAACGAGGACACCCTCGCCAACTACCACCTGGAGGGCCGCAAGCTCGGCCGGCTGCTCTACGAGGGCCGCTGGCTGGACCCGCAGGCCCTGATGCTGCGCGAGTCGATCCAGCGCTGGATCGCGTCGCTGGTCACCGGCTCGGTCACCCTGCGGCTGCGCCGCGGCGACGACTACACGATCCTCAACACCGAGGGCCCGAACTTCTCCTACCACCCCGAGAAGCTCTCGATGGAGCGCGTCGAGAACGCCGCCTTCGGCCCGACGGACCGGATCGGGCAGCTGACGATGCGCAACCTCGACATCGCCGACAGCCGCGCCAAGCTCGAGCTGTACGCCGGACAGCCGCTCGACCAGGGCACGGTGCTCGTCGAGAACGGCACCCTGTTCGGCGAGCTCCCGGCCGGCGGCTACGACCAGATCACCGCCAATCCGGACGTGGTCGAGGACCCCGATGCGCAGGCCGTGATCGAGGAGGCCGCTATGGAGCTCGGGACCGACTGATGCCCGAGCCCATCCACCGCACGGCCGCGCGGCTGCTGCCGGTGTCGCCGCAGGGACGCGTGCTGCTGCTCGAGGCGCAGGATCCGGCCCGTCCCGGCGACCTGCACTGGATCAGCGTCGGAGGCGCCGTCGACCCGGGGGAGTCGCACGAGGAGGCGGCACTCCGCGAGCTCGTCGAGGAGACGGGCATCGTCGCGGACCTCGCCTCCGTCGTCGGCCCGCTCGGCACCGGCACGCACCCGTTCTCCTGGAACGGCACCGACTACGTGTCCCACTCGACCTTCTTCGCGCTCCCGCTCGAGGAGGACGTCACGGTGAGGTTCGACGGCCTCGACGCCGGCGAGGTGGGCAACATCTTCCGTGCTGCCTGGTGGACGCCGGACGACCTCGCCGCCGACGGCTCAGCGGCCTCGGACGACATGCCCGACATGATGCGCGCTGCGATCGCAGCGGTGGGAGGAACGCCATGAGCGAGATCAGCACCACCAACGAGGGCAAGCTGTGGGGCGGCCGGTTCCAGGGCGGACCGTCGCCGGAGCTCGAGGCGCTGTCGCGCTCGACCCACTTCGACTGGCGCCTGGGGCTCTACGACATCGCGGGCTCCCACGCCCATGCCAAGGCGCTCGGCACCGCCGGCCTCCTCACCGCCGAGGAGGAGAACGAGCTGCACCGCGGGCTCGACGTCCTCGCAGATCGCTTCACCTCCGGTGCACTCCGACCTGCCGAGTCCGACGAGGACGTGCACGGCGCGCTCGAGCGGCTGCTGATCGAGGAGGTCGGGCCCGACGTCGGCGGCAAGCTGCGCGCCGGCCGCTCGCGCAACGACCAGATCGCGACGCTGTTCCGCTGCTACCTGCTCGACCACGCCGTCCGGATCCGGGGACTGGTCCTGGACCTGGTCGGAGCTCTCGCCGAGCAGGCCGAGCGCCACCTCGGGGACCAGCCCGCGATCATGCCCGGCCGCACCCACCTCCAGCACGCCCAGCCGGTGCTGCTGTCGCACCACCTGCTCGCGCACGCGTGGCCCCTGGTCCGCGACGTCGAGCGGATCGACGACTGGCGCCGCCGCGTCGAGGCGGACTCCCCGTACGCTTCGGGGGCGCTGGCGGGCCAGAGCCTCGGACTCGATCCGGAGCTCGTCGCACGAGAGCTGGGCTTCACCGGCTCGACCGCCAACTCGATCGACGGTACGGCGGCCCGCGACTTCGTCGCCGAGTTCGCCTACGTCACCGCTCAGATCGGCATCGATGTCAGCCGCATCGCCGAGGAGGTCATCCTCTGGGCGACCAAGGAGTTCGACTTCGTGACGCTGCACGACTCCTGGTCCACGGGGTCGAGCATCATGCCGCAGAAGAAGAACCCGGACATCTCCGAGCTCGCCCGCGGCAAGGCGGGCCGACTGGTCGGGAACCTGACCGGGTTGCTGACCACGCTCAAGGCGCTGCCGTTGGCGTACAACCGGGACCTTCAGGAGGACAAGGAGCCGGTGTTCGACTCGGTCGACACCCTCGAGGTCCTGCTGCCGGCGTTCACCGGACAGATCGCCACGCTGGTCTTCAACGTCGAGCGGATGGCAGAGCTCGCACCACAGGGGTTCTCGCTGGCGACCGACATCGCCGAGTGGCTGGTGCGCCAGGGCGTGCCGTTCCGGATCGCCCACGAGCTGGCCGGTGCCTGTGTCCGTACGGCGGAGGCCCGCGGCGTGGAGCTCGATGCGCTCACCGACGAGGAGTTCGCGGAGATCTCGCCCGCGCTCACCCCGGATGTCCGCCTGGTCCTCACCGCGCAGGGCTCGGTGGAGTCGCGCAACGGGCGTGGCGGCACGGCTCCCGAGCGGGTCGTCGAGCAGCTCCAGCAGCTGCGCGCGCGTGCCGCACGGGGCGCTACTCAGGCGTAGATCGGCCCTCCCGGCGCCGAAGGGGACCCCCGATTTGGCACGGCGTTCGTGTGTCTGTAATGTTCTCTCTGTCGCCGCAAGCGGCCGAAGCCCCCGGGGAAACCGAGGGCTTCTTGCTTGCCCAGACCGACCGCCGAGGGGCGGGGCCAACGTCAAGTTGACCGAGTACCGCAACGTGAGTAGCGTTGCTCAGGTTGCCCCGCGAAAGGGCACCGGGTCACCGGTGAGACACGCGGGTGTGTCTGATGTTTGAGAACTCAACAGTGTGTCATGCATTTGATTGTTGTGAAATGTTTGTGCGGCGG